>JAQUDN010000188.1 GCA_028685665.1 Burkholderiaceae bacterium | reverse complement strand
GCTGCGGTGTGGGTGCGGATGTCCTGGGCGGCCGAGGCCAGGGCGGCGGTCTTGCCGACCTCGCCGGTGGCCACGCCTTCGGCCCGCACGATGCGCACATCGCTCACGCCAAAGAAGCCCAGCACCGTTTGCAGGTAGCTTTCCTGGTGTTCCATGGCCCGGCCGCCTTCGCTGGTCGAGTACACCCCGCCGCGGGTCGAGGCCACGATCACGGTCTTGCCTCCCGCCAGGCCTTCGGGGCCGTTGGCCGTGTAGCGGAAGGTCCGGCCGGGCTGGGCCAGGCGGTCGATCCAGGCCTTGAGCTGCGAAGGAACGCTGAAGTTGTACAGCGGAGCCCCCACCACGACCACATCCGCGGCCAGAAACTGGCGGACGACCTGTTCCGACACCGCGTTCTCGCGCTGCTGGGCTGCGCTCAGGCCCTCGGTCTGGCCGGTGCGCGGCGCCATGGCGTCCATGGTGAAGTGGTTGGGCGCCTCGGCCACCAGGTCCAGGTACTGGACTTCCGTGCCGGGGTGGCTGGCTTGCCAGGCCTCGACGATCTGGGCGGTGAGTTGGCGGGACACGGACTGGCTGCCGGTGATGGCGGAATCGATGTGAAGCAGTTGCATGCAGTTCTCCTGAAGGGCGGAACGCCACCGGATGGGGCGATGGGGCCAGTATCGAATAGCTACAGATATTTGATAAGTCGCCGATATCGGGTTGGTTTGTTCTGTTTTTGGAACGATGGAATGTCCCGATGCAAGACCTCAATGACATGCTGTATTTCGCCGAAGTCGTCGAGCGGGGCGGTTTTGCCGCGGCCGGCCGCGCGCTGGGCCTGCCCAAGTCGCGCCTGTCCCGCCGCGTCTCGGGGCTCGAAGCCCAGTTGGGCGTGCGCCTGTTGCAGCGCACGACACGCAAGCTCTCCTTGACCGGGGTGGGCGAGGCCTACCTGCGCCACTGCCAGGCCGTGCGCGAGGCCGCCCAGGCCGCCGCCGACACGGTGGCCCAGGTGCAGACCGAGCCCCAGGGCACCATCCGCGTGAGCTGCCCGGTGACGCTGGCCCAGACCGTGCTGGGCGAGCTGATGCCGGCGTTCCTGGCCCGCTACCCCCGGGTCCGGGTCGAAATGCTGGTGCTCAACCGCCCGGTGAACCTGGTGGACGAAGGCATTGACGTGGCGCTGCGGGTGCGCACCTCCCTGGAGGACAGCGGCAGCATGGTGGTCAAGCGCCTGGACCAGGCCATCCAGGTGCTGGTGGCCAGCCCGGAATTGCTCCGGCGCCAGGGCACGCCGCGCACGCTGGAAGACCTCAAGCGCCTGGACAGCATTGCCTTGTCTGCACCCGATGGCCGGGCCTCCTGGAGCCTCATCGGCCCGGGGGGCGCCCACCAGGTGGTGCACCACAGCCCCCGCTATGTCGCCGACGACCTGGTGACCCTGAAATTTGCCGCCCTGGCCGGCACGGGCATTTGCTGGCTGCCCGACTACCTGTGCCACGAGGAAATGCGCGACCAGCGCCTGGTGTCTGTGCTGCCGGACTGGGCCCCCACGCCCTCGATCGTGCACGCGGTGTTTCCCTCGCGCCGGGGCATGTCGCCTGCGGTGCGCCAGTTTCTGGACTACCTGGGCGAGGCGATTCCGGGGCGCAACACCCAGGCCAGCCGCGAGGCCGCCCGCCAACGCGGCGAAGCCGAAGCGGGTTCGCCGTTTCCCGGTGCGCAGGGGCCAGCGCTGCCCTGAGCCCGTGAACGTTCGGCGGCCCGTGCCCTTTTTGCCCCGACAATCGGCTGCTTGACCATCCGGCAGGCCTTGAGCGGCCTGCACCGTGCCGTGAACACCCATTCCGTCGATCCGCAGATCCGCCAGGCCCGGGCGCATCCTGCCCTGCGAGCCATCGTGATTCCGCCTTGCCCCGAGCTGCTGGTGCGCCTGCAGGCGGCCCTGGCCGGCCCCGAGCCCGACATGCCGGCCATCGAACAACTGGCCAGTTCCGATGTGGCGATGGCAGCCGCCTTGATCCGCCAGGCCAACAGCCCGCTGCACGCCCTGGCCCAGCCGGTGTGCACCGTGGGCATGGCGCTCACGGTGCTGGGCTGCCAGCCGGCGGTGGAGCTGCTCTCGGCCTTCCTCACCCGCCAGGCCCTGCAGGTGCGCTCGCCGCTGCTGGAGCATTTCTGGGAAAGCTCCCAGCGCCGGGCCATCGCCTGCGAGCACATCGGGCGGGTGCTCTACCGCTTTGATCCAGGCCTGGGCTACAGCTTTGGCCTGTTCTGCCATGTGGGCATGCCGGTGCTGGTCAAGGCGGTGCGCGGCTATGCCAGCACCGTCACCGAAGCCCTGGCCCGCAAGGACCGCACCTTCACCCAGACCGAAAACGCCAACCACCACACCGACCATGCCGTGGTGGGCGCCATCGTGGCCCGCACCTGGCACCTGCCCGGGGATGTGGCGCAGGCCATCTGGCTGCACCACGATTTCACCTGCCTGAACGACGAGCGCTTTGCCGCCAACGTGCGCCACCTGGTGGCACTGGGCCAGCTGGCGGATTTCCTGGTCCACCAGCACGACAACCTGCCGCCCACGCCCGAATGGCAGGCCCATGGCCAGGCCTGCCTGGACCACCTGCATGTCTCGCAGGACGAGCTCAACCACTGGATCGACGAGCTTTATCCCGCCTTCGAAGCCGTGCAGGTGTGAGCCGGCTCCATCAGATGATTAAGCGATAAAGTACCAACGATATATTCGTTTGGGTTTTATAGACGGGGTTGCAGAATGCGTCTTCTTTGAATGAAGGAGCCGTGGCATGACCCGCCTCAGAGCGCAATTCCCTTTTCCTGCCGGTGTCGCCGCACGCTGGGCAAGCCCTGGCTGGCCGGAGCTGCTGTGAGCGACCCCTGCATTCTCATCGTCCCCGGTTGGCGGGATTCGGGTGCGGGGCATTGGCAGAGCCTGTGGGCCGAGCGCCTGCCCCAGGCCCGCCGTGTCGTGCAAGACGACTGGATCACTCCCACGCGCAGCGCCTGGGTCGGCCAGCTCGAAAAAACCATCCTGGCCTGCCCGCAGCCCGTGGTGATCGTGGCGCACAGCCTGGGCTGCATCGCCACCACCCACCTGGGCCCCGAAGCCGCATCGCGCGTGCAGGGCGCTTTGCTGGTGGCCCCGGCCGATCCCGAGCGCCGGGCCATCCTCAGCGACTTTGCGCCCGTGCCCTATGCGACCCTGCCGTACCGCAGCATTCTGGTGGCCAGCAGCAACGACCCTTTCTGTCCGGTGCGCCTGGCGGGGGCCTATGCCCGTGCCTGGGGCAGCGAGTTCGTGCGCCTGCAGAATGCCGGCCACATCAACATCGATTCCGGCCACGGCGATTGGCCTCTGGGCCTGGCGCTGCTGCAGTCGCTGACCGGTCCCAGCGACTGGCCGGTGCCCTCGCTGGCCACGCAGGCCAGCGCCAGCACCCCGGCGTCGGCTGCGTCGGCGGGGTGAATTGATTTTGATAGCATCCCACGCTTTCCCAGAAAGCGTTCCGGGGTGTTTTGACTCCAAGCCCGATACCCGGGCCCCCAGGGCCTGTGCTGCGCCGTGCAGAGCGGGGCAGGGGGCTGCCCTGGTTCTCTTTATGCTTTTTGGTCTATAAATTTAAAATAATATATTCTTTTGAGTTGTATGCGTGCTTTCGCACAATCGACGCTTCCCCCGTTTTCCAAAGGCTCCCCTCCATGACCTCCCTGAAAATCAAGACCCTTCTGGCGGCCGCAGCCTTGCTCGCCTCCGGTACGGGCTGGGCCCAGAACAGCCTGCTGAATGTGTCCTACGACGTGGCGCGCGAGTTCTACAAGGACTACAACGCCGCCTTCGTGGCCCATTACAAGAAGACGACGGGCCAGGACCTGAAGATCGACCAGTCGCACGGCGGCTCCAGCGCCCAGGCACGCGCCGTGAACGACGGCCTGGCGGCCGATGTGGTCACCATGAACACCACCACCGACGTGGAATTCCTGGCCAGCAACGGCGTGGTGGCCAAGGACTGGGCCAAGAAGTTCCCGTTTGACGCCTCGCCCACCACCTCGACCATGCTGTTCCTGGTGCGCAACGGCAATCCCAAGGAGATCAAGGACTGGGAAGACCTCATCAAGCCCGGCACCCAGGTGGTCGTGGTCAACCCCAAGACCGGCGGCAATGGCCGCTACGCCTACCTGGCCGCCTGGGGTGCCATCCGCGAAAAGGGCGGCACCGAGGCCCAGGCCGCCGAGTTCGTCGGCAAGCTCTACAAAAACGTGCCGGTGCTGGCCAAGGGCGGCCGCGATGCCACGGCCACCTTCCTGCAGCGCAATATCGGCGATGTGCTGATCACCTTCGAATCCGAGGTGGTGTCCATCGACCGCGAGTTCGGTGCCGGCAAGGTCGATGCCGTCTACCCCTCGGTCAGCGTCGTGGCAGAAAACCCCGTGGCCGTGGTCGAGCGCACCGTGGCCAAAAAAGGCACGGCCAAGCTGGCCAAGGACTACCTCGATTACCTGTATTCCGACGAAGCCCAGGAAATCGCGGCCAAGCACGCCATCCGTCCGCGTTCCGAAGCGGTGCTCAAGAAGTACGCCAGCACCTTCAAGCCGCTCAAGCAGTTCACGGTGGCCAAGTACTTCGGTTCCTTGAGCGAAGCCCAGAAAGTTCACTTCAACGACGGGGGGCAGTTCGACAAGCTCTACACCCCGGGCGGCAAGTAAGCCATGGCCGCGGCCATTGCGGTGGCGGGTGCCACCGGCCAGCGGGCGTCCAGGCGGGTTCTGCCCGGCTTTGGGCTGACCCTGGGCTACACCCTGTTCTATCTCAGCATCATCGTGCTGATCCCTTTGTCGGCGCTGATTTTCAAGACCTTCACCCTGACCTGGGAGCAGTTCTGGGCGGCCATCAGCGCGCCGCGCGTGGTGGCGTCCTACCGCCTGACCTTTGGCGCCTCGCTGATCGCGGCGCTGGTCAATCTGGTGGCCGGGCTCTTGATTGCCTGGGTGCTGGTGCGCTACAAGTTTCCGGGCAAAAAAATCGTCGATGCCCTGGTGGATCTGCCCTTTGCCCTGCCCACCGCCGTGGCGGGGATCTCGCTGACCGCGCTGCTGGCCGGCAATGGCTGGATCGGCAGCCTGCTCGAACCCTTGGGCATCCAGCTGGCCTTCAAGCCGGCGGGCATCGTCATTGCGCTGATCTTCATCGGTCTGCCCTTTGTGGTGCGCACGGTGCAGCCGGTGCTCGAAGATGCTGAAAAAGAACTCGAAGAAGCCGCTACCTGCCTGGGCGCCACCCGCCTGCAGACTTTCACCAAGGTGATTTTTCCGTCGATCGCTCCCGCCCTGGTCACGGGCTTTGCCATGGCGTTTGCACGCGCGGTGGGCGAATACGGCTCGGTCATCTTCATCGCCGGCAATATGCCCATGGTGTCTGAAATCACCCCGCTCATCATCATCGGCAAGCTGGAGCAGTACGACTACGCCGGCGCCACGGCGGTGGCCGTGGTCATGCTGGCCATTTCTTTCGTGCTGCTGTTGGTCATCAACCTGCTGCAAGCCTGGCAGCGCCGCCAC
>JAQUDN010000034.1 GCA_028685665.1 Burkholderiaceae bacterium | reverse complement strand
CCTGGGCGCCGTCCACGATGGCCAGGGCGGCGTTGACCAGGCTGAGCTTGCCGCGGTTGATCTGGTCGACGTAGTAGTTCAGGCCCTGCACTTCGGGGTCGCGGCCCAGCAGGTTTTGGTAGAGGACGGTGACGCGTTCGCGGGCGGTGCTGCTGGCGCCGTACAGGGCCAGGGACTCGGCGGAGTTGGCGAAGGCGTCGATGATGCCCACCAGGGAGCCGCCTGCGGCGTCGAGTTTGTCGGCCCAATAAGTCTGACCGGCCGGGTCTGCGGGGCGGCCGTAGTAGGCCAGGTACAGGCGTTGGACGGTGCTGAGCGAAGTGGGTTGTGCCATTTTGGGGACCTCTGAAATCAACAAAGAGGCGCAACGTAGCAAACCGGTCCGCGCGAACATTACAGTAGATAACAGTTGGGGGATTTTTTGGGGGAAAAAATTTCTGCCAAATCGGGCTTCAAGGCAATAGGGCATTACCTAGATAGCTATGGATTCAGGAGCTACCCTGCCGTAGCAATCCGAAACAAAATCAGGGTAAACCCTGATAAAAATCCACCTTTCAGCGGCCCCCACCCCCGCAACGCCCCTGGCGCCCCCCGCCAGACGGGCCCTGGAGAGGTAGCTCAGGGCCGCTGGCGGGCCGCAGCGAACAACCCTTGCCCCGTAAGCCCCCAGCAAACCCCTCTTTGCCCCCAGAGCGATGGCATCAATGAGGGTGCCCACGAAGGAAAACGTGGGCTCCATGATGGAGTCAAAGAAATCGGGTCATGAGCGAGCACCGGCCCCGCACGGGCACAGGGTTGAGGGAGTGCCGCTATTCACCCGCCAGCAAACGGTTGACAGCCGCCCGGTAGACCGCCATGTCCTCGCGCTTTGAAACGGCCAGGACAAGCACGACCAAGATGCCATCTTCCACCTGGTAAACCAGCCGGTAACCCTGTTTCAGCAGCTTGATCTTGTAGCAGTTGCGCAGATCACCCTGCAGTTCGGCGCCAGGCAGGCGTGGCTGCTCCAAGCGTTTCAGCAACAACTTCTTCAGCACCGTCTTCACGCTCCCATCCAGGGCATGCCACTCGGCCAGTGCTTCTGGCAGGAACTTGAGGCGCTAGCGTGTGGGCCCTCCAAGGGCATCAGAGGCTGTCAATGTCCACCTCGACCGCAGCGTCTTTGCAGGCCAGACGCTGACGGACCAGCTGGGCCAGATCGCGGTCTGCCAGTTCTTCGATCAGGGCCTCGAAGAGCTTGGGGGTCACCATATAGAACGCCGGGCGGTTGTGGTTGAGCACCGCCACAGGCTTCTCGCCCGCCGTGCGCAGGACCTGGGCTGGGTTCTTCTTGAACTCGGACATGCTGATCGAGTAATCGGCGTAGATGGCATCCATCAAAATCTCCCGCTTGAATGAGAGATCAATATAGAGCCAAATTTAGCGCCAATCAAGCAGCACCCCTCCGTGCCCACGTGGCGCATGGCACCGTCGTGTGGTCTGAAGACATACCAGATCGTGGCCTGGGCGCTGGGGGGTCGGGGCACAACGACAGCGAGGGTGCTGCAAAGCCAGTTGCCTGATGGAGCACACATCCAGTTTTGCACGGATCACCACAGGCCCGACCTGACGATCCTGCAGCAGCGCCAGCATGAGGTGGGCAAGGCGCGCACACACCACATTGAGAGCATGAAGAACAAGCTGCGCTGTGACTTGGCCAGGCTGAGGCGCAAGACGCACAGTGACAGCAAGAGTGCCAAGGCGCTGATGGACTCGCTGCTGTTTGTGGAGGGCGCAAGTTTGGGGCCAGGCAACAACCCCAAACGGGCAGCATGACCCGTCATCGGCGATGGGACCCCCATATCGAAACACCTATTCAGCAATCCCCCAAATTGGGCTTCAAGGCAATAGGGTATTGCCTAAGCAGCTATGGATTCAGGAGCTCCCCCACCGTGGCAATCCGAAAAAACCAGGGCGAGCCCTGACTTTTGGGTCCCCCATCAGGGCTTTTTCAGGGCGCTCCCGAAAGCGAGCGGGGTGCCCAGGCGCCCCAGCGGCGCGGGGCCTGGACCTTGGAACTAAAACACCCCCAGCGCCAGCCCGGCGGCCAGGGCCTCGCCGAGTGCACGGCAGCGCTCGAGCGCGGTGGCGTCGAGTTGCTTGGGCGCCAGGATGGCTTCGGGGGTTTGCGCGGCGGTGCAGACGATCAGCGGTTCGGCCACGGCCTTGAGGCGCCAGCCGGTCGCAATCCGGGCCACCTGCCGCGCGGCGCCGTGGCCATCGCTGCCGGCACAGACCAGGCTGGCGTAGGGGCGGCCATTGAGCCGATCGAGCACGGGGTAGTAGCTGCGATCGAAAAAATCCTTCATCTGCCCGCTCATCGCCGCCAGGTATTCGGGCGTGGCAAACAGGTAGCCGTCGGCGGCCAGCAGGTCGGCGGGGCCGGCCTGGGCGGCCTGGAGCCGCCGCACGGTGACGCCGTCCTCGGCCTGTGCGCCCGCCTCGGCCGCTGCGGCCATCTGGTGCGTGCCCCCGGTGAAGGAGTGGTAGACGATCAGCAGCGTGCGCGGCGCCCGCATGGGCTACAGCGCCATCGAGGGCCGCTGGGCCAGCGCAGCCCGCCAGCGCAGCAGATGGGGATGGGCCTCGCCGGGCTGGCGCTTGACGATGCGCGCAAAGTCCACGGCCACCACGGCGGTGATGTCGGCCACGCTGAAGCGTTCGGTGGCGATGAAGGCGCGCCCTGCCAGGCGCGCATTGAGCTGGTCAAAAAAATGGTCGATGCGGGCCAGGCCGCGCTCGGCCAGCGCCGGAATCTGCGGGTAGTCCACCACCCCGGGCAAGGCCCGCTGGGCCATGGCCGGGGTGCTGTTGCGAAAGGCTTCGGCAATCGCCATCAGGCCTTCGAACTCGGCACGCCCGTTCCAGCTGGCCACCTCGGCTTTTTCAGCGGGGGTCACGCCCAGCAAGGGCGGATGGGGGTAACGGGCCTCCAGGTAGGCGGCGATGGCGGCGTTGTCGGTCCAGACCTGGCCGTCCTCGGTGCGCAGGGCCGGCACCGTGGCCTCGGGGTTGATCTGGCGGTAGGCCTCGCCCAGCTGTTCGCGGCTGCGCAGGTCCACGGGCACGGTGGCATGGGCGAGGCCTTTTTCGGCCAGAAAAATACGGGCCCGGCGCGGGCTGGGGGCGGTGGCGCAGTCGTACAAGGTCAGCATGGCAAGAACCTCCGGGGGAATGAACAAGGTGGCCAGGGGCCCGGGCTCATGCCGCGGGCGCGTGGGGGTCCTGGGCGGGGGGGTCGAAATCGCGGGCCTCGTGGCGCTCAGGCAACTGGCTGGCCGGATCGCCCCAGGTGCGGTTGACCTTGCGGCCGCGCTGCACCGCCGGGCGCTGGGCGATCTGCTCGGCCCAGCGCAGCACATGGGTGTATTCGTGCACCTGCAAGAATTCGCCGGCCTCGTAGAGCTGCCCCTTGGCCAGGGCGCCGTACCAAGGCCAGGCGGCGATGTCGGCCACGGTGTATTCGTCGCCGGCCAGGTAGGCGTGCTCGGCCAGGCGCTGGTTGAGCACGTCCATCTGGCGCTTGACCTCCATGGCGTAGCGGTCGATGGCGTATTCGATCTTGGTGGGCGCGTAGGCATAGAAGTGGCCAAACCCGCCGCCCAGGAACGGCGCGCTGCCCATCTGCCAGAACAGCCACGACAGGCACTCGGCCCGCGCCGCGCCGCTGGCGGGCAGCAAGGCGCCAAACTTTTCTGCGAGGTAGAGCAGGATGGCGCCCGACTCGAACACCCGCACCGGCGCGGCGCCGCTGTGGTCCACCAGGACCGGGATTTTGGAGTTGGGGTTGGCGGCCACAAAGCCGCTGCTGAACTGCGCGCCCTCCTGGATCGGCACCCGCCAGGCGTCGTACTCGGCGCCGGCATGGCCCAGGGCCAGCAGTTCTTCGAGCATCACCGTGACCTTGACGCCATTGGGCGTGGCCAGCGAATACAGCTGCAGCGGGTGGCGGCCCACGGGCAGGTCCTGGTCGTGCGTGGCGCCGGCCACGGGGCGGTTGATGTGGGCGAACTTGCCGCCGTTGTCGGCATTCCAGCGCCAGATGGCGGGCGGGGTGTAGGGCGTTGAATCGGTCATGCGGGGGCTCCGGCGGGGTTCAGGGACGGGCCCTTTGCAAGGGGCCCCAAGGCGAAACAGTGTAGGGGGGCTCGCGGGCGGCGGCGTGTCGCCGTGGCGCAGACGCGCCGCCCCGTACAGAGAAGCACCCATGTCTTCACGGATCTGTCATGTTCCGGCCCCGCCACGGCCCTAGACTGCACTGGCTTGTCCCATCCACCGCTGAACAGGAGTCGCTGCATGTCGCAAACCCCCGACCTCACCCCCCAACCTTCTTTTGAAGAGCCGCTGGCCATGGGCCTGACGCCCTCGGAAATTTTCGAGGCCGTCGTCGAAGACTTTGAGAGCGGTCACACCTCGCACACCAGCCTGATCGCAGAGGCGGGCGGCGTGATCGCCTGGCAGCAGGAAGTCGGCCTGGCCCGCACCGGTTCGACCTGCCGCATCGCCGTGGTCGAGCACTCTTTGCCGGCCGATGCGGGCCTGGACGAAGACGAAGCCGCCAACGAAGCCCATGCCGGAGACGACTTCGATGATCTGCACGACTTCGATGAAACCGTCGTCGAATACCTGGTCGAGCTGGAGATCGGCGATGTGTTTGTCTGCGCCATGTGGGAGGCCATGGCCAGCAACGCCGCCGAGGTGCGGCACATCAAGCGGGCGGCGCACCAGAGCTTCATCAAGATGGCCGCGCTGATCGGCGTCAAGGTCGGCTACGAACTGACCGCCCACCCCTCGGACTACTAAGCCCCGCCCCCGGCCCCACCGGCGTGGCCGCCGGGGCGGGCCGGGAAAGCCCCGCGTTCCCGGGGCCGTGCCAGGAGGCGCCTCAGTGCGCCTGGTCCCAGTTCAGGCCCACGCCCACCTCGGCCAGCAGGGGCACGCGCAGGTCGGCCACACCGGCCATCAGGCGCGGAATTTCCTTTTTCAGCCACTCCACATCGCCCTCGGGCAGCTCGAAGACCAGTTCGTCGTGCACCTGCATGACCATTTTGATCTGGGGCTTGTGCGCGTCCAGTTCCTTTTGCACCGCCACCATGGCCATCTTGATCAGGTCGGCGGCCGTGCCCTGCATGGGCGCGTTGATCGCGGCGCGCTCGGCGCCAGCGCGGCGCGGGCCGTTGGGCGAGTTGATCTCGGGCAGCTGCAGGCGCCGGCCGAACACGGTCTCGACATAGCCGCGCGCCTTGGCCTGGGCCTTGGTGTCGTCCATGTACTGCTTGACGCCCGGGTAGCGCTCAAAGTAGCGCTGGATGTAGTTCTTGGCCGACTGGTTGTCGATGCCGAGGTTCTTCGCCAGGCCAAAGTTGCTCATGCCGTAGATCAGGCCGAAGTTGATGACCTTGGCATAGCGGCGCTGCTCGCTGCTGACCTGGTCCACCGCCACCCCGAAGACCTCAGCCGCCGTGGCGCGGTGCACGTCCAGGCCGTGCTGGAAGGCGTGCAGGAGGGCGTGGTCGCCGCTGATGTGCGCCATGATGCGCAGCTCGATCTGGCTGTAGTCGGCGCTGGCGATCACATGGCCCGGCGCGGCGACAAAGGCCTCGCGCACGCGCCGGCCCTCGGGCGTGCGGATGGGGATGTTCTGCAGATTGGGCTCGTTGCTGGACAGCCGCCCGGTCACCGCCACGGCCTGGGCGTAGTGGGTATGCACCCGGCCAGTGCCCGGCAAGGCCAGCTGGGCCAGCTTGTCGGTGTAGGTGCCTTTGAGCTTGGAGAGCGAACGGTGCTCCAGCAGCTTGGCGGGCAGGGGGTAGTCCTCGGCGAGTTTCTCCAGCACCTCTTCGTCGGTGCTGCGCGCGCCGGTGGCGGTTTTCTTGACCACCGGCATGCCCAGCTTGTCGAAGAAGATTTCACCCAGCTGCTTGGGGCTGGCCAGGTTGAAGGGCTGGCCCGCAATGGCATAGGCCTCTTCCTGCAACTGCAGGATGCGCTGGCCCAGTTCGTGGCTTTGCGCGGCCAGGGTGGGCGCATCGATGAGCACGCCATTGCGCTCGATGCGGAACAGCACCTCGCTGCTGGCGATTTCCAGTTCATAGACCGTGCGCAGGCGCTCGTCGGCCTGCAGCAGCGGCCACAGGGCCTGGTGGACTTCCAGGGTCTGGTCGGAGTCTTCGCAGGAATAAGCCGCCGCCTTGTCCACCGGCACCTGGGCAAAGGGGATCTGGTGCACACCCTTGCCGCACAGGTCTTCGTAGCTGATGCCCTTGCGGCCGGTGTGGCGCTCGGCCAGGCTGCTGAGGTTGTGGGGCTTGTGCACTTCCAGCACATAGCTTTGCAGCATGGTGTCGTGGACATAGCCGTGCACCTGGATGCCGTGGTTGGCCAGCACATGGCGGTCGTACTTGATGTGCTGGCCCAGCTTGGCGTGCTTGGGGTCTTCGAGCCAGGGCTTGAGGCGGGCCAGCACCTCGTCCAGGGGCAGCTGCGCGGGGGCGTCGGGGCCTTCGTGGCGCAGCGGAAGGTAGGCGGCCTCGCCCGGCTGCACGCTGAAGCTCAGGCCGACGATGCGGGCGCGCATTTCGTCGAGCGAATCGGTTTCGGTGTCGAAGGCCACCAGATCGGCCTGCAGCAGGCGCTGCAGCCATTGGTCGAAGTCGGTCCAGTTCAGGATGGTGTCGTAGACCACGCTGCGCTGCTGCGCTTCCTCGGCCACCAGGCTGGCGGAATGGTCGGCAAACAGATCGCCGCTCTGGCCCGGCAGGGCCACGGGCGGGGCGGCCGGGGCGGGTGCCGCGCTTTGCAAGGTGCGCGCCAGGCCCTTGAAGCCGAACTTTTCATAAAAAGTGGCCAAAGCGTCCGTCTGCTGTGCGCCAATAGCTATCGAATCCAGAGCAGGCAAACCCGGCAAATAACTGCCCAGATCGCAGTCGGTCTTGATCGTGACCAGCTGGCGCCCGGTGGGCAGCCAGGCCAGGGCACCGCGCAGGTTCTCGCCCGCCACGCCCTTGATCTCGCCCGCGCGGGCGATGAGGGCCTCGAGCGAACCGTATTCGCCCAGCCACTTGGCGGCCGTCTTGGGGCCGACCTTGGGCACGCCGGGCACGTTGTCCACGGTATCGCCGACCAGCGTCTGGAAATCCACCATCAAATGCGGCGGCACCCCGAACTCGGCCGTCACCCCGGCCACATCACGGCGCTTGCCGTTCATGGTGTCGATGATGGTGATGTGCGTGTTCACCAGCTGGCTCAGGTCTTTGTCGCCGCTGGAGACGATCACCTCGACGCCCTGCTGGGCGGCCAGGTGGGCCAGGGTGCCGATCACATCGTCGGCCTCGACGCCCGGCACCGCCAGCACCGTCCAGCCCAGCAGGCGCACCACCTCATGGATGGGCTCGATCTGTGCGCGCAGGTCGTCCGGCATGGGCGGGCGGTGCGATTTGTACGCGGGGTAGATCGCATCGCGGAAGGTCGGGCCGCTGGTGTCGAAGATGCAGGCGGCGTAGTCGGCCGGCACCTCCCTGCGCAGGGCCTGCAGCATATTGACCATGCCGCGGATGGCGCCCGTGGCCGCGCTGGTCGGGTCGCCCGGCACGGCCCGCAGGTCGGGCATGGCATGGAAGGCGCGGTACAGGTAACTGGAGCCATCCACCAGCACCAGGGTGGGGGGGCGGCCCGGCGCCGCCGCAGGGAAAAGGGGCGCCTCGGGGGCGGCGTCCTGCGGCACGGCAGCGGGGCTGGGGGGAGAGGGTTGATGGGACATGGCGGCCATTGTGCCCGGCCAGCGGCAGGGGCCCGCCCTCTACAATCCCCGCCATGCGCGCTATCCACCTCTTTTTGCTGCTGGGCATGGCCTCGGCCCCTTTGCTGGCCCAGACCACGGCCCCCAATGCCGCCCAAGGCTCATCCCAAGGGCGTGAGCAGCTATTGAATCCAGAGCAAAATACCACGCAGATCCACCAACGCACCCAGCGCATCCACGTCGAAGATGCCGGCAGCCGCGTGGACGAGCTGCGCGTGGGGGGCCAGACCCAGCGCATCACCGTGCAGCCCAAAACGGGCGACCTGCCCGCCTACGAAGTGCAATCGCACGATGGCGCGCGCGGCGGCTCCGGCCCCCGCAGCGGCACCGAGGCCAGCACGGCACCCCGGGTCTGGAACGTGATGAAGTTCTGATCCGGCCCACAGAACGCCCCACCCCGCCTTCCCTTTTTTCTGTTTCCTCTGTTTGATCGATGGCTGTTTTTACTGAAGTCTCCAAGAAAGAGGCGCGCGAACTGCTGCGCCGTTTGCAACTGGGCGAACTGGTGGCCTTGCGCGGCATTGAGGGCGGCATCGAGAACACCAATTACTTCGTGACCAGCGACCAGGGCGAGTTCGTGCTGACGCTGTTCGAACGCCTGACCGCCGAGCAGCTGCCCTTCTATCTGCACCTGATGAAGCACCTGGCCCATGCCGGCATTCCGGTGCCCGACCCGCGCGCGGACAAGCACGGCGACATCCTGCTGCGCGTCTGCGGCAAGCCGGCGGCCCTGGTGAACAAGCTGCGCGGCACAAGCCAGCTGGCGCCCCAGTCCGTGCACTGCGCCGCCGTGGGCGACATGCTGGCGCGCATGCACCTGGCCGGGCGCGACTACGACCGCCAGCAGCCCAATCTGCGCGGCCTGCCCTGGTGGAACGAAACCGTGCCGGTGGTGCTGCCCTACCTGGAAGGCGAGGCCGCGGCGCTGCTGCAGTCCGAACTGGCCTACCAGAACCATGTGGCGGCTTCGTCGGCCTATGCCGCCCTGCCCCGTGGCCCGGTACACGCCGATCTGTTCCGCGACAACGTGATGTTCGATGGCGAGGAGCTCACGGGCTTTTTCGACTTCTACTTTGCCGGGGTGGACGCCTGGCTCTTCGATCTGGCGGTGTGCCTGAACGACTGGTGTATCGACCTGGCCACCGGCCTGCACGATGCCCCCCGCGCGCAAAGCATGCTCGACGCCTACCAGGCCGTGCGCCCCCTGACCGCCGCCGAGCGCGAACTGCTGCCCGCCCTGCTGCGCGCCGGGGCCCTGCGCTTCTGGATCTCGCGCCTGTGGGACTTCCACCTGCCGCGCGAAGCCGCGATGCTCACGCCCCACGACCCGACCCATTTCGAACGGGTGTTGCAAGGGCGCATCGCAAACCCCTTGAAAGCCTGAGTCCTCCGGCCCCCAAGGGGGGTGCCGCCAGATTCCTCAGGTAAATTCAAACCTGCATGCACTCGCATGCGCCTCCCAACCGCACCTCAGGCCCATGAAACTCCACATCGTCCCCGCCCGCACCGGCCTGACCTGGGTCCAGCTCGGCATCCGGGCGTTCTGGCGACAGCCCATGGCGCTGTCAGCGCTGTTTTTCATGACCATGGCAGGCATGTCGATCGCCAACATGGTGCCGCTGGTGGGCCCGGCGGTCGCGCTGGCACTGCTGCCCTCGGCCACGCTGGCCATGATGGTGGCGGCCGCCGAAGCCATGCAGGGGCGCTTTCCAACCCCCGCCTTGCTGCTGGTGGCCTTTCGCACCGGGCGCCAGCGCCTGCGCGACATGCTGATCCTGGGCGGTTTGTACGCCCTGGGCTTTCTGCTGGTGATGGGGCTGTCGGCCCTGGCCGATGGCGGGCAGTTTGCCCAGGTCTACCTGGGCGGCGAAGCCCTGACCCGCGAAATGGCCGAAGACACTGATTTTCAGCAAGCCATGTGGCTGGCCACCCTGCTCTACCTGCCGCTGTCCCTGCTGTTCTGGCACGCCCCCGGCCTGGTCCACTGGCATGGCGTTCCTCCCGTGAAAAGCCTGTTTTTCAGCGCCATCGCCTGTGGGCGCAATGCCGGGGCCTTCGTCGTCTTCGGGCTGGCCTGGCTGGGGGTGTTCCTGCTGGGCGGCGTGGCGGTGAGCCTGGTGGCCGGGCTGCTGCATGTGCTCGGACTGCTGGACGCGGCCATTGGCGGCATCATGATCGCCACGGCCATGATGATGGCGGCCATGTTCTTCACGTCGGTGGTGTTCTCGTTCCGCGATTGCTTCGAGCCACCGGAACGGCCCGGCGCCGACCCCGAGGCCACCGCCGAACCGGCGCCAGCCCCTTGAGCCCCTCCCGCTGATTCGCTTTCCAGAAGCGCCTCCACGCCAGGCACGGGGTCTGTTGTTGGGTTTGGGTTTGGGTTTGGGGGCTTTTGAGGGCTGGGGTTTTGTGAAGGGCGGAGGCCGGGTCTCGGCCCGGCGGCCGACTCACTTTCTCTTGCTTCGCCAAGAGAAAGTAAGCAAAGAGAAGGCGACCCCGCTGTCTGCGACCCCCTCGCCAAAGCGAGGGGGCACCCTGCGGTGCTCGACCCGGGCGGGGTCCGCGCAAACTCGCTGCGCTCAAACATGCGCGGCCCTTTTTCCGCCCGGTCCTGCGCTCCTCAGCGCAGCCAGAAGGGGTGGGGAACCTGGGCCGGCTGCTGCTGCGCAGTAACGCCGGGGAGCGGTGACGCGCTGCGCGCTCCCGCATGGTCTGCCGGGGAGTGCAGACAAGCGCTGGTGTTGCAAGTTGCTTCGTGATCTGTACAAACCCGTCACTGTTGTGCCTCGCCCACCGTAGTGCGCGTGAGGCTTTTCACTGCTCGCAGGACAGGACCCGCCAGCGAAGTCCCGCCAGGCCGAGCGCAGCGATGGCCCGAAAGGAGGTCCGCATTCCCCCCTTCTGGCTGCGCCGAGGAGCGCAGCGGCCAGCGGATCAGGGATCGCTCATGTTTGAGCGCGCAGCGCGAGTTCGAGCGAGACCCCGCTGGACGCGAGCACCGCAGGGTGCCCCCTCGCCCCGGCGAGGGGGTCGCAGACAGCAGGGTCGCCTTCTCTTTGCTTACTTTCTCTTGGCGAAGCAAGAGAAAGTGAGTCGGCCGCCGGGCCGAGACCCGGCCTCCGCCCTCAAAAAGACCACGCTCCAAAAAATCCAGAAAATATCAAAAAAGAGAGCACCTACGGCAATCCCTACAAGGCCTGGGGCCATATAAAGCCCCCATTCCGACTGGAAGGCATCCGCGCACCGCCCCATGCAAAACGCCTGCCGGCAAATGCGGGCAGGCGTTTTTCTTTGCCAGGCTCCGCAGAGCCTGGCCTCTCAGGCTCAGAGGCCGATTGGGCCGCCGTCCTTGCGGGTCACCACCACGGTCGCCGAGCGGGGACGCTGGGGCGCAGCCGGGTTGGTCTGGCTGGCAGGCCAGTGGCTGGTCAGCGCCGTCAGCTTGCCGTCTTCGCCAGGGTGCTGGACGTTGAAGAACAGCGTCTTGCCGTCGGGCGTCACGGCCACGCCGGTGATTTCGCACTCACGGGGGCCCACCAGGAAGCGGCGCACGGTGTCCGGTGTCGCGTTGGTGCCCTTGATGGTTTCGGTGCCACCCGCCGCTGTGGCCTTGCCACCATCGCCCACGCGGCCGGGCACGGCGGCCAGCATCATGCAGTTGGTCACGTCGGTGTAGGCACCGTCATCGGTCTGGATCCACAGCAGGCCGCGCTCGTCGAAGTACAGGCCGTCGGGGCTGGAGAAGTCGTTGACGGCGGTCAGGCCCGACAGGTTGACGTTGGCAGCGGCATCGGACTGCGCGGCGAACAGGTAGATGTCCCAGGCAAAGCGGGTCGCACCCCCATTGCCGTTGGCTTCGCGCCAGCGAATGATGTGGCCATTGGGGTTGCCGCTGTTGGTCCGGGTGGTGCCATCGGCGTTGGTGTAGGTGTCGGCATACACGCGCGGGTTGGCTGCATCGGGCTTGAGCTGGCTGCCCGTGGGGGTGGCCGTGGAGGCCACGCGGTTGCTGTTGTTGGTCAAGGTCATGTAGGCCTCGCCGTTCAGCGGGTTGACCGCGCCCCACTCGGGACGGTCCATCTTGGTCGCGCCGAGTTTGTCAGCGGCCAGGCGGGCGTGGGTCACCACATCGGCCTGGTCGGCAAAGGCGTAGGCGGCGTTGCTGCCATCGAGGCCATTCTTGCCAAAGGTCAGTTCCAGCCACTGGCCCGAACCGTCGGCATTGAACTTGGCCACGTACAGCGTGCCTTCGTCCAGGTACTTGGCGCCCGCGGCCATGCCACCGTTGACGTCCTTGGGGTCCCACAGCGCCTTGGAGACGAACTTGTAGATGTACTCGTTGCGGGCATCGTCGCCCTGGTAGACCACGATGGGCTGACCGGCAACGGCCGGCGCAGGCCAGGCGCCTTCGTGGTTGAAGCGGCCCAGGGCGCTGCGCTTGGCAGGCGTGGAGCTGGGGTTGAAGGGATCGATCTCGACCACCCAGCCAAAGGTGTTGGCGGTGTTGCGGTAATCCTGCGTGGCGTCAGCACCGGTCACCGAGGAGGTCCAGCGGGCAAACAGGTCGTCGGTGCCGGCGGTGTCCCACAGGTAAGGGCTCTTACGGCCTTCGGGCAGGCCGTAACGGTTCAGGCCGGCGATTTCCTTGGCACTGCGCTGGGCGTTGTCGCCGGCAGCGCGGGCCACCACGTTCAACCAGTTTTCTTCGCAGGTCAGGTAGGTGCCCCAGGGGGTGTAGCCGTTGGCGCAGTTGTTGTTGGTGCCACGGGTCTTGCTGCCATCGACCGAGAACTTGGTCTTGACCAGCGCGCTGCCCTTGACAGGACCGGTGAACGCCATTTCGGTGGCCGAGGTCACGCGGCGGTTGAAGCGCGAGCCGCGCACCATGGCCATGTCGTTGCCGGTGCTGCGCTTGACTTCTGCCACGCTCACGCCGTGGGCGTAGATTTCCTTTTCGACTTCGGAGGCCACACGGGCCGCGCCGGCGGTCATGCCCGCAGGGTGCAGGGCATAGGGGCCGACCACGTACTCGTGGTTCACGGCCAGCAGACCCCGGTCGGAGCGTTTGGCGTCAAACTTGCCGTCGTCGGCCAGGCCGAAGAAGTACATGCCATCGTGGCCATCGCCAACGCGGCGGTTGTAGGACTCGGCGGTTTCGCTGCCGTTGTCCTTCCAGGACTCGTCACCGAACTGCAGCGGGTCGCCCAGCGCGTGCAGGATGCTGACCTGGTAGCCCTCGGGCACGGTGACCAGATCGTTCTTGTTCTTGGCCACGGCCGTGAAACCGAGTTGCAGGCCGCTGGCATCGTCGCTGCCGCCGCCGCAGGCGCTGAGGCTCAATCCCCCGAGCAAGGCCGCAGCGGTCACGCTGACGCCTCCCTTGAGCGCCTGGCGACGGCTCAAACGCACGGCGATCAGCTCGTCCATGTGCATATTGGTGGAGGAATTGACGATTTCGTTGTCGTCGTAGGTGTTGGACTCGCTCATGAAATGCTCCAAAGGTCGGATGAACCTGGGGATTCTTGGACGGCGATATGGCAAGCCTGTGACAGAACGGTGTGAATTGTGTGACAGGGCCGCCACCGGCAGGCGCTCCAGTGCCCCATGGGCCCTCCAGGCCGGTGGCAGGAGGGCGGGATTTGGCGGGGAATCCCGCCCCGCCCAGGACTTTCGCTTAGGGTTGGGGGTTTTTGACTTTCGGAGTTTCCATGGCCTCGTCTTTTGCGGCAGATGCTGCGGCCCCCTGCGGCATCGATCCTGCCCACTTCCAGGTGCCTTCGGCGGACACCTTGCTCGCTCCGGCGCGCTCCAGCCATCCGCCGCGCATCCTGCTCTTGTATGGCTCGCTGCGGACGCGCTCCTTCAGCCGCCTGGTGGTCGAAGAATCGGCCCGCCTGCTGCAGGCCCTGGGCGCCGAGGTGCGGGTGTTCAACCCCCAGGGCCTGCCCCTGGTGGACGATGCCCCCGAGGGCCACCCCAAGGTGCAGGAGCTGCACAGCCTGGTGCGCTGGAGCGAAGGCATGGTCTGGTGCTCGCCCGAGCGGCATGGCGCCATGACGGGCATTTTGAAAACCCAGATCGACTGGATTCCGCTGTCGCAAGGCGCGGTCCGGCCCACGCAGGGCAAGACGCTGGCGGTGATGCAGGTGTGCGGCGGCTCGCAATCGTTCAACGCCGTCAACCAGATGCGCATTCTGGGCCGCTGGATGCGGATGCTGACGATTCCCAACCAGTCGTCGGTGGCCAAGGCCTACCAGGAGTTCGACGACCAGGACCGCATGAAGCCCTCCAGCTACTACGACCGCATCGTGGATGTGCTCGAAGAGCTGGTGAAATTCACCCTGCTGACCCGGGACATCGCCCCCCTCCTGGTGGACCGCTACAGCGAACGCAAGGAGCAGGCCGAGGCCCTGGCCCAACGGGTGCAACAAGCGGCGATGTAGTCTTCCGCCAGGCCGCCCGTGGCTTGAAGGCAACACCGCAGGAGCCCCCAAGGCGGGGACCCTCGCCATGCCGCGCCAAGGCAATGAAGGGGCAAAAAGGTCTCCAGGCCTTGCCCAATCAGCGTTTTTAGCTCTTTATTTTGAAGCATCGACCCTTCCTCCAGGGGGGAGGCCTGGGGTCGGCTGTCATCAAACCGTCAAATGATTCAACTATCATTGAATCATTAAATTAATGGGAGCTGAGTGATGAAAGTAGGCATCAATGGCATGGGCCGCATCGGCCGTCTGGCGCTGCGCGCTGCCCTGGGCGCGGCCGCGCGCCCCAGCGACGATCCCCGCGCGGGCCACCGGCTGCAGGTCACCCACCTGAACGAGATCAAGGGCGGCGCCGCGGCCACCGCCCACCTGCTGGCCTTCGACAGCGTGCAGGGCCGCTGGCGCGCCGACATTGCGGCCGAGGGCGAAGCCGCCCTGCGCATCGACGACCAGCGCCTGTCCTTCAGCAGCCACGCCGCCCCGGGCGACATCCCCTGGGGCGACCTGGGCGTGGACGTGGTGCTGGAATGCACCGGCAAGTTCCTGACCCCTGAAACCCTGCAAGGCCACCTGGACCGGGGCGCCCAGCGGGTGATCGTGGCGGCGCCGGTCAAGGTGGGGAAGGTGCTGAACATCGTGGTCGGTGTGAACCATGAGCAGTACGACCCGGCGCGCGACCGCATCGTCACGGCGGCCTCCTGCACCACCAACTGCCTGGCCCCGGTGATCAAGGTGGTGCATGAAAACCTGGGCATCCGCCACGGCCAGATCACCACCCTGCACGACCCGACCAACACCAACCTCGTGGTCGATGCACCGCACAAGGACCTGCGCCGCGCCCGCAGCGCCCTCTTGAGCCTGGCGCCCACCACCACCGGCAGCGCCACCGCGATTGCGCTGATCTACCCCGAACTCCAAGGCAAGCTCAACGGCCACGCCGTGCGCGTGCCGGTGCTGAATGCCTCGCTGACCGATTGTGTGTTCGAGCTGCAGCGCCCCACCACCGCCGAAGAGGTCAACGCCCTGTTCGCAGCCGCCGCCGCCCAGGGCCCGCTGGCCGGCATCCTGGGCTACGAGACCCGCCCGCTGGTCAGTGCCGACTACGCGGGGGACACGCGCAGCAGCATCGTCGATGCGCTGTCCACGCTGGTGACGGACGGCACCCTGCTCAAGGTCTACGCCTGGTACGACAACGAAATGGGCTACGCCTGCCGCATGGTCGATCTGGCCTGCCATATGCAAGCCACCGGGATATGAGCCCCATGACGCCATCCCCCGCCACCCCACAGCAAGCCACCCCGCAGCCCGGCGCCACCAAGGCGGTGCGCCACTACGCCATCGTCACCGCCGCCTACTGGGGCTTCACGCTGACCGATGGCGCCCTGCGCATGCTGGTGCTGCTGCACTTTTACCGCCTGGGCTATTCGCCGTTCACGCTGGCCTTTTTGTTCCTGCTGTACGAGGCGGCGGGCATCCTGGCCAACCTGGTGGGCGGCTGGCTGGCCACGCGCTACGGCATCACCCGCATGCTGACCGTGGGCCTGGTGACGCAGATCGCCGGCTTCACCCTGCTGTCGCTCTTGCAGCCCGACTGGAGCCCCGCGATGGCCGTGGCCTGGGTGGTGCTGGCGCAAGGCGTGTGCGGCGTGGCCAAGGACCTGACCAAGACCGCCAGCAAATCGGCCATCAAGGTGACGCAGGCGCAGGCAAAAGACCAGGGCTCGGGCCAGTTGTTCCAATGGGTGGCCTGGTTCACCGGCAGCAAGAACGCGATGAAGGGCGTGGGCTTTTTCCTGGGCGGGCTGCTGCTGCAAACGCTGGGCTTCCAGGCTTCGCTGTGGGCCATGGCGGGGCTGCTGGCCCTGGTGCTGGTGGGCGTGGTCACCGCGCTGCCCCAGATGATGGGCAAGAGCCAGGCCTCGAAAAGCGCCAAGGAGCTGTTTGCCAAGAACACCGGCATCAACCTCCTGGCCGCCGCGCGGGTGGGCCTGTTTGGCGCGCGCGATGTGTGGTTTGTGGTGGGCGTGCCGGTGTTTCTGTACTCGGTGGGCTGGAATTTCACGATGGTCGGCGGCTTCCTGGCGGCCTGGACCATTGGCTACGGCCTGGTACAGGCCCTGGCGCCGCAGATCGTGCGCCGCAGCCCGGACGGCCTGAGCCGCGAGGTGCCCGCCGCCCGCCACTGGTCGGCCGCGCTGGCCCTGGTGCCGGTGGCCCTGGCGCTGGCCGTGGCCCTGCAAGCCCCCGCGCTGGAATGGGTGGTGGTCGCGGGCCTGGCGGTGTTCGGCTTTGCGTTCGCGGTCAATTCCTCGGTGCATTCCTATCTGGTGCTGGCCTATGCCGGTTCGGAAAAAGCCGCCGAAGACGTGGGCTTTTACTACGCTGCCAACGCGCTGGGGCGCTTTCTGGGCACGCTGCTGTCGGGCCTGCTCTACCAATGGGGCGGGCTGCTGTATGCCCTGCTGGGTTCGGCCTTGATGCTGGGCCTGTGCTGGCTGGTGACCCTGGGCCTGCCCACGACCCGTCCTGTTTCCAGGCCCGCCGCATGAGCACGACCGACATGAACGACGCCCAGGCCGTGCAGGCCCTGGCTGCCCTGGCCCAGGAATCGCGCCTGCGCGTGTTCCGCCTGCTGGTCGTGGCCGGCCCCGAGGGCGCCACCCCCAGCACCATCAGCGAACGCCTGGGCCTGCCGGCCCTGTCCTTCCACCTCAAAGAGCTGATGCACGCCCAGCTGGTGACGCAGGAACGCCAGGGCCGCCACCTGCGCTACCGCGCCCACATCGGCACGATGAACGGGCTGCTGGGTTTTCTGACCGCGCACTGCTGCCAGGGCCAGCCCTGCCTGGACGACACCGGCCTGCCTTGCCCCACCGATTTCCCCCACCCTCGAGAGACCATGAGCGCACCGATTTACAACGTCCTGTTCCTGTGCACCGGCAATTCCGCCCGCAGCCTCATGGCCGAGGCCCTGCTCAAGCAGCTGGGTCAAGGCCAGTTCCGCGCCTACAGCGCCGGCAGCCACCCCACGGGCAGCGTCCACCCGCAGGCGCTGGAGGTGCTCACGCGCAACCAGGTCGGCACCGAGGGCCTGCGCAGCAAATCCTGGGATGAATTTGCCCAGCCCGACGCCCCGGTGATGCACTTTGTGCTCACCGTCTGCGACAAGGCCGCCGGCGAAACCTGCCCCCTGTGGCCCGGCCAACCGATGTCCGCCCACTGGGGCGTGCCCGACCCGGTGGCCGCCGAAGGCAGCGCGGACGAGGTCCGCAAGGCCTATTTGGACGCCTTCCTGACGCTGCACCGCCGCATCAGCCTGTTCCTGAACCTGCCCCTGGACAAGCTGGACCGCCTCTCGCTGCAAAATGAGTTGCACCAGATTGGTCGGCAGCCGGCCTGATCTGGCCAAGCGCTGACCGCCTGGGCCCGGAGCGCCTTGCCCCTGCGGCAAGCGCCCTGGGCCTTCCGTGCTTTCCACCCTGGAGTTCACCATGCAAACCCTTTCCATCGTTTGGCAACGCCTGCTCAGCCCTGCCGGAACCACCTGCCCCCGCTGCACCGGCACGGGCGATGAGGTGCTGCGCGGCGTGGAGCAGCTGCGCAGCGCGCTGCAGCCCCTGGGGCTGGAGCCCGTGCTGGAGATCCGGGCGCTGGACGCCGCCGCCTTTGCACAGGACCCCGGCGCCTCCAACCCGATCTGGATCGAGGGCCGCCTGCTCGAAGACTGGCTGCAGGGCCAGACCGGCCGCAGCCGCTGCTGTGCCGAATGCGGCGACCAGGACTGCCGCACCGTCGAGGTCGATGGCGCGAGCCACGAAGTGGTCCCCGCCGCCCTGGTCGTTCGCGCGGGTCTGCTGGCCGCAGCGCAGAAACTGGCCGGCCCCAAGGCTGCTGCCAACGCCTGCTGCAGTGGCCCTTCCGCTTGCTGCGGCTGAAAGGAATGCACATGCAGTTCCTTAACGACCTGCCCCGTTGTGTGTTCTTCACCGGCAAGGGGGGCGTGGGCAAGACCTCGCTGGCCTGCGCCACGGCGGTGCGGCTGGCCGACCAGGGCCGGCGCGTGCTGCTGGTGAGCACCGACCCGGCCTCCAACATCGGCCAGGTGTTTGGCCTGGCGATTGGCAACCGGCGTACGCCCGTGCCCACCGTGCCCGGGCTGGACGCGCTGGAGATCGACCCGCAGGACGCCGCCCGCAGCTACCGCGAACGCATCGTGGAGCCCCTGCGCGGCACCCTGCCCGAGGCTGAGCTGCGGGGCGTGGAGGAACAGCTCTCTGGCGCCTGCACCACCGAGATCGCGGCCTTCGACGAATTCGCGGCCCTGCTGACCGATCCGGCCCTGGCGGCGCAGTACGCGCACATCCTGTTCGACACCGCGCCCACGGGCCACACCATCCGCCTGCTGCAACTGCCCGGCGCCTGGAGCGGTTTTCTGGACGCAGGCCAGGGCGATGCGTCCTGCCTCGGCCCGCTGGCCGGGCTGGAGCAGCAGCGTGGGCGCTACCGCGCCGCCGTACAGGCCCTGACCGACCCCACCCAGACCCGCCTGGTGCTGGTGGCCCGGGCCCAGGCCAGTGCGCTGCGCGAAGCGGCCCGCACCCGGACCGAACTCAGCGCCATTGGCCTGCACCAGCCCTTTTTGGTCCTCAACGGCATCTACCCGCCAGACGCCATCGCCGACGACCCCTGGGCCGCGGCCCTGGCCCAGCGCGAGCAGGCCGCACTGGGCCAACTGCCCGAGGGCCTGCGCGCCTTGCCGCAAGACCGGTTGCCCCTGCAGTCCGTTAACCTGGTGGGCGTTGAAGCCCTGCGCCAGCTGCTGCAGGGTGCGCCCGCGGCCATGGAGCCCGCGCCCGAAAGCCCGCCCCTGGCGGCCCCCCGCCTGTCGGACCTGGTGGACGCCATCGCCGCCGACGGACCCAGCCTGGTGATGCTGATGGGCAAGGGCGGTGTGGGCAAGACCACGCTGGCCGCCGCCCTGGCCGTGGCGCTGGCCGACCGGGGCCTGCCGGTGCACCTGAGCACCGCCGACCCCGCCGCCCACCTGGCGGAAACCCTGCAAGGCACGCTCGAGCACTTGCAGCTCAGCCGCATCGACCCGCACGAGGTCACCGAACGCTACCGCCAGCAGGTGCTGGCCACCAAGGGCGCCAAGCTGGACGCCGCAGGCCGCGCCCTGCTGGAGGAAGACCTGCGCTCGCCCTGCACCGAGGAGATTGCCGTGTTCCAGGCCTTCTCCCGCACGGTCCGCGAGTCCCGCCGCCAGTTTGTGGTGATGGACACGGCCCCCACCGGCCACACCCTGCTGCTGCTCGACGCCACCGGCGCCTACCACCGCGACATCGCCCGCCAGATGGAGGGCACGGGCCTGCACTTCACCACGCCGATGATGCAGCTGCAAGACCCGAAGCAGACCAAGGTGCTGATCGTGACCCTGGCCGAAACCACCCCGGTGCTCGAAGCCGCCCAGCTGCAGGCCGACCTGCAGCGCGCCGGCATCACCCCCTGGGCCTGGGTGGTCAACGACAGCGTGGCCGCCGCACCCGTCACGGCCCCGCTCTTGCGCCAGCGCGCGGCCCACGAAAGGCAGGAAATCCAGGCCGTGGCCCAACGCCACGCCCTGCGCCATGCCGTGGTGCCGATGTGCCGCGAAGAACCCGTGGGCCTCGCGCGCCTGCGCCAGCTCACCCAAGACCCCCTTTCTGGAGACCCTGCCCATGGGACTGTTTGAACGCTTCCTGACCGTCTGGGTCGCCCTGGGCATCGCCGCTGGCGTGGGCCTGGGCCTGTGGACCCCCACCGCCTTCCAGGCGATTGCCGCGCTGGAAATCGCCCATGTGAACCTGGTCGTGGCCGTGTTCATCTGGGTGATGATTTACCCCATGATGATCCAGATCGACTGGAGCGCGGTGAAGGAAGTGCGCCAGAAACCCCAGGGCCTGCTGCTGACCCTGGTGGTGAACTGGCTGGTCAAGCCCTTCACCATGGCCGCCCTGGGCGTGCTGTTTTTTCAGCACCTCTTCGCCCCCTGGGTGGACCCGCAATCGGCCCAGGAGTACATCGCCGGCATGATTTTGCTGGGCGTGGCGCCCTGCACCGCGATGGTGTTCGTCTGGAGCCAGCTGGTGAAAGGCGATGCCAACTACACCCTGGTGCAGGTCTCGGTCAACGACCTGGTCATGGTGGTGGCCTTTGCGCCGATTGCCGCCTTGTTGCTGGGCGTGACCGACGTCACCGTGCCGTGGGAAACCCTGGTGCTGTCCACCGTGCTGTATGTGGTGCTGCCGCTGGCGGCGGGCATGGCCACCCGCCATGCGCTGCAACGGCGCTCGGCCCACGCCGTGGCGGACCTGGTCGCGCGCCTCAAGCCGGGGTCCATCGCCGGCCTGATCGCCACCGTGGTGCTGCTGTTCGGCTTCCAGGCCGAAACCATCGTCGCGCAACCGGGCGTGATCGGTCTGATTGCCGTGCCGCTGGTGCTGCAGACCTACGGCATCTTTTTCCTGAGCTGGTGGGCCGCGAAGTGGCTGCGTCTGCCGCACGATGTCGCCGGGCCGGCCTGCCTGATCGGCACGTCCAACTTCTTCGAGCTGGCGGTGGCGGTGGCGATTTCGCTGTTCGGCCTGCATTCCGGCGCCGCGCTGGCCACCGTGGTGGGCGTGCTGGTCGAGGTGCCCGTGATGCTCTCGCTGGTGGCCATGGTCAATGCCTGGCGGCCTGCCCAGGAACGCTGAAGGGTTTGTGGCACGCTACGCGCTCTTTTGCGGGCTTTGCCCCGGACGACCATGAGCGACATCACCATCTACCACAACCCCCAATGCGGCACCTCGCGCAATGTGCTGGCCCTGATCCGGCACAGCGGCGTGGAGCCCACCGTCATCGAGTACCTGAAAACCCCGCCGAGCCGCGCCGAACTCCAGGCCCTGGTGCAAGCCATGGGCCTGGGCGTGCGCGGCATCCTGCGGCAAAAAGGCACGCCCTACGAGGCCCTGGACCTGGGCGCCAGCCACTGGAGCGATGCGCAGCTGCTCGATTGCATCGAAAAGCACCCCATCCTGATCCAGCGCCCCATCGTCCAGACCCCGCTGGGCGTGCGCCTGTGCCGGCCCTCGGAGCAGGTACTGGACCTCCTGCCGCAGCCGCCCCAAGGCGCTTTCGCCAAGGAGGACGGTGAGGTGGTGATCAACGCCCAGGGCCAGCGGGTTCGGTGAGCGCCGAGGCCTGTCTGGCACGCAGGGCCTCCCCGATCTGTACCGCCGCCTGGACGGCGCACAGGCCCGCCGTGTCCACCACCAGGCGGTGGCGGTCCCAGGGCCTGTAGTCGCGCTGGAGCACCGCCTCCCAGGTCGGCAGCAACAGGCCCGGGATGTCACTGACCCGCGTTGCGATGCGCCGGCGATGCTCCACGGCATCCGAGCACACCAGCTCCACCTCCAGCAGGGGCGCACCGGCCTCCCGGGCCACGGAACACCAGGCTGCGCGGGTCACGGGCAGCGGGTTCACGCACTCCACCAGCACGGCCTGGCCCCATGCCAGGTGGGAGCGGGCCAGGGCATAAGCCACGGCATAGCCAGCCACCCCGACCTCGCCGCCCGGGAGCACGGCAGCGTCGCGCAAGGCCTGTTCGATCGTGTCGATGCGCAGGAACACCGCCGGCCACCGGGCCAGCAGGGCGTGGGCCACGGTGCTCTTGCCCGTGCCGGGCAGGCCGCCCAGAACCACCAGCATGGCTCAGTCCACGAGGGTGAGCTTGGCCACCGACAGCGCCAGCCATTTCGTGCCGTGGCGGCCAAAGCTGACCTGGGCGCGGGCGTCGTCCCCCGTGCCTTCGAGCGCCAGCACCTTGCCCTCGCCAAACTTGGTGTGAAACACCCCCACGCCCACCCGCAAGCCATGCGCCGGCGCGGCCTTCTGCGCAGGCACGGGCGGACTGGCGAAGGTTTCGGATTTGGAGCCAAAACCGCCTCTAGCGCTTGCTGAATAAGCCCCAGCAGCTCCTGAATAAGGAGCAAAGGTGCCAAAACCCTGCGCCTTGGGGGTGATCCACTTCAGCGCGCTCTCGGGCAGTTCGTCAAAAAAGCGGCTCTTGAGGTGGTAGCGCGTCTGGCCGTGGAGCATGCGCGTTTGCGAGTGGCTCAGGTACAGGCGCTTGCGGGCGCGGGTGATGGCCACGTACATCAGGCGGCGCTCTTCTTCGAGGCCACCCGGGTCGCTCAGGGCGTTTTCGTGCGGGCACAGGCCTTCTTCCATGCCGCCAATGAACACGGCATCGAACTCCAGCCCCTTGGACGCATGCACCGTCATCAGCTGCACGGCATCCTGGCCGGCCTGGGCCTGGTTGTCGCCGGCCTCCAGGGCGGCGTGGGTCAGGAAGGCGGCCAGGGGCGAGAGGGTTTCGCCGGTGTCCCCGTCCACGATGCCGGCCACCGCAGGCAAAGGCAGGTCGAGCGCGGGGGCCTGGGGGTCGAGCCCCTGGCTGGCGGGGCTCTGGGTCAGGGGCTGGCCCTGTTCATCGATCGGCAGGGCCACGGCATCGCGGCCAAACCCTTCCTGGGTGACGAAGCTCTCGGCCGCATTGACCAGTTCTTCCAGGTTCTCGATGCGGTCGGCGCCTTCGCGCTCGGTGCGAAAGTGCGCGATGAGCCCGCTGGCGTCGAGCATCTGCTCGATGATGGCGCGCAGATTCTGGCCCTGGGTCTGCTCGCGCAGCACGTCGATCTTGGCCACGAACGCCCCCAGGTGGGTGCCGGGCTTGCCGGACACCGCCGTCACCGCGTCGTGCAGCGAGCAGCCCGCGCTGCGGGCGGCATCCTGCAGCAACTCGATGCTGCGCGCCCCGATGCCACGCGGCGGAAAGTTGACCACGCGCACAAAACTGGTGTCGTCGTGCGGGTTCTCCAGCAGGCGCAAATACGCCAGCGCATGCTTGATTTCCGCCCGCTCGAAAAAGCGCAGGCCGCCATACACCCGGTAGGGCACGCTGGC
>JAQUDN010000033.1 GCA_028685665.1 Burkholderiaceae bacterium | reverse complement strand
TTTGCTTTTGCTGCAGCCCCAAGGCTATCGCGTGACGCTCTGACTCTTGGATCTGCTCGTATCTTCTATTGCTCATGGATGCCTCAATTTTGAAGGGTGTTGCACTTCAGAATTGAGGCCGCCAAGGCCTGGGGCCTTATTTTCCAATACAGAAACTCGAAAAGATCACCCCCAGCAAATCGTCGGAGGTGAATTCGCCGGTGATCGTGCTCAGGGCGTTCTGGGCCAGGCGCAGTTCTTCGGCCAGCAGGTCCAGGGCGGGGCTCACGGAAAGCAACTGGGCTGCGGCTTCCATCAGGTGGGCGTCCACCGCCTGGAGCGCCTCCACATGGCGGGCGCGGGCGATGTAGAGGCCCTCGGGGGCCGACTGCCAGCCGGCCACCTCCAGCAAAATCCGGCGCAGTGCCTCCAGGCCGGTGCCGGTGCGCGCCGACAAGCGCAGCGCCTGGGGCGTGAGGGCGGGCAGGGGGGTGTCGGCGGCCACGCAGTCGAGCTTGTTCCAGACATCGATGACGGGCACAGAAGCAGGTAGTTTTTGCGCCATAACGCTCGCCAGGCTTGCATCAGCTGCTCTGTATTCAGGAGCATCCCAGCGCGCCAGGTCGTGCAGGAACAGCACGGCATCGGCACCGGCGATTTCGTCCCAGGCCCGCGCAATGCCGATGCGTTCGACCTCGTCCTCGCTGTCGCGCAGGCCGGCGGTGTCGATCACGTGCAGGGGCACGCCCTCGATCTGGATGGTCTGCTGCACCTTGTCGCGCGTGGTGCCGGCAATCGGGGTGACGATGGCCAGCTCGGCCCCGGCCAGGGCGTTGAGCAGCGAGCTTTTGCCAGCATTGGGCTGGCCGGCGATCACCACCTTGATGCCTTCGCGCAGCAGGGCGCCCTGGCGGGTGCGCTGCATGACGGCGGCCAGGGTCTGCTGCAAATTCGATAGCTGCCCACGCGCGTCGGCCTTGGTCAGGAAGTCGATTTCTTCTTCAGGAAAATCCAGCGTGGCCTCGACCAGCATGCGCAAGTGGATCAGCGCATCGCGCAGGCGGTGGATTTCGGCCGAAAACGCGCCGCTGAGGGAGCGGCTGGCGCTGCGGGCCGCCGCCTCGGTGCTGGCGTCGATCAGGTCGGCAATGGCTTCGGCCTGGGCCAGGTCGATCTTGTCGTTGAGAAAGGCCCGCTCGGTGAACTCGCCGGGCTGGGCCACGCGCAGTCCCTTCAGGCAGGGCTGGCCGGTCGCCGGATCGGCCCCGGCAGCAGCCTCCAGGCAGCGGGCCAGCAGCAATTGCAGCACCACTGGGCCGCCGTGCGCCTGCAGCTCCAGCACATCCTCGCCGGTGTAGGAATGCGGCGCCGGAAAGTACAGGGCCAGGCCCTGGTCGATGGCCTGGCCTGCCGCGTCGCGGAAGGGCAGGTAACTGGCCTCGCGCGGGCGCAGGGCGCGGCCGCACAGGGTCTCGACCAAGGCCCCCAGGCCCTTGCCGGAGACTCGCACAATGCCCACGGCACCCCGGCCGGGGGCGGTGGCGATGGCAACGATGGGATCGGTGTGGCGGGCAAGCATAGGCGGAGAGGGGGTGAAAAAGGGACGCCAGAAACAGGCGCGGCCCCTGCGCGAGACACCGCGCAAGGGCCGCCAAGCAGCGCAGCCGCTCAGGGGGATGTCACTTGAACTTTGGCAGGTTGAACTGCGGTGGCACGCCCATGCGGGTGTTGATGATCCACTGCTGCGCAATCGACAGAATGTTGTTGGTGAGCCAGTACATCACCAGGCCGGCCGGGAAGAAGAAGAACATCACGCTGAAGATCAGCGGCATGAACCACATCATCTTGGCTTGCATCGGGTCCGGTGGTGCGGGGTTGAGGGCGGTTTGCAGCAGCGAGCTGGCCGTCATCAGCAAAGGCAGGATGAAGAAGGGATCGGGCGCCGACAGGTCATGAATCCAGCCCACCCAGGGGGCGTTGCGCATTTCGACGCTGGACAGCAGCACCCAGTAGAGCGCAATGAACACGGGGATCTGGATCATGATGGGGAAGCAGCCGCCCATGGGGTTGACCTTTTCCTCGCGGTAGATGCGCATCATCTCCTGCTGCATTTGCTGCGGCTTGTCTTTGAGGCGCTCGCGCATCTCCATGATCTTGGGGTTGATGGACTTCATCTTGGCCATGCTGGCGTAGGCCTTGGCATTGAGCCAGTAGAACGCGATTTTCAAGAGCACCACCAGCGCCACGATGGACCAGCCCCAGTTGGCCAGCAGCTTGTGCAGCTGGTCGAGCAGCCAGTACAGGGGTTTGGCCAGAATGGTCAGCCAACCGTAGTCCTTGACCAGCTCCAGGCCGGGCGTCAGCGTTTCGAGGGTTTTTTCGATCTGGGGGCCGGCGAACAGGCGTGCATCCAGGGTCTTGCTGGCGCCAGGTGCAATGCTGCCCAGCGGCGTGACCATGCCCACCGAGTACAGGTTGGCATCGACCTTGCGCATGAACAGTTCACGCTGCACCCCGTCGGCCAGGAGCCAGGCCGAGGCAAAGTAGTGCTGCACCATGGCGGCGTAGCCGTTGGTCGATTCCTTCTGGATCTCGAACTTGTTCTTTTCGATGTCGGCAAACTCGACCTTCTGGTACTTCTTGGCCTCGGTATAGACCGCAGGGCCGGTGAAGGTGGAATAGAACGAGGACTCGCCCGGGGGCTTGTTGCCATCGCGCACCAATTGGAAGTACAGCTGGGGCGACACGGCGGCGGCACCGGTGTTGACCACCTCGTGCTGGACGGCGATGTCGTAGGCACCCCGGCGAACGGTCCAGGTCTTGACCAGCTTCAGGCCGCCAAGGTCGGGGGATTCAAAGCGGATGCTGATCTCGTTGGCACCGTCCTTGAGCACGCGCGGGCCGGGCACGGCGGTCATCAAGGTCTTGTGGGTCGGAAAACTGCCGCCGATCAGGCCGGTCTGCGCCAGGTACACGCGCTGGGCGCTTTCGTCGAAGAGCAGGAAATTCTTGGCCTTGTCGGCCATGTCTGCATGCTGGAGCAATTCGGCCTGGGTGAGCGATCCGCCTTCGCTGTCAAAGACCAGGCGGTACAGGTCGGTGGTGACTTCCACGCGCTCGCGCACGGCAGGCACGGACGGCGCCGACTGGCCGGGCACGGCAGCCGCACCCTGGACCACGGGCGCAGGAACGCTGCTGGAAGCGGGCGCACTGGCGGCGGCAGGGCTGGTCACCGGGGTGGTGGTGGGGAAAAAGGTGGCCTTGTTCCCGTTGTGCAGTTGCCACTTGTCCCACAGCAGAACCATGGAAAAGCCAAAAATCACCCACAGGATGGTGCGGCGAATGTCGTTCATGAAGACTTCTTTGGTAAAGAGGGTGGGGTAGAAGACGAAGACAGGCGGGAAAACAAACGCGTGCCCCGCGGCCATTCTCGCGGAACCGGGTCATGGCCCCCATCACACCAGGGATGGCAACGCGCCAGACGGCATACCGTCAGGTAACTGCCCAGTGCCGCGCCGTGCTGCTCCAGCGCCTGCAGCGCATAAGCGGAACAGGTGGGCTCGAAACGGCAGGCCGACCCCAGCCAGGGGCTCAGGCACAGCCGGTACGCCTTGACCACGCCCATGAGCAGCGCGCGCATCATCGCGCAGGCGCCTCCACAGCAGCCGGTCGGCGCACCGCATGGCCGAACAACTGCAAGAGCTCGGCCCGCACCGCCTGTTTCAGCGGTTCGGACGTGGCACTGAGGAATTGCTTGCGATCAAATGCCGCGCGCAAGCGCACCACATGGGCAGCCTGGGGCAGCTGGGCTTCAAACGAAGCGCCTACGACGTAAATCTGGCGCTTGATGGTGTTGCGCGTGACCGCACGGCGTGCCCAGCGCTTGGGCACCATGGCACCCAGCCAGACATCCGGAACGGCAAACAGGGCCTGCGGCCCTTGCACGGAAGGCAAGGGGCCGGGCCCTGGGACTGGATTTTCAGCAACCGCGGCGCGCGTGCCCAGCACCAGACGGTGCAGCGCAAAGTGCGTTGTCCGGGAGACAGTGCCTCCCGCCATGGTGGCTTGGAACTGCGGACGGGTTTTCAGCCGTTGCATGCAAGCGCCCCGTCTGGAACCTGACGGTACGAACCGGGGAGCAGGCCAGAGACCTTGTCGGCCTTAGACGGCCAGGCGCTTGCGGCCCTTGGCGCGGCGTGCGTTGATGACGGCACGGCCGCCGCAGGTCTTCATGCGGACGAGGAAGCCGTGGGTGCGCGCGCGACGGGTCTTGGAGGGCTGGTAAGTACGTTTCATGGTGCTATTCCTTGAGGTTCAGTTCAGACCGCTGCTTTGATGAACCCCCAGGACAGGGGCAGAAATAAAGGCGGCCGGGTTAAATCACCCTGAACACATTCAGGGAAACCCGAGATTATTGCAGCCTAAATGGGCTCTGGCAATCCCCGGTGCGCGTCCAGGCGCTGAAAAAATCGGTCAGCAGGCGCAAAGAAGGTCTTTTGAACCCACGCTCCAGGCATCCGGCCGCGCACTTCGCCGAGGTAGCCCAGGTTGTGGATAACTCTTTGACAAGCTACAATCCGCGGCCCAGCCCCGTTCCTCCTATCCACAACAAGAAGCTTCCCTGAAATGACCGAGGAACCTCCCCGCGGACCTGCGGATGCAGCCGGCGCCAATGCCGGACAAGGCCTCTGGCAGGCCTGCGTAGAACAACTGGCACAAGACCTCCCCGAGCAGCAATTCAACACCTGGATCAAGCCTTTGGTGGCCCAGGTCACTGACGATTTTTCCAAGGTCACGCTGTTCGTGGCCAACCGCTTCAAGCTGGACTGGATTCGCGCCCAGTACGCCGGTCGCATCGCCTCGCTGCTCGAAGGCCTGTATGGCCAGCCCGTGACCCTGGAGCTGGCCCTGGCCCAGCGCGAAGCCGTGGCGCGCACGTACATTCGGCAGGCCAGCCCCGAACCCGCCCAGAGCGCCAGCGCCTCGGACGCGCAGAACGGCAGCCCCGAAGAAGCGCCCGCTGGCGCCTTTCGCAACCGCCTCAACGCCGCCCTGACGTTCGACACCCTGGTCGAAGGCACGGCCAACCGCATGGCACGCTCGGCGGCGATGCACGTGGCAGGGATGCCTGGCCACCTCTACAACCCCTTGTTCATCTACGGTGGCGTGGGCCTGGGGAAAACCCACTTGGTGCACGCCGTCGGCAACAAGCTGCTGGCCGACCGGCCCGATGCCAAAGTGCTCTACATCCACGCGGAACAATTTGTGTCCGATGTGGTGAAGGCCTACCAGCGCCGCACTTTTGATGAGTTCAAGGAACGCTACCACTCGCTCGATCTGCTGCTGATCGACGATGTGCAGTTCTTTGCCAACAAGGACCGGACGCAAGAAGAATTCTTCAATGCCTTCGAGGCCCTGCTGGCCAAAAAGTCGCACATCGTGATGACGTCGGACACCTACCCCAAGGGCCTGGCCAACATCCACGAGCGCCTGGTATCGCGTTTCGACTCGGGCCTGACGGTGGCCATCGAGCCGCCCGAGCTTGAAATGCGCGTGGCCATTCTGATCAACAAAGCCCGCGCCGAAGGCACCGAAATGCCCGAGGAAGTCGCATTTTTCGTCGCCAAGAACGTGCGCTCCAACGTGCGCGAGCTTGAAGGCGCCCTGCGCAAGATCCTGGCCTATTCGCGCTTCAACCAGAAGGAAATCTCGATCCAGCTGGCCCGGGAGGCCTTGCGCGATCTGCTGTCGATCCAGAACCGCCAGATTTCTGTGGAAAACATCCAGAAAACGGTGGCCGACTATTACAAGATCAAGGTCGCCGACATGTACAGCAAGAAACGCCCGGCCAGCATTGCGCGGCCGCGCCAGATTGCGATGTACCTGGCCAAGGAGCTGACGCAAAAGAGCCTCCCGGAAATCGGTGAGCTCTTTGGCGGACGGGACCACACCACCGTGCTGCACGCCGTCCGGAAGATTGCTGGCGAACGCCAGCAACTGACCGAACTGAACCAGCAACTGCATGTGCTGGAGCAGACCCTCAAGGGCTGAGCCTGGCGATGGTCTTTGGCCCGGAGACCCCCCCGTTAACGGGGCAAAATGGCGGGCTGCACAGTGGCCGGAGGCACCAACCCAGGGGTTGGGAACGCACCGTCCCCCCAAACACAAGAGGTTGAGATGATCGTCCTGAAGGCAACACAAGACAAGGTACTCGCGGTTCTGCAATCGGTGTCCGGCATCGTCGAGCGGCGCCACACCCTGCCCATCCTGGCGAATGTACTGATCCGCAAGACGGGCAATGCGCTGCAGCTGACCACCAGCGACCTCGAAATCCAGATCCGCACCACGGCCGAGCTCGGCGGCGACACCGGCGACTTCAGCACCACCGTGGGCGCGCGCAAGCTCATCGACATCCTGCGCACCATGCCCAGCGACCAGACCGTGAGCCTGGAGTCGAGCCAGTCCAAGCTGATCCTCAAAGGCGGCAAGAGCCGCTTCACGATGCAGACCCTGCCGGCAGAAGATTTTCCGCTGGTCCAGGAATCGGCGGCTTTCGGCCCCGTGTTCAGCGTGCCGCAAAAGACCCTGAAGGACCTGCTGGGCCAGGTGTCGTTTGCGATGGCTGTGCAGGACATCCGCTACTACCTCAACGGCATCCTGTTCGTGGCCGAAGGCAAGCAGCTGAGCCTGGTGGCCACCGATGGCCACCGCCTGGCCTTTGCCAGCGCCACGCTGGACGTGGAAGTGCCCAAGCAGGAAGTCATCCTGCCCCGCAAGACCGTGCTGGAACTGCAGCGCCTGCTGTCGGACGCTGGCGGCGAAAACCAGCCCCACATCGAAATGCAGTTCGCCAACAACCAGGCCCGCTTCACCTTTGGCGGCATGGAATTCGTCACCAAGCTGGTCGAAGGCAAGTTCCCTGACTACAACCGCGTCATCCCGCGCAGCCACAAGAACAGCGTGACCCTGGGCCGGGCCCCGCTGCTGGCCAGTCTGCAGCGCACCGCCATCATGACCAGCGACAAGTTCAAGGGCGTGCGCCTGAACATCGAGCCCGGCACCCTGCGCGTGGCCAGCAACAACGCCGAGCAGGAAGAGGCCGTGGACGAGCTCGACATCGATTACGGCGGCGACACCATCGAAATCGGCTTCAACGTCACCTACCTCATCGACGCCCTGGCCAATATGGGGCAGGACATGGTGAAGGTGGAGCTGGCGGATGGCAACAGCTCGGCGCTGATCACCATCCCCGAAAACGACCACTTCAAATACGTCGTGATGCCGATGCGCATCTGAGCACCCGTGCGGCCTGAGCCGCACCCAAAATGCTATTCAATCAATAGCAACTAACGCTTGATGGACAAGCGCTAGAGCCTCATTTGACCTTTATTGAAAATAGGAAAACCCCGGTTTTCCACGGACCCCAAGGCCCACCATGACCGCTGACAACACGCTGCCCGAGTCCCCATCCCTAGGCACGGGTGAGCCTGCGCCCCAGAAAATCGACACCAACCAGCCCGGCACCAGCGAAAGCTATGGCGAAGGCGCGATCACCATCCTCGAAGGCCTCGAAGCCGTGCGCAAACGCCCCGGCATGTACATCGGCGACACCTCGGACGGCACCGGTCTGCACCATCTGGTGTTCGAAGTGGTGGACAACTCCATCGACGAAGCGCTGGCCGGGCACTGCGATGACATCGTGGTCACCATCCACCCCGACAACTCGATCAGCGTCACCGACAACGGCCGGGGCATTCCCACCGGCGTGAAGATGGACGACAAGCACGAGCCCAAGCGCTCGGCGTCCGAAATCGCGCTGACCGAGCTGCACGCCGGCGGCAAGTTCAACCAGAACAGCTACAAGGTCTCGGGCGGCCTGCACGGGGTGGGCGTGTCGTGCGTGAACGCGCTGAGCAAGAAGCTGCGCCTGACCGTGCGCCGCGACGGCAAGGTGCATGTGCTCGACTTCAGCCAGGGCTTCGTGCAGAACCGCATCATCAACACGGTGGACGGCATCGAGGTCTCGCCGATGAAGGTCATCGGTGAGACCGACAAGCGCGGCACCGAAGTACACTTCCTGCCCGACACCGAGATCTTCAAGGAAAACAACGACTTCCACTACGAGATCCTGGCCAAGCGCCTGCGCGAACTGAGCTTTCTGAACAACGGCGTGCGCATCCGCCTGAAGGACGAGCGCAGCGGCAAGGAAGACGACTTCTCGGGCGCGGGCGGTGTGCGCGGGTTTGTCGAGTTCATCAACAAGGGCAAGACCGTCCTGCACCCGACCTCGTTCTACGCCGCAGGCGAACGCCCCGCCGAAACCTACGGCGGCATCCCCGGCACGCACATCGGCGTCGAAGTGGCCATGCAGTGGAACAGCAGCTACAGCGAGCAGGTCCTGTGCTTCACCAACAACATCCCGCAGCGCGATGGCGGCACCCACCTCACGGGCCTGCGCGCCGCGATGACCCGCGTCATCAACAAATACATCGAAGAAAACGAGTTCGCCAAGAAGGCCAAGGTCGAGGTCACCGGCGATGACATGCGCGAAGGCCTGTGCTGCGTACTCAGTGTGAAAGTGCCCGAACCCAAGTTCAGCAGCCAGACCAAGGACAAGCTGGTGTCCAGCGAAGTGCGCGCGCCCGTGGAAGACATCGTCGGCAAGCTGCTCACCGACTACCTGCAGGAGCGCCCCGCCGACGCCAAGATCATCTGCGGCAAGATCGTCGAAGCCGCCCGCGCCCGTGAAGCCGCCCGCAAGGCCCGCGAAATGACCCGCCGCAAGGGCGTGCTCGACGGCATGGGCCTGCCGGGCAAGCTGGCCGATTGCCAGGAAAAAGACCCGGCGCTGTGCGAGATCTACATCGTCGAGGGCGACTCCGCCGGCGGCTCGGCCAAACAAGGGCGCGACCGCAAGTTCCAGGCCATCCTGCCCCTGCGCGGCAAGATCCTGAACGTGGAAAAAGCCCGCTACGAAAAGCTGCTCACCAGCAACGAAATCCTGACCCTCATCACCGCCCTGGGCACCGGCATCGGCAAGGCCGGCGGCAGCACCGGTGGCGACGATTTCGACGTGGCCAAGCTGCGCTACCACCGCATCATCATCATGACCGACGCCGACGTGGACGGCGCCCACATCCGCACCCTGCTGCTGACCTTCTTCTACCGCCAGATGCCCGAGCTGGTCGAGCGCGGCCACATCTACATCGCGCAGCCACCGCTCTACAAGGTCAAGTCGGGCAAGGAAGAGCTCTACCTGAAAGACGGCCCGGCGCTCGACAACTTCCTGCTGCGCATTGCCCTGAACCATGCCAGCGTCACCACCGGCAGCGCCAGCAACCAGCGCCTCGAAGGCGACACCCTGGCCGATCTGGCGCGCAAGCACCAGGTGGCAGAAAACGTGATCGCGCGCCTGTCCAACTTCATGGACGCCGAGGCCCTGCGCGCCGTGGCCGACGGCGTCTCGCTGCGCCTGGACACCGTCGAAGAAGCCCAAACCAGTGCCGTGGCCCTGCAGGCCAAGCTGCGCGAACTCAACACCACCGGCATTCCGGCCGAAGTCAGTGGCGAGTTCGACGTGCGCACCGACAAACCCCTGCTGCGCATCAGCCGCCGCCACCACGGCAACATCAAGAGCAGCGTCATCACCCAGGACTTCGTTCTCGGCGCCGACTACGCGGCCCTGGCCGAAGCCGCCGACACCTTCCGGGGCCTGCTGGGCGAAGGTGCCAAGGTCCAGCGCGGCGAAGGCGAGCGGCTGAAGGAAGAAAAGGTGGGCGACTTCCGCCAGGCCATGCAATGGTTGATCACCGAAGCCGAGCGCACCACCAGCCGCCAGCGCTACAAGGGCCTGGGAGAAATGAACCCCGCACAGCTCTGGGAAACCACCATGGACCCCACCGTGCGCCGCCTGCTGCGCGTGCAGATCGACGACGCCATCGAAGCCGACCGCGTGTTCACCATGCTGATGGGCGACGAGGTGGAGCCGCGCCGGGAGTTCATCGAGACCAACGCACTGCGGGCCGGGAATATTGACGTGTAAGGCAGCGGCACCGTTCACGGGGTCCCAAAGGCCGGAGAGTTCGAGACTCTCCGGCCTTTTTTGTGCGCCTCCTTCCAACAAGGCTTGAAGGACTTTTTTGGCACGGCCCCGGCAATCACAGTACAGACAAGAAATAATCGATACCGCCCGTTCACGGCTGGATGCAAAAGTCAAACGTCTTGTCACCAAGGAATCACCATGGCCCTCCCCGAATCCCTCAGCACGATCCAAAAAATTTACATCGCCTACTACGGCCGCCCCGCAGATCCTGCGGGCCAGCAGTACTGGGGCAATGAGCTGGAAAAAGCCGGCGGTCTGGATAAAGTGATCGACAACTTCGCTGGAGCCCCCGAATCCCAGGCGCTGTATGGCGGTGCCAGCACCACGGCGGACCGCATCACGGTGCTGTACCAGAACATCCTGGGCCGTGCGCCCGACACCGCCGGCCTGAACTACTACGCGGGCGAGGTCGATGGTGGACGCATCACCCTGGGCAAACTGGCGCTGTCGATTCTGAACGGGGTGACAGGCACGGACGTTGCCGTGATCAACAACCGGGTAAGCGTTGCCAACAGCTTCACGGCGCAAATTCCGACAGACCCGCAAATCAAGGCGTACAACGGCGACTCCGCAGCCGCCGTGGCGCGCACGCTGCTGAAAGAGGTGCTGGGCACCGCAGACAGCCTGACCCAGGGCAATGCCAAGCTGGCGGCCTACCTCAACACGACCAAGGTCGCGTCCGAGGTCCCGGAGAAATTCCTCCCGGTCATCCAAAAGGGTTTTCTGGTCAACACGAACGTGGTGTCGGAAAACCTCACCCGGGACAATGTGGACAGTTTCACGGGGGCCGACACGACCGCGCCCGTGCTGGTATCGGCCAGTGTGAATGGCGATGCCCTGGTGCTGACCTACAACGAAGCACTGGACGCCGCCAACCCCGCAGACACAGGGACGTTCACCGTCAAAGTGGGTGGCGTGAACGCCACGCTGGCCGCCACGTCCCCCGTGACGGTGGACAGCGTCAACAAGACCGTGACCCTCAAGCTGGCAGGCCCTGTCGCCCAGGGCAGCGTGGTCACGGTGGGCTATACCGATCCCACCCCAGGCAACGATGCCAAAGCCATCCAGGACAAGGCCGGCAACGATGCGGCCACTCTGACCGACCGGGCGGTGACCAACACCACGCTGCCCGCCGTCGCCGCACCGGCCTTCACGGGCGGGGTGGACATCACAAAAATGAACGATCCCCTGTTCAGCGCCCAGTGGTACTTGCGCAACACGGGCCAACGCTATGCGGCGGACACCACCCCACCCGCCACGCTTCTGGACCTCAATGTGGCCGATGCCTGGGCCAAGGGCTATACCGGCACCGGCATCGTGGTCGGGATCAGCGACGATGGCATAGACCTCGGCCATGCCGATCTGCAGGCCAATCTGCTCAAAGACCTGACCTATAACGCCGTCAACGGCGCCACCGGGGCCAATGCCTATGCGCAAGCCACCTCGGCCACAGACACGACCCCGGCCTATGCGCCGGCCGCCGATGCACACCAGCATGGCACCGTGGTGGGTTCCATCGTGGGCATGACGGCCAACAACAACGTGGGCATGGCCGGTCTGGCATTCAATGCCAAGCTGCTGTCCACCCTGGTGCTCGGGGCCGGGGCGCAAACCGACAAGAACTTCCTGTACCTCAATGGCAAGGTCGATGTGTCGGTGAACTCCTACGGGGCCGACCCTGCGTTTTCTGACCAGTACTACATCCCTGCAGGCACCCTTGAAGCGGCCTACACCGAGAAACAGCGTGAAGGCAAAGCCATCGAAAAAGCCGCCACCGAAGGACGCAACGGCAAGGGCATGGTGATCGAAGTGTCTGCAGGCAATGAAGCCGGCAACAAAGCCGATGCAGGCATGACCAACTTCACCAGCAGCCGTTTCATCATCGCCGCAGGATCGGTGAATGAACTGGGCAACAAGACCGACTACACCAGCCCCGGGGCCAGCGTGCTGGTGTCGGCTTTCGGGGGCGTCGGCACGGCAGGGCAAGAGGTCAACAGCGGCTTTGGTGCGCCGTCCGCCGACATCAGTGGCAATCTGGGCTACAACGCCACAGCGGGCACGGCAGGCGACTATGCCTTCCAGAACCAGGGAACGTCCTACTCCGGTCCCATGGTCGGTGCCACGGCTGCGCTGATGCTGCAGGCCAACCCCAACCTGGGTTTCCGCGATGTGTCCACCATCCTGGCGCTGACGGCCCGGGGCGTGGGGACCGAAAACAACTACCTCACCAACAAGGCGACCGACTGGAACCTGGGCGGCATGCATTTCTCGCGCGATGTGGGCTTTGGCCTGATCGACGTATCGGCCGCCGTGCGCCTGGCCGAGTCCTGGACCCTGCCTTCGGGCACGGCGGCCAACTGGCAACTGGCCCAAGGAATCTCCAGCACGGCCACCGCCGCCATTCCGGACAACAACCCCACCACGGGTCTGACCGTCACGGCAAACGTCACCAGCAACGTGCGCATTGAGCGCATGGAATTCGAGCTGGCCTTGACCGCTGCAAAAACCACCCAGCTCAAGGCCGTCGTCACCTCGCCCAGCGGCACCGAAATCGTACTGTTCGACAAACCGCTGTCCAGCGCCTTGGTCCCGGAAAATCCGAATGACCCCAAGAGCGCCAAGATAGCGGGCCCCGACATCACCCCGTGGCCCGGCGTATTCAGCATCGGCGCCACCGCGTTCCTGGGCGAAAGCAGCCAGGGCACCTGGACGCTGAAGCTGTACGACACGGTGACAGGCGAGATTGCCCAGTACAACAGCCTGACCGTCAAGGCCTGGGGATCGGCCATCACCGACGACTCGCAGTACCTCTTCACCAACGAGTTCAAGGGCAGTACCACCCTGGCAGATACCGCAGGCCTGGACACCTTGAACGCAGCCGCCACCGACGGGGGCGTCACGCTGAACCTGAACAGCGGCACCACCTCGACCGTTGCCAAAGGCAGCTTCAGCATCGGCAGCAGCACCGCCATCGAGAACGCCATCGGGGGTGCCGGCAACGACACCCTGGTCGGTAACGCCCTGGCCAACCTGCTGCGCGGCAACGGGGGCACCGATGTCCTGACCGGTGGGGCAGGGGCCGATATCTTTGAATTTGGCAGCCTGGGCCGGGCCCCAACCCAGACCGGAATCACCCTGGCAAGCGCAGACACCATCGCCGACTTCACCTCTGGCTCGGACAAGATCCGGTTCGACAAGGCAGGCAGCGCCACCGACTACGTGGAAGCCGCACAGGCCAATGACTTCGCCACCGCCCTGGCCAACGCCGCCCAGGCCATGAACAAGACCGTGCTGTATTACCTGACCAGCACGGCGGCCGATGGGGGCCTGCTGTTCATCGATGGCAACCAGGATGCCACGCCCGATGCGGTCATCAAGCTCACCGGCATCACCGCTGCGAACTTCGATTTCAGCGACATTGCCGCCTGACGTGTCCATGGATGAAAGCACCGAGACCGTGATGCCTTCACGGCACTGAGTTCCGATGCGGTGGCATCCCCCGGCAGGGTCTTCGGACCCTGCTTTTTTTTTGCCTGGTTTCCGCGGGATTGCTGGAAGCGGATCGCAATGCCGTCCATCTGACAAGGGCTATTCCTGCTGGGTTTGGCCCCCCAAAGAGGTGAATGGTGCTGCAATAATCTTCGGTTTTTCAAGCACTTCCATCTCGCAAAAAAACCCGCACTGAATTCAGCCATTTATCTCGCACAGAACATTCCATGATCGCCACTTCCGACACAAGAATAAAACGCCTGACCCACACCGGAATGGACCCTCTGCTTCCCTGCGCACAACGGATGGACCCTCTTCTGGAGAAGGCGCACGCCCTGATTCAGCAAGCGGGATTTCTCTCGGTACGCTACCCGGCGGGGAGCCTTCCAGGGCTGCGCGATCTGCTGCGGGCCATGAACTCCTACTACTCCCACCAGCTGGAAAACCAGCACGCACCACCGCTCGAAATCGAGCAGGCCTTGCAGCAGAATTTCTCAGCCTCCGCCGACAAATCCCGAAGGCAAAGGCTCGCGCTGGCGCACATGGCCACCGAGTCGCAAATGCAGGCGCTGTGGCCGCAGTGGAGCCCGCAAACCATCTGGTCGGCGCAAATGGTCCGGGACATCCACCAGGATCTGTTCGCCCGCCTGCCCGAAGCCGATCGCATCGATCCCAAAACCCGCCAGATCCTGCAACCCGGGGCATGGCGCAGCCGCGCGGGCCAAGGCCGCAACCCGGCGCCCACGGCCCGGCAAATCGGTGTGCACCTGGCGCAGTGGGCGCAGGGCTACGGCCATGTACGGCGTGGCGAATTGCAGGTCGTGGCGATGGCCGCCGCGCACCACCGCCTGAACTGGATACAGCCGTTTCCCGATGGCAATGGCCGCGTGGCGCGGCTGCACACGCACCTGGTGCTGGGCCACCTGGGCCTGACGAATGGCCTGTGGTCGCCGCTGCGGGGTTTCGCGCGCACCCGCGAGGCCTACGGCGCCCATCTGGCCGCAGCCGATGCCCCGCGCAGCAAGGCCCGCGACGGGCGCGGCCCCTTGAGCGAACAAGCCCTGGTGCAGTGGATCGACTACGCCCTGGGGCAATGCCTGGAACAAGTGCAGTTCATCACCCAGCTGCTCGACGGAGAAGGCATGAAAGACCGCATCGCCGCCTGCCTGGCCTACGAACAGCAAGTGGTCAAGCAAGGCGTGCGCAGCGAAGCCCTGCGGGCCTTGCATTACCTGTTTGCCACCCAGGCCGAACTGGACCGGGCCGACTTCAAGGCCCTGCTGGGCCTGGGCGACCGCCTGGCCACCGCACAGATCACCGCCTTGCTGCAGCGTGGCCTGCTGCAAACCGACTCGCCTTACGGCCGCGTGCGCCTGGGCGTCCCCCAGCACGCCTTGCGCTTTTACTTTCCCAAGCTGTGGCCGGAAGCCGAAGGCGGGGCGGGCTGAAGCCCGTGCCAAACGCAACCGGCCTCGGCGGTTTTTACGGCTTGAATGGCGGTGGGATGCGCGAGCCACTTCAACCTTGCGTTTTTCTCGTAAGGTTGCTCAGAACCCGCCTCCTGGGCCCATTTGCGCTGGAGATCAGACCCGCAGCAATGGGCGTTGGCGCGGTCCGTCAGCACCTGCACCGCGTCCATCACAGAGAACCACCGGGTTTCGGTGGCTTCGCCGTAGACGCGGCGGATGGCCTGACCACCGGCCACCGCTGGGCCATGCACCGTGAAGGGATGGCGGGTAGATGGGTCACCCAACAAGCCCATAGGGCCCTTTTATTGCTATCAAATAAATAGCTATTAGCGCTTTCCTGTAAAGCACTGCAGCCCATTTGTATCTGTAATCCCTTGCGGGCCTTTCGCGCCGCACCTGTGCCACACTCCCGCCCCATGTCTTCTTCAGAATGGGCCCAGGCCGGCCTGCAGGCTTTTGATGCGGTGGTGCAATCCACCGACGGTTTCCGTGGTCGCGCGGGGCAACGGCGCATGGCCGAGCAGGTGGCGCAGACCTTCAGCGCCGCCACCCTGGGCAAGGTCGAGGAGGGCGAAGACCCCCTGCGCTCGATTGCCGTGATCCAGGCGGGCACGGGCGTGGGCAAATCGCTCGCGTACTGCGTTCCCGCCATTGCGATTGCACTGGCCCGGGGCACGCGGGTGCTGATTTCCACGGCCACGGTCGCCTTGCAGGAGCAGCTGGTGCACAAGGACCTGCCGGCGCTGGCGGCCAAGATGCCGCAGCCGTTCCGGTTTGCGCTGGCCAAGGGGCGGGGGCGCTATGTCTGCAAGCTCAAACTCGACCGGCTGGCGGGCCACGGCGAGGCCGAGGACGAAGAAGACCTGTTTCCCGAAGAAGCCGCTGCCGCCCGCCCACGCCACGAAACCGAGGCGCGCATGCAGTTCTACGCCAGCATGGCGCACACCCTGGCCCGGGGCGTCTGGGACGGCGACCGCGATGCGCTCGACACCCCGCCCGAGCCCGAAGTCTGGAGCCCCGTGGCGGCAGAAGGCAGTTCCTGCACCGGCAAGCACTGCCCGGCGTTCAGCCAATGCAGCTACTACGACAAGCGCAAGGAGCTGGTCGGCGCCCAGGTCATCGTGGCCAACCACGATCTGCTGCTGTCCACCCTGGGCGCACGCGTGCTGCCCGAGCTGGACAACTGCCTGCTGGTACTGGACGAAGCCCACCACCTGCCCGGCACGGCGCTCGACCAGTTTGCCTGCAGCATGGACCTGAGCCGTCTGGCCTGGATCGACCGCCTGGCCAGCCGCGCGCTGCGCATTGGCGCCCTGGTCGAGGTCAGCGAGATTGCCGATATTCCAAAGCACTCCGCCCAGCTGCGCCAGACGCTGCAGGACCTGGGCCGCATGGTGATGGACCAGTATGGCGAGGCCCTGCGTGGACAAAAAGACGCCTGGGGCCCCGCCCGCGTGCGGGTGCCGCGCGGCGAACTGCCCGAGACCCTGGGGGCGCCGCTGGGCCTGCTCGCGGCAAGTGCCAGCGGTTTTCTGGAATGCCTGCGCGCCATCAGCAAAGCGCTGCGCGCCGAGATGCGCGACAAACCCGACGAGGCCCGGCGCCTGTCCACGCTGTATGCGCAGATCGGCACCCTGGCGCCGCGCCTCGAAGAGGTGCACGCCACCGCGCAATTGCTGCTGACGGATACCGCGCCCGGCGCCACCCCCAACGCCAAGTGGTTCACGCTGGAGACCGTGGGCGACTTCATCGTGGTGCGGGCCCATGCCAGCCCGGTGCTGCCCGGGGCCACGCTGCGCCAGCACCTGTGGAGCGGGGTGCGCAGCGCGGTGCTGACCTCGGCCACCTTGACCAGCTGCGGCAACTTTGACTTTTACCTGCGCGAAGCGGGCCTGCATGGCGACGAGGCCACCGCCACCCTCGAAGTGCCCAGCCCCTTCAACTACGCCGCCCAGGGCACGCTGGTGGCGGCCGAAACCCGCGCCGATCCGAAAAATGCCGCCGCGTTCACAAGCGAAATGGTCGATGCCCTGCTGAACGACCTCCGCCAGGTCGAATACGGAGCCCTGGTGCTGTTCACCTCGCGCGAACAAATGCGCCAGGCCGTCGAGGGGCTGGCCACCGCGATGCGTCCCCTCGTGCTGGTGCAGAACGCCATGCCCCGCACGCAATTGCTGCGGCGCCACCGCGAGCGGGTGGCAGAGGGCGAGCCCTCGATCATCTTTGGCATGCAGTCGTTTGGCGAAGGGCTCGATCTGCCCGGCCGGCTGTGCGAGTCGGTCTTCATCACCAAACTGCCTTTTTCCCCGCCCGATGACCCCGTGGGCGAAGCCCGGGCCGAATGGCTGCGCGCCACGGGCCGCGATCCCTTCAGCGAACTGGTGGTGCCCGCCACGGCGATCCGCCTGGCCCAGTGGGTGGGCCGCGCCATCCGCACCGAAGAAGACCAGGCCCATGTGTACTGCTACGACAAACGGCTGGTGCAAACCAGCTATGGCCAGCGCCTGCTGAAAAGCCTGCCGGCCTTCACCCTGCAGCGCCGCTAGCCAGGCTGCGGCCTACACTGTGACGCTCTGAAAACGCCGGATGAAACGGGTGCGCACCATGATCCCAACCCCCACGCTCCTCACCTTGCGTCCTGCGCAGGCGTTCCCGGGCCACGCAGCGCCCCGGCAGCGCGCCAGCCGCTGGAAACCCTGGCTGTGTGCCGGCCTGCTGGCCCTGGGGGCCCGTGCCCAGGCCCACGAATTCTGGCTGCGGCCCAGCCTGTTCGCCCCGGCGGTGGGCGCGCCGCTGAGCTTGTCGCTGTCGGTGGGCGAGCAGTTCGAAGGCAGCCCCGTGGCGTTTGGCAGCACGGTGGTGGCGGGCCTGCAGCTGTTCACACGCACCGCCACACAGGACCTGCAGGCCCTGGTTCCCCCTGGCGCCAGCCAGAGCGAACTGCCCCTGCGCTTTGGCACCCAGGGCACGCACCTGCTGGCACTCGATTCCAGGCCTTACACCATCGAGATGGCGGCCGATAAATTCACCGCCTACCTGCGCGAAGAAGGGCTGGAGGCCATCGTGGCCCAGCGCGAAGCCCAGGGCCAGACCCAGGCCCCGGGCCGCGAGCGTTATCGCCGCCACGTCAAGACCCTGCTGCGCGTGGGCCAGCACAGCGACGCTGCGTTTGGCGTGCGGACCGGCCAGACGCTGGAGATCGTGCCCCGGCAAGACCCCACCCACGCCCTGGGCCGGGACCTGGCCTTCGACGTGCTGTTCCAGGGGCAGCCCCTGCAGGGTGCGCTGCTCAAGGCCTGGCACCAGGGCCGCACCCAGCTGACCGTGCTGCGCGCGCGCACCAACGCCGAAGGCCGGGTGACCTACCGCCTGCCCTGGGCCGGGGTGTGGATGCTGAGCGTGGTCCACATGGAGCCCGCCAGCGACACCCCCGCGATCGACTGGGACAGCCACTGGGGCAACCTGACCTTCGAAACCCTGGCACGCCCGCGCTGAGCCGCCGCATTCTGCGGGCACTGCAATGCCCGCCGGTTCCCCCACCTATCCATTTCCCCTATGCCACACACCATGCCCCCCGCCTGCCCCCAATGCGGCCTTGAAAACACCTACGCCGACGGCGATGCCTTCATCTGCCCCGACTGTGGGCTGGAATGGCCCAGCACCGCCGCCGAACCCGAAGAAAGCGCCCCCAGCGACAGCACCGTGCGCGATGCCCATGGCCAGCCCCTGGCCGATGGCGACGCGGTGATCCTCGTGAAAGACCTCAAGGTCAAGGGCGCCGCATCCACCCTCAAGAAAGGCACCAAGATCAAGGGCATTCGCCTGGTCGATGGCGCCGACGGCCACAACGTGGACTGCAAGACCGATCTGGGCAGCCTGTGGCTCAAATCGGAGTTCCTGAAAAAGGCTTGAGACTCCTTTTTCAATAGCAATCAACGCTTATCCTGTAAGCGTTAAAGGCCAAAATCACTGCGAAATCGTTTTATGTCCGAGCCCATTGCCGTCATCGACTTTGAAACCACCGGCGCCTCGATCGGCCAGGGCGCACGCGCGACCGAAGTGGCCATCGTGCTGCTGGAGGCGGGCCGGGTGGTGGACCGTTTCCAGAGCCTGGTGCAGACCGGCGCATGGATTTCTCCGTTCATCACGCAATTGACGGGCATCACCAACGCCATGGTGGCGGCCGCGCCGGCTGCGGCCGAAGTCATGCAGGAGGCGGCCCGCTTTGTCGGCCCGGCGCCCATGGTGGCGCACAACGCCGCATTCGACCGCCAGTTCTGGCGGGCCGAGCTGGAGCGGGCCGGCCTGCCTGCGCCACAGCCCTTTGCCTGCACCGTGCTGCTCTCGCGCCGGCTTTATCCCCAGGCGCCCAGCCACAAACTGGGACTGCTGGTCGATCACCTGGGCCTGCCGCGCACAGGCCCGGCCCACCGGGCCCTCGCCGACGCGGAAATGGCCGCCGCCCTGCTGGCCCGCATGCAGCACGATCTGCGCAGCCTGTGGCAGGTCAGCGAGCCCGACCACGCCTTTTTAAGCCACTTGCAGCGCTGCCCCGCCAGAACGTCCCTGCCTTGCTGGCCCGTAGCGCCTTCACAGCCTGATTCAGGCCCCTGCGGCCCGGTTTCCCCCCTTTCCCCAGCTTCTCCCCGGAGACTTGCCCCAGGCCTTCTGCGGGCGCTGCACAGGCCCTTCCTGCCCGTGCCAAAGACACGGCCCTGGTTTGTGCCCGTGTTTTCCACAGCCCACGCCCTTTTCGCACCGGCTGCGGGGCAGCGCGCCGGGCGATGGGGAAGGTCCGGGCAGGCATGCACCGCTTCGACCTTCCAACGCCGTTCCGGAAGCCTTCGAAGAGGGCCTGGCCTCATTTCCCCTTTCCAGTCCCCGTGCACCGAACCACGGCCATCCTGTGGATAACTTGGCACAAAGCGGGCTTCTCCTGTTTCAAGCCTGCGGGTTCTGAAAAAAGTCCCGAGGCGTCAGAAAAAACGCCCCGGACTTCCTGCTGAACGGGCTGCCGGGTTGTTCCCTGTCTTCTTTATTAATGTCTTTATAAATACATAGTCGTAGTAGTAGAGCAGGCCGATTTCTGTGGATAAGTTGATTTTTCCCAGTATTGACAGGCACTTGGACTGCATCGAACCCTGTGCACCAGCCCCCGCGCCCGCTGTCCACGCCCCGGGGATAAATTCCGAAACAGGCCTTTCTCTGTGGATAACCTGCCCTTTGTGCCAAAACTATCCCCAGTTTTATGCCCGATGGCAAAGGGGGAAGGTTTTTTCATTAAAAAACCATTTTTCTCAAGCCAGTAAAGCCTTTTATGCTCACTTTTTAGTAGCAAAAGCGAGCTGTGGGCTTTTTGCGGGACCGCGCGAATGCCCAAATCCTGTCTGCCGCGGCTTGGACAGGTGTTCAACGCCCTCCGGCTTCTGAATGGCGCCGGTTTTTGCGCCCCTGGCGGAAGTTCACTTGTTCTTCTAACACCTTATATTTAAATAGCAGTAGTAGTAGAGCCTGTGGATTTCTGTGGATAAGTCAAATTTTCCCCGTGAGGACAAGGACTTGGGCTCCTTCAAAGTCTGTGTGTTGACTGCCGTGAACGTCGGGAGCCACAGACAACAACTTGGGCCGGCTGACTTTTTGTGTGGATAAGCCCCCAGTTTCCCGAAAAATGCCCCCAGCTTTATCCACAGGGTGTTCCTGTGGCGGGTGGGTCCAAAAAAACGCCAAAAAAAAACCCGGTGTCGCAAACGACACCGGGTTGTCTTCAAAAACGCCCGCGCACAGCGCGGGCGGTGCAGGGGGTCAGCGTGGGCCGGCGGGCTTGTCACCGTGCTGCATGCCCCCCATGCCTGGGTGCATGCCGTGGTGGCCTTCACCGCCATGGCGTCCCTCCATGCGTTCACGCCCTTCCATGCGATGGTGGCGATGGGTTTCCGCATCGAAGGTTTTTTGCTGCGCGGGGCTCAGCGTGGCATAGAACGTTTTGATCGCTTCGCCACGGCGGTCGGCTTCGGCCGTGCGCTGCGCGCGCAAGGCCCGCATGCGATCGATGCGTTCTGGCGTGCTGAGTTTTTCCAGGTCCTTGGGGTCCATGCGGGCGTGGCGCTCGCTGTCCGGGCCGTGCATGGTCTGGAGGAAGGTGTTCCATGCGGGTTCTTGTTCGGCCGTGAGCTGGAGTTTTTTCTTCAGCTCGGCGGCATGCTGCGCCCGGTGGGCCTGGTGGCGGTCCTTCATGGACGCAGCCGGACGTGTTTCCGACGGTGCGGCGCTGGCCGCCGGATTGGCGGGTGCGGCAGGTTGCGCAAACACGGGCAGGGTGAGGGCGGCCAGAACGGCGCTGGCGGCGAGGTGGCGTGGGAAGAAAGCCATGGCGTGAGTCCTTTCACAAAAGTCAGGGGCCACCAGGGCGATGGCCCCAGCGGTTGTCTGGCAGTGTGCGCTGCCTGTGTATCGCCTGCGTCAGGAATTGCTGCGCCTGTGTAAAGTTGTGCGGGCAGACACCCCCGACAATCAGGGCTTCAACGGCCCCACTCTCAAAAAATAAAGGTTTTCCGTGTTCAAAAACATGATCGTGTACCGCATCGCGCCGCAATGGCAGGTGTCCCTGGAGCAGGTGGAAGAGGCGCTGGCCAAAGCCCCTTTTATGGAATGCGGTGCCACGCAAGAAAAGTCGCTGGGCTGGGTCCCGCCCCGGGGCGAGGCCCATGGCCCGCTGGCCGAATCGGTGGGGGGGCAGTGGGTCCTGCGCTTCATGGTCGAGACCAAAGTGCTGCCCGGCTCGGTGCTGGCGCGCAAGGTCAAGGAAAAGGCCGATCGCATCGAGCAGGAAACCGGCCGCAAGCCTGGCAAGAAGGAGAGCAAGGAGCTCAAGGACGAAGCCAAGCTGGATCTGCTGCCCATGGCTTTCACCAAGCAGGGATCGATGGGGGTGTGGATCGATACCGCGGCGCGCTTTCTGGTGCTCGACACCTCCAGCCAGTCGCGCGCGGACGAAGTGGTCAGCCTGCTGGTTGAACTGCTGCCCGGCCTGGCGGTGGCTTTGCTCAACACCCAGACCAGTCCGCAGGCGGCCATGTCGCACTGGCTGAGCACCCAGGAGCCTCCGCCTGGCTTTACCATCGACCGCGAGTGCGAGCTGAAAAGCGCCGACGAATCCAAGGCCGTGGTCCGTTATGCGCGCCACCCGCTGGACATCGAGGAAGTGCAGGCCCATATTGCGGCGGGCAAATTGCCCACCAAACTGGCGCTGACCTGGGACGACCGGGTGTCGTTCATGCTGACCGAAGGCCTGCAGCTCAAGAAATTGACCTTTCTGGACACGGTGTTCGAGGGCAGCAAGGCCGACGATGGGGGGTTTGACGCCGACGTGGCCATCGCCACCGGGGAAATCAGCCGCTTGTTGCCCGACCTGATCGAGGCCCTGGGCGGCGAGGCCGAAGGAGGCACCGTGGCCCCCGACCCCGTGGCAAGCCGGCCTGTGGCGTCGGGGGGCGTGGTGACCGGGCCGGCCGTGGACCCGGCGGATACCGACCCAGACGCCGCTCCCTTCTGATGTCTGCGGCCAGGCCGCCGCTCCTGTGCGGGCCTGGCCTGTCCCTTTTTGCGAGGAAATTGCCATGGTTCAGCGTTTTGCCATTTCGACCTTGTTGTGGGCCCTGGCAGGGTCTTGTCTGGCGCACTCCGCTGCCGCGCAGGCGGCACCCCAGGGAGACCTTCTGAAGGACGTGCAGCAAAAAAGCCTGCTCAAGGTCTGCATCTGGCCCGAGTATTTCGGCATCAGTTACCGCAACCCGCGCACGGGGGTGTTCCAGGGGGTGGACATCCATATGTCGGCGGCGTTTGCCAAGGACCTGGGGGTGGCGCTGGAATATGTGCTCACCGATTTCAGCCACCTGCTCGATGACCTCGAAGCCCGCAAATGCCACATTGCCATGATGGCCGTGGGGGTGACGCCGGTGCGCGCCCAGCGGATTGATTTCTCGATCCCGTATCTGCGCAGCGATGTGTATGCGATTGCCACGCGCTCCAACCGGACCGTGCAGACCTGGGAGGACATCGACCAGCCGGGCCGGGTGGTGGTGGTGCAGAAAGGGACCTACATGGAACCCCTGATGCGAAAAATCCTCAAGAAGGCGACCCTGCAGGTGGTTTTACGCCCCTCGGAGCGCGAGCGCGATGTGGAATCGGGGCGGGCCGATGTGTTCATCACCGACTACCCCTACAGCAAACGCATGCTCAAAAACACCGACTGGGCCCGTGTGATCGCACCGCCCCGGGAAATCCAGCTGACCGACTACGCCTATGCCGTGCCCCAGGGCGATCCGGCCTGGCTGGAGCGCGTGAACCAGTTCATCCGCCAGGTCCAGAACGATGGCCGCCTGAGCCAGGCCGCCGCGCGCTACGACCTGCTGCCGATCGTCGTGAAGGACTGATCTTGGACTCCGCACGAGGCCACGGGCTGGACCTGGAACTGGAACCCCACAAGTTTCGCAGCCTGTTCATTATTTTTGGCATCGGGGCCTTGCTGCTGATCTGGTCGGCCTACGGGGTGGGCGACTATTTCATCCGAAAAAACGCCGATGCCAGCCTGCGCTCCCGGCTGCAGAGCGATAGCCTGGTGCTGGAAGACCAGGCCTCCCGCACGCTCGATGCCGTGGCCACGC
>JAQUDN010000187.1 GCA_028685665.1 Burkholderiaceae bacterium | reverse complement strand
CCAGGGCCATCGGGCCCGGAAAGCGCAGCAGCACGCCAAAGTCGATGCCCATGCCCACCGCGATGAAGAACAGCCCCAGCAGCAGGCCCTTGAAGGGTTCGATGTCGGTCTCGAGTTCGCGGCGGTACTCGCTGTCGGCCAGCAGCACCCCGCCAAGGAAGGCCCCCAGCGCCATCGACAGCCCCACCAGCACCATCAGGTAGGCCAGGCCCACCACCAGCAGCAGCGCGGCCGCCGTGAAGATTTCGGGGGTGTGGCTTTTGGCGATCCAGCGCAGCACCGGGCGCAGCAGCAGCCGGCCCCCCAGCACGATCCCGCCCACCACGGCCACGATCTTCAGCGCCTCCAGCGCCAGGTCCGTGGCGCTGGGGTGCTGGCTGGCGCCGGCCGCCGCGCCCAGCAAGGGCAGCAGCGCCAGGATGGGAATGGCCGCCACGTCCTGGAACAGCAGGATCGAGAACCCCGCCTGCCCGCTGTGCGTGCGCAGCAGGTTGCGCTCGCCCAGCACCTGCAGCGCAATCGCCGTGGACGACAGCGCCAGCCCCAGCGCTGCCACCAGGCTGGTGCGCCAGGGCACCCCCGCCAGCCAGCCCAGCGCGAACAGCGCCGCCGCGCAGCCCAGCACCTGCGCGCTGCCCGTGCCAAAAATCGGCCGGCGCAGGGCCCACAGGCGCCGGGGCTGCAGTTCCAGCCCCACCAGGAAGAGCATCAGCACCACCCCGAACTCGGCAAAGTGCAGGATGTCCTGCACATTGCTCACCAGCGACAGCCCCCAGGGCCCGATGGCAATCCCCGCCGCCAGGTAGCCAATGATCGAGCCCAGCCCGAGGGCCCGGGCCAGCGGCACGGCCAGGACGGCGGCGCCGAGGTACAGGAATCCGTAAGTCAGCCAGGTGGGAGCGTGTTCCATGGGGCGGGCCGTGCGCAGGGCACGAGGGTGGAGGGCCGCCTGATTGTGGCATTGCGCCCAGCGCCGTGGATTGCTATTTATTTAATAGCAACATGGGCTTTGTGGTAAAGGCCTGGAGCCTGATTCGAGGGTTTTTTCGGTGGCGCTGGCCTTGCACCCCGCTGGGTGGGGGCCGCGCCGTCCGGGGCGCTCAGGACCAGTTCACGACGGCGCAGAGCATGTAGCCGGCGCCATAGACGGTCTTGATCACTTTGGGGTTCTGCGGATCGGCTTCAATGCGCCGGCGCAGGCGCGAGATGCGCACGTCGATGCTGCGGTCCAGTGGGGAGAGTTCGCGCGAACCCAGCAGTTGTTCCCGGGTCAGGATCTGGTTGGGGCGTTCCAGGAAGGTGCGCAAGACCTGGGCTTCGGCGGTGCCGAGCACCACCTCCCGCTGGTCGGTGCCGCGCAGGACATGCGCTCCGCAGTCCAGCGTCCAGTCGCCAAAGTGGGCGTGGCGGCGCTGCAGGGCCGTGCTGGCCCCGGCCAGGACTTTGCCACGCCGGCGCAGGATGCTGCGCACCCGGGCCACCAGTTCCCGGGGCTCGAAGGGCTTGACCATGTAGTCGTCGCCACCGCCTTCCAGGCCCATGACGCGGTCGGCGGTGTGCCCGCGCCCGGTCAGGATGAGCATGCCGCAGTCGTGGCGCTGGGCGATGTCCCGGACCAGGTCAATGCCTTCCACGTCGGGCAGGCCCAGGTCCACGATGCACAGCGCGGGGCGTTCGGTCAGCAGGCGCCGCAGCACGCTGGCGCCGTCCGGGAAGGACTGGGCCCGAAAGCCGTACTCCTGCAGCGTGCGCACCAGCAGGTGGGCAATGGCCAGATCGTCTTCGACGACGTAGATCAGGGAGCGGTGGGGGTCAGACACGGGCGATATGGCGCAGGAAATCGGCCAATTGTCGTGGAGTAAAGGGCTTGGCCAGCATGGGGAGCTCGTCGCCTGTCTCGCCAGGGCCGGTTTCCGCAGGCGCGTAGCCGCTCATCAAGGCCACCTGGGGCACGTTGCGGGCCAGGGCGTGGCGGGCCACCACACGGCCATCCACCGGCCCGGGCATGACCACATCGGACAGCACCAGCGAGATGTCGGCCGTGTGGGTCAGGAGCGAGAGGGCTTCGCTGCCGTTTTCTGCTTCGATGACGGCAAAGCCCAGGCGGATCAGGGCGCGGCGCACGACTTTGCGCACTTCGGGGTCGTCTTCCACCAGCAGGGCCAAGGTCTGCTCGGCCAGGGGTTCCGGGGCGGCATGGGGGGGCTGGGGGGAGGGGGCTGCGGCCCCGGGCGCCGTGGGCATCCAGATCGAGACCGTGGTGCCCTGGCCCGGGGTGCTGTCGATTTCCACGGCCCCCCCGGACTGGCGCACAAAGCCATACACCATCGACAGGCCCAGGCCGGTGCCTGCGCCCGCGCGTTTGGTGGTGAAGAAGGGCTCAAACACCCGGGAGCGGGTGCTGGCGTCCATGCCATGGCCGTTGTCTTCGACGTCGATGCGGACGTAGCTGCCGGGGGCCAGGCGCAGTTCCTCGCTGCGCTGGGGGGCGGGCCATTCGGTGCTCAGGCGCACCACCACGCGCCGGGCCTGCGCATCCCGGGCATTGAGCAAGAGGTTGACCAGCGCATCCTGCAACTGGTTGGGATCGACCCACGCGCTGGGCGGGGTGGTCTGGACCTCCACGTGCAGGCGCATTCCTTCGGGCAGGGAGCGCTGCAGCAGCTTGACCACGGTGTGCGAGAGCCGCTCCACATCGGCTGCTTCCGCATGCAGGGGCTGGCGCCGGGCAAAGCTTTGCAGGGCCTGGATCAGTTCCGCGCCCCGCCGCGCGGCCGCCAGGGCCGGTTCGACGTACTCGGTGGCGTGCTCATCGGTGCCCAGCTGTTCGTGCAGGGCGCCCAGATTGCCAATGATCACGGTCAGCATATTGTTCAGGTCATGGGCCAGCCCGCCGGTCAGCTGGCCCAGGGCTTCCATTTTTTCGGCGTGGGCCAGGCGCTGTTCCGCCCGGCGCAGTTCGGTCACGTCAAAGGTCAGTTCAAAGCAGCCCATCACCGAACCGTCGCTGGCCTTTTCCGGGATCAGGGTGGTGCGCACGGTGCGCACCCGTTCGTCCACGCAGTGGGCCGCGTATTCGAAGCTGACGGGATCGCCGGCGAAGGCCCGCGCCACATTGGGGCGGATGGCGTCGTAGGTGGCGTGGCCCAGGTACTCCCGGGCGCTGATGTGGTCCAGGTGCTGGGGGTCCAGGCCAAACCATTCCTTGTAGCCCCGGTTGATGTAGCGGTAGAGCTTGTCCTTGTCCACATAGGCGATCAGGGCGGGGATGTTGTCGGTGATGAGCCGCATCTGCGCCTCGCTCAGCCGCAGCTCGCTGGTGCGCTCGGCCACGCGCCGCTCCAGCTCGGCCGCGTGTTCCAGGATCTGTTGTTCGGTCTGCTTCTGGGCGGTGATGTCGGAATACAGGCTGATGAAGCCGACACCCGGCACCGGCAGGCCCCGCACCTGCAGTACCTGCCCATTGGGGCGGATGCGTTCGAATTCATGGGGCTCGAAGCGCCGGGCCGCTGCCAGGCGGCTCGCCACCAGCGTGGGCAGGTCTCCGGGGCCGTACTCGCCACGCTCGGCGTTGTGGCGGATGAAGTCTTCAAAGGCTGCGCCCACGTAGGCCATTCCGTCCGGAAAGTCCAGCAGGCGCAGGAAGGACTGGTTCCAGGCCAGCAGGCGCAGGTTCTGGTCCATCAAGGTGAAGCCCTGGTCGATGAGGTTCAGGGCCGCCTGGAGGGCCTGGTAGCGCTCGAGACGGTCGGGGAGGGCGCTGGTGCTTGCGGACATGGTGCGGGTGTTGCCGGGAAGTCAAAAATTCTAGGAGCCCGGGAGGGCGGTCACAGCGGCTGCAAACATTCGTCACATTCTCTGGGGGGTCTTGCAAAAGTCCTCCGCCATCCTTCTTCCTGCGCGACCACGTCGCCACATGCCAAGCAAGCGCTGGAGGAGAACAAATGGCACATACCAACCCTTATTCAATCGGCCTGGACAAAAACCCTGCCAACTACGTGGCACTGTCCCCGCTGAGTTTCCTGGAACGCACCGCGGCCGTCTACCCCGACCGCATTGCCCTCGTCTATGGCACGCTGCGCCAGTCCTGGCGCGACACGGCCCTGCGTTGCCGCCGCCTGGCTTCGGCCCTGGCGCAGCGCGGTGTCGGCCGGGGCGACACGGTGGCGGTCATGCTGCCCAACGTGCCCGCCATGTTCGAGGCCCACTTCGGCGTGCCCATGTGCGGCGCCGTCCTCAACACCCTCAACACCCGCCTGGATGCCGAAGCCATTGCCTTCATGCTGCAGCACGGCGAGGCCAAGGTGCTGCTGACCGACCGGGAATTCGCTCCCGTGGTCCGCAAGGCCCTGGCCATGGTGGGCGAGCGCCGCCCGCTGGTGATCGAGGTGGAAGACGCGCTGGCGCCTCCGGGCGACCATCTGGGCGAACTCTCCTACGAAGCCCTGCTGGCCGAGGGCGATCCTGCCTATGCCTGGGAGCTGCCTCCCGATGAGTGGGATGCCATTGCGCTGAACTACACCTCGGGCACCACGGGCAACCCCAAGGGGGTCGTCACCCACCACCGCGGCGCCTACCTGAACGCAGCCAACAACGTCATTGCCTGGAGCCTGCCGCACCACCCGGTCTACCTGTGGACCTTGCCGCTGTTCCACTGCAACGGTTGGTGTTTTGCGTGGACCATGGCCCTGGTCGCCGGTACCAGCGTGTGCCTGCGCCGGGTGGACCCGGCCCTGATCTACCCCTTGATCCGTGAGCACCGCGTCACCCATATGTGCGGTGCGCCCATCGTCTACAGCATGCTGGTCAGTGCCCCGGACGGGCTGCGCGAAGGCATCACCCACACGGTGCAGGGCCTGATTGCCGGCGCTGCGCCACCCGCCGCCGTGATCGAGGCCTGCGAAGCCTCCGGCATTGCGCTGACCCATGTGTACGGCCTGACCGAGGTCTACGGACCGGCCTCCGTGTGCGCCAAGCAGGAAGCCTGGCAGTCGCTGCCGGCCGAAGAGCAGGCCCGCCTCAACGGCCGGCAAGGCGTGCCTTACCCGCTGCAGGAAGCGATTGCCGTCCTCGACCCCGAAACCATGCAGCCGGTGCCCGCCGATGGCGAGACCATGGGCGAAATCTTCTTCCGCGGCAACGTGGTCATGAAGGGCTACCTGAAAAACCCGAGCGCCACCGAGGAAGCCTTTGCCGGTGGCTGGTTCCACACCGGGGACCTGGCGGTCATGCACCCGGATGGCTATGTCAAGATCAAGGACCGCAGCAAGGACATCATCATCTCCGGCGGGGAAAACATTTCCTCGATCGAAGTCGAAGACGCGCTGCACCGCCATCCCGCCGTGATGATGGTGGCCGTGGTGGCCATGCCCGACGCCAAATGGGGCGAAGTCCCCTGCGCTTTTGTCGAGCTCAAGGACGGCCAGTCCGTCGAAGAGGCCGACCTCATCGCCTTCTGCCGCGGCCAGCTCGCGCGCTTCAAGGTACCCAAGCGGGTGGTCTTTGGCAGCCTGCCCAAGACATCGACCGGCAAAATCCAGAAGTTCCAGCTGCGTGAGCGCATGCATTCGGCCAGCGCCATCGACTGATCGCACCCCGAGACCCCTTCCCCCAACCCCATTACCGAGAACAACGCATGCAACGCATTGATGTCCACAAGCTGGTCGACGAGGCCCGCTTCCACCGAATTCACTTCA
>JAQUDN010000186.1 GCA_028685665.1 Burkholderiaceae bacterium | reverse complement strand
CGCCAGAGGCGCCGACCACCAGCACGGTGGCTTGGGTATCAGACATGGAAAAGGTCCCAGGTGAGGGGCTGTCGAAGCCCGGGGGGCAAGGGCGGCGGGCCCGGCGGACCGGCGGGCGGTCTGCGGTCCCGGGGGGTCAGCGCTGGGTTACCAGCGGGCACTTGGATTGCGACAGCGGCATGAAGGCCTTGTCACCGGGCACGGTGGCGAGCAGCTTGTAGTAGTCCCAGGGGTATTTGGACTCTTCCTGGGTCTTGACCTCGAACAGGTACATGTCGTGCACCATGCGGCCATCTTCCCGAACGCGGCCGTTCTTGGCGAAGAAGTCGTTGATGGGCAGGCGCTTGATCTGCTTCATCACCTCCTCGGTCTTGTCGGTCTTGGCGGCATCCACCGACTTGAGGTAGTGCATCACGGAGGAGTAGGCGCCCGCCTGGCTCATATTGGGCATTTTTTTCATCTTCTCGAAATAGCGCTTGGACCAGGCACGGGTTTCGTCGTTCATGTCCCAGTAAAAGCCTTCGGTCAGCATCAGCCCCGCCGCCGTGCGCAGGCCGATGGCGTGGATGTCATTGATGTAGAGCAGCAGCCCGGCCATTTGCTGCTGCTTGTTGCGCGTGAGGCCGAATTCGCGTGCCGCCTTGATGGCGTTGACGGTGTCGGCCCCCGAGTTGGCCAGGCCGATCACCTGGGCCTTGCTGGCCTGCGCGCTGAGCAGGAAGGAGGCGAAGTCGGTGGCTGCGATCGGGTGGCGTGCCGCTCCCAGCACCTTGCCGCCTTCGTTCTGGATCACTGTGGTTGCGGCATCCTGCAGGCTGTGGCCGAAGGCGTAGTCGGCGGTGATGAAGAACCAGGATTTGCCTCCCCGCTTGGTGATGGCACTGGCCGTCACATTCGACAGCGCGTAGGTGTCATAGACGTAGTGCACGGAGCTGGGCATGCACAGGTCGTTGGTCAGGCGGTCGGTGCCGGGGCCGGAAAACATAATGACCTTGTTCTTTTGCTTGGCCACTTCGAGCACGGCCAGTGCGGGGGCCGACACGGCCACGTCCACGATGGCGTCCACCCGGCCCGTGTCGAACCACTCCCGGGCCTTGTTGGCGGCAATGTCGGCCTTGTTCTGGTGGTCGGCCACCACCAGCTCCACCTTCTTGCCCTGCACTTTGCCCCCGAAGTCGTCAATGGCCATCTGCGCTGCCGCGGCGCTGCCGGGGCCGGTGATGTCGGCAAACGGACCGTTCATGTCCGTGATGATGCCCAGCCGCACGATGTCGTCGGACAGGGCGGCGGGTGCCTGGGCCTGGGCTGCGCCCGCGGTGGCGAGGCAGCAGAGCAGGGCGGCCCGTGCGAGGGTGCGGGCCGTGGGGCGGATGGATCGTGTCATGGGGTGTCTCCTGGCTTGGGGGGATTCGAATCAGACGGTGGCAATCGGCGTGACGGGCGAGCCCAGGGCGCCGGGCAGGCGCAAGGGCGGAGCGGTCAGCAGGAAGCGGTGGCGCTGGTGGGCCCGCAGCCACTGCGCCAGATCGTGCAGGTACCACAGCTCGCCCAGGGGCAGCCCCAGCTTGAACAGGCAGTGGTGGTGCAGCGGGAACAGGGGGTAATGCGCCGCACCGGCCGGGGCGGGGCGGGCTGGCGTGCGTTCCACGGCGTAGTTGTCGGCCACCAGGGCGGCAATTCCGCTGTCCGTGATCCACTGGAGCAGCTTCTCGTCGCGCCCGTCCAGGGCGCTGCAGCTGTGGTGCAGCACCGTGGCATCGGGCTGGCGCTGCATGGACAGCACCCGCTCGGCAAAGCCGGTGCGCAGCAGCAGCATGTCGCCGCACTCGATCTCGATGCCGTCGGCCTCGATCACGCGCATCAGCGCGTCGTAGCCAATGTCCTGCTCCTCCATCCCGTAGGCTTGCACCAGGTCGATGAGCACGCCCCGCCCCTGCATGCCCTTGACGGCCAGGTTTTCGATGCCCAGGGCATGGGCCACGCTGTGGCCCTGGCTGTGCTCGCAGGCCTGGGCGCTGAAGTCGCCGTCGTCGGCGTAGGTGACCGGGCCGACCACATCCGTGTTGGCCTGGTAGCCGTTGTAGTAGGTGGTGGTGGCCTGGCCCAGGCCTTCGGTGTCAAAGCGCGCACCGATGTGGGCCAGCGAATCCCATTGGGTTGAGTACTGCAGCGAGAGCAGCACCTGGTCGTCGCTGATCACGTCGGTGGCCGCGGGGTCGAGTTTCGCCAGGGGAAAATTCACATACGGTGTGTCCCCCCGGAAGGTGGGGCGCAGCACCGGTGCGTGGCGGCGCGGATTGAGCTGGTTGCCCCCCGGGTAGTCCAGGGGCAGGGACAGGCAAAAACTCAGGCCGGCCTGCACTTCGGCGGCCCCCTTGCGGACCTGTTCCGGGCCGATGAGGTTGGGGCGGCCGAGTTGGTCGTCGGGCCCAAAGTCGCCCCAGTTCGAGCCGGGCGGGCGGTTTTTCCATCGCATAGGACTTTGTCTCCTGGTGGCTCGTGAGGCCATGAAGCGCTCATGGCTTGCTCACGCAACCCGTTCGGGGTGCCTTCTGCGAGGCCCCTCTGTCGCCGGGTTCGCTGGAGTTATAGCAGCCGGTTTCGCCCAGCCCTGCAAAATTTCTGAATGTTTTATCCCGTGAAACTGGGGTCTGCGTTGGGGGGCCGTGGCCTGGGGGTAAACCCCGAAGCACCGCGCGGTGTGGCCCGGGTGCTGCCTGCGGCGGGTGGGTCCGGCGGGCGGGGAGGGCCTGGATATACTGGCCTGCCTTTCTGCCCCCTTCGGGCCTTGCCATGCTCTCTTTTTCCCTTTTGCGTTTGCTGCGGGTCCTTGCCCTGGGCCTCCTGGCGGGTCCGGTGCAGGCCGGTGAACTGCTGGTGTCGGCAGCGTCCAGCCTCACGAATGCGTTCAAGGACATTGCCCTGGGCTACGAGGCCCTGCACCCGGGCACCAAGGTGCAGTTGAACTTTGGCGCCTCGGGCGCCTTGCTGCAGCAAATCGTCCGGGGCGCGCCGGTGGATGTGCTGGCTTCGGCGGACCAGGAGACCCTGGACGCCGCCCAAAGCCAGGGCCTGGTGGTGGCGGGTGACCGCAAGGACTTTGTGCGCAACACCCTGGTGGTGGTCGCGCCGCTGCAGACCCCGGTCCCGGTCCGGCTCGATCGCCTCGAAGACCTGGCCCAGCCGGCCATTGCCCGGGTGGCCCTGGCCCATCCGGCCAGCGTGCCGGTGGGCCGCTATGCCCAGCGCGCCCTGGAGTCCGCCCGGCTCTGGCCCGCCGTGCAGGCCAAGGCCGTGGGCACCCAGAACGTGCGCCAGTCGCTTGACTATGTGGCGCGCGGCGAGGTCGAGGCCGGTTTTGTCTATGCCACCGATGCCGCGCTCATGAAGGACAAGGTCCGGGTGGCCTTGGTCGTGCCGCTGGAGCTTCCCATCCTCTACCCGGTGGCCCGCACGGTGGGTAGCCGCCAGCCGGCCGAAGCCGCGGCCTTCATCCAGTACCTGGGCACGCCAGCGGCCCAGGCGATTTTTGCGCGCTATGGTTTTGCCAAGCCCTGATGGCCGGGCCGGGCTGCCGGTGCACGGGCGCGGCTGAGATGGAGCTGGCCTGGTCGGCGCTCAGCCTTTCGCTGCAAGTGGCGGGCTGGGCCACGCTGCTCAACCTGCTGCTGGGCACGGGCGTGGCCTACGCCCTGGCGCGCGGGCGCTTCCCGGGCCGGGAACTGCTCGACACCCTGCTGACCCTGCCCATGGTGCTGCCCCCCACGGTGCTGGGCTACTACCTGCTGGTGCTCTGGGGGCGCCAGGGCTGGCTGGGGCAGTGGCTGGACGCGGTGTTCGGCATCCGCCTGATCTTTACCTTGCCCGGGGCGGTGCTCGCGGCCACCGTGGTGGCGTTTCCGCTGGTGTTCAAGCCGGCGCGGGCCGCTTTCGAGGCCGTCGATGGCCAGCTGGAGGACGCAGGACGGGTGCTGGGCGTGTCTGAAATCGGCATCTTCCTGCGCATCACGCTGCCCCTGGCCTGGCGCGGGATCCTGGCGGGCTTGCTGCTGGGCTTTGCCCGCGCGCTGGGCGAGTTCGGCGCCACGCTGATGGTGGCAGGCAGCATCCCGGGCAAGACACAGACCCTCTCGATCGCCATTTACGAAGCCGTCCAGGCCGGCCAGGATGCGGTGGCGCACACGCTGGTGCTGATCACGTCCCTGGTCTGCATCGCCGTGTTGCTGCTGGCCGGGCGGCTGGCCCCCGGGCGCGTGGCGCCCCGCACCTGAGAACGCCGTATGCAACTGGACGTGGACATTCGCAAGACCCTGCGCTCGGGAGCGCGGGTGTTTCAGCTGCAGGCGCGTTTTCAGGCCCAGGGCCAGCGGGTCGTGGTGATGGGGCCCTCGGGCGCGGGCAAAAGCCTCTTGCTCAAGGCGATTGCCGGGCTGTTGCGGCCCGACAGCGGCCATGTGCGCATCGATGGCCAGACCCTGTTCGATGCCCAGGCTGGCATTCATCAGCCACCGCAGGCACGGCGCCTGGCCTACCTGTTCCAGGACTACGCGCTGTTTCCGCACCTGAGCGTGCGCCAGAACATTGCCTTTGGCCTGGCGCGGGGTGGGTGGCCCCCGGGCCGCGCCCAGCAGGACAGCGCGGCCGTGAACTACTGGCTCGATGCCTTGCAGCTGCGCGAGGTGGCCCACCAGGCGCCGCACGAACTCTCGGGCGGCCAGCGCCAGCGCACGGCCCTGGCCCGGGCGCTGGTGGCCCAGCCGCGCGCCCTGCTGCTGGACGAGCCCTTTGCCGCGCTCGACCCGGCCTTGCGCGTGAGCCTGCGCGCCGAACTGGATGCCCTGCAGCGCCGCCTGCAGGTGCCCCTGGTGCTGATCACGCACGATCCGCAGGACCTGGAGCTGTTTGGCGAACAGGTGCTGCGCATGGAGGCGGGCCGCTTGTGAGGCCGAGCGGCCTTTCTTGGGGCTGGGGGGCGAGCGCTCAGGCGCCGGGCTGGCGCAGGTAGCGCACGAAGCTGAAGGGCAGGCCGCTGGCGCTGGTGTGGTCCTCGCGCGCGGCCTCGCGCCACTCGGGACCGAGGGCCGGGGCGAAGGCGTCGCCCGCGAAGTCCCGGGCGATCTCGGTGACTTCCACGCAGGTGGCCAGGGGCAGGGCCTGGGCGTAGATTTGCGCGCCCCCGATCACCCACACGGTGTGGGTGAGGTCACAAAGTTGGAGCGCCTCCGGCAAGCTGGATGCGCGCTGGGCGCCGTTTTCATGCCAATCGGGCTGGCGGGTGATGACGATGTTGTGCCGCCCGGGCAGGGGCCTAAAGCGCGGGGGCAGGGAGTCCCAGGTCTTGCGGCCCATGAGCACGGTGCAGCCCTGGGTGAGCTGCTTGAAGTGCGCCAGGTCCTCGGGCAGGTGCCAGGGCATGGCATTGTTCTGGCCAATGGTTCCATTGGCGGCGCGGGCGTAGATCAGCTGCAGGGGCATGGGGGCCTGGCGAACGCCGTCAGAGGTGCAAAAAGGCCATGCCGCCCACGGCCAGCCCGACACCCGCGACGCCAAACATGCCGTATTCGAGCCATTTTTTCTTGGTCAGCAGGGCAATCGCCGCCAGGGCGATGGCCACCTGCAGGGCGGTGGTGGCCTGGGCCCAGCGGTGGTGCTGGTGCATCTGGGTTTCGCTCTGGTGGTCGAATTCGGTGGCGTTGGCTTCGAGCTTCTCGGCCGCGGCCTTGA
>JAQUDN010000185.1 GCA_028685665.1 Burkholderiaceae bacterium | reverse complement strand
CCGCCTGGGACGCCTTTGGCGCGATGTGGATGCTGTCGCAGCGTGCCATGCGCCGGGTGGCGCTGGACCTGGCCGCATCGCAGGGGGTGAGCGAAGCCGAGGTGGTGGCCCGCGCCATGGCCTGGGCCCGGCAGGTGCTCAACACCGAGGACGAGGACCTGGGCGGCACCATCGCCCCCGCGCAGCTCGAGCACATCGCCCGGCACAAGCCGTTTTTGCGCAAGCAGTTCCGGCAGGGGTGATCGCCGGGGGGACTCAGTCCCCGGGGCGCCGGACCCGGTAGGGCTCTTCGAAGTCCAGAAAATCCTTTTCGGCCAGGGCCTCCTGGGTCCAGGCCTGGACGCTGGGCAGGGCCTGGACCCGCTCGACATAGGCGGCGATGGGCTCGGGCAGGGGCAGCGCGTAGGTCGAGAGGCGCATGCACACGGGGGCGAAGAAGGCGTCGGCCACGCTGAACCCCCCAAACAGCAGGGGGCCGCCATGGGCGTTCAGCAGATCGCCCCAGAGTTCGCAAAGCCGGGCCACGTCGGCGCGCACGCCGGCCTGGTCGCGCCAGACCAGGGCGCCGATCTCGGGCAGCCGGGCTTCGATGTTCATGGGGCAGTGGCTGCGCAGGGCGCTGAAGCCCGAGTGCATTTCGGCGCAGAGGCTGCGGGCGCGGGCCCGCTGGCGGCGGTCGGCAGGCCACAGGGGGTGTTCCGGATGGGTTTCGGCCACGTACTCGGCAATCGCCAGCGTGTCCCAGACCGCGAAATCGCCGTCCAGCAGCACCGGCACCTTGCCGGCCACTTTCAGGCGTGCCAGGGCCCGCTTGAAGCTGGAGTCGGGGGCGAAGGAGTCAAAGCGCACCCGGATTTCCTCGAAGGGAATGCCCGCCTGGCGCAGCAGCACCCAGGGGCGCATCGACCAGGACGAGTAGTTCTTGTTGCCAATGACCAGCTTGAGCATGGAGTCCTCCTTGGGGGCGCGGCAGGCGCTGGGTTTCGGTGCTTACACCGGCCAGACCACGCCGTTGTCGTTGAGGATGGCGTCCAGCGGCAGGTCGTGGGCCTCGGGCTCGAAGTCGTCCACATAACCGTGGGTAAAACCCAGGCCCACGGTGAAGGGCTTGGGCTGCAGCGTGGCCAGGGTGCGGTCGTAAAAGCCGCCGCCATAGCCCAGGCGGTAGCCGCCCGGCGCATAGCCCACGCAGGGCACGAACAGCAAGGTGGGCACGATGAGTTCGGTGTCCTTGGGCTTGGGAATGCCGTAGGCGTCTTCCTCCATGGGGCAGCCGGGGTACCAGGCGTGGAAGGTGAGGGTTTTGTGCACTTTGTCGATCACCGGCAGGCCGATGCGCCGGCGCTGCCGCTCGTCCAGCAGTTCGCCGTCTTCCTTCCAGCGGTGCAGGGCGGGCAGGGGGTCGAATTCGCCCTTGATGGGCCAGTAGGCACCGATCACGGCATCGGGTCGGCCCACCAGCCAGATGCGCATCACCTGCTGCAACAGGTCGGCTCGCGCCAGCCGGTCTGGAAGATTCAGTCGTTGTTCTATCAGTCTGCGGCGCAGGTCTGCCTTGTCCATCAGATAATTCCCCCATGCAATTGTTGAAGATTCTGACACCGCTGGTGACCGCATCCCTGCTGGCCACTGCCGCGCCCTTGGTTCAGGCGCAAAACCAGGGTGACGATTCCGTGCTGGAAATGCAGCAGGCCTTTCGCAAAGGCGACCGCAAACGGCTGGAGCAGCTGCTGCCCGCCGTGCGCGGCCATGTGCTGGAGCCCTGGGCGGCGTACTGGGAACTCAAGGCCCGCCTCACCGAGGCCAGCCCCCAGGAAGTGCAGGCCTTTTTGCAGCGCTACGCCGGCACCTACCAGGAAGACCGCCTGCGCAACGACTGGCTGCTGCTGCAGGGCCAGCGCCGCGAATGGTCCCAGTTTGCCGAGCACCATCCCCACTACCGCATGTCGGACGACCGCGAGGTGCGCTGCTATGCCCTCCTGATCGAGCAGCTGACGGGCGTGGCCTCTTCGGGCCTGGCCGACGACGTGCGCCGCCACTGGTATGGCCTGCGCGAGGCCGACGATGGCTGCACCCAGGCGGCCAGCCAGCTGTTTGCCGGCAAGCGGTTTGCGGCGCTGGATGTCTGGCGCAAGGCCCGTCTGGCCGTGGAGGCCAACCGCCCGCGCGTGGCCCGCAGTGCGGTGGAGATCGTGGCGCCCGAGCTGCTCGCCCAGCTCAAGGACCTGCAGGACAACCCGCTGAAGTTTCTCCAGGCGCGTGCCGCCAGCCGGGGGGCGCTGCGCCAGGAGCTGGCGCTGCTGGCGCTGATCAAGATCGCCGCCACCGATGCCGAGGCGGCCGCCAGCCAGCTGGACAACCGCTGGGACATCCTCCTCACGTCCGAGGAGCGCAACTGGGCCTGGGGCGTGATCGGCAAGCAGGCGGCGCAGCGCCTGTCGCCCGACGCCATGGCCTACTTTGCCCGCGTCACCCGGGACAGCGACCTCAACGACGACCTGCTGGGCTGGAAGGTGCGCGCCGCCCTGCGCGCCGGGCAGTGGAAGGCCGTGCCCAAGGCGGTGGATGCCATGGGCGACGAGGCCCGCAAGGACAGCACCTGGGTGTACTGGAAAGCCCGCGCCCTGTTGGCCGGCAAGCCCACCGAGCCCGAGCGTGCCGAGGCGCGCAAGCTGCTCGAAGGCATTGCCAGCACCCACGGTTTCTACGAGCAACTGGCCCTGGAAGAGCTGGGCCAGCGCATCACCCCGCCCGCCGCGCCCACGCCGCTGACCCCGGCCGAAAAAGCCGTGGCCCGCGCCAATCCGGCCCTGCAGCGGGGCCTGTATGCGATTGGCCTGGGCCTGCGCACCGAGGGCGTGCGCGAATGGAACTACGCCACCAACCTGCACAGCCCCGGCGGCATGGGCGACCGCGAACTGCTGGCCGCCGCCGACCTGGCCTGCCAGCGCGAGGTGTGGGACCGCTGCATCAACACCAGCGAGCGGACCCGCAGCGTCACCGACGTGAGCCAGCGCTTTCCCATGCCGTTTCGCAGCACGGTGGTCGAGCGCAGCCAGGGCATCGGCCTCGATCCGGCCTATGTGTATGGCCTGATCCGCCAGGAAAGCCGTTTCATCATGGATGCCCGCTCCGGCGTGGGCGCCTCGGGCCTGATGCAGGTCATGCCCGCCACCGCGCGCTGGACCGCCAAGAAAATCGGCCTGACCAGCTTCACGCCCGAACAGATCACCGACCGCGACACCAACATCACCATCGGCACCGCCTACCTCAAGCTGGCGCTGGACGACTTTGCGGGGTCGATGCCGATGGCGGCCGCCGCCTACAACGCCGGCCCGGGCCGCCCGCGCAGCTGGCGCAACGGCCCGCTGCTCGATGCCGCCATCTGGGCCGAGAACGTGCCGTTCCACGAAACGCGCGACTACGTCAAGAAGGTGCTGGCCAACACCACCAACTACGCCGCCATCCTGACCGGCCTGCCCCAGTCGCTCAAGAGCCGCCTGGGCACCGTGGGGCCCCGCGACATGGCCGCGCTGGACGTGAACAAAGACCTGCCCTGAGAGAAGAGATCGCCGCCCGGGCTCCGGGCCCGGCGAGCGGGGGCGGTGTCAGCCCCCGGCCTGCAGGCCCGCCAGCGGCACGCCCGCGCTGGCCGCCAGGCCGCTCAGCACATCGCCCACGACGATGATGCTGGGGCTGCCCAGCCCTTCGCGCTCGATGGTGGCCTGCAGGCTTGCCAGGGTGGCGACGGCATGGCGCTGGTCGGGCAGGCTGGCGCGGTGCACGATGGCCACCGGCGTGTCGTCGGGCAAGCCCGTGCGCAGGCCCTCCTGGATCTGTCCGGCGCCGCTCATTCCCATGTAGATCACCAGGGTCAGCCGCGCCTGGTGGGCGGTGCAGGCCAGCAGGCCCCAATCGGGGCCGCGTGCGCCCGGCTGGGCGTGGCCGGTGATGAAGACTACGCCCTGCGCATGGGCCCGGTGGGTCAGGGGCACGCCCAGGGCGCCTGCCGCAGCCAGGCCGGCCGTGATGCCGTGGACCACCTGGACCGCGATGCCCGCCGCCCGCAGGTGTTCCATTTCTTCGCCGCCCCGCCCGAAGATGAAGGGGTCGCCGCCCTTGAGCCGGACCACCCGCTGGCCTTCCTGGACCGCCATCACCATCAGCTTTTCGATGAAGGCCTGGGGCGTGCTTTTGCACCCGCCACGCTTGCCGACATGCACCACGCGGGCGGAGGGCGCGGCCAGGGCCACGATGGCATCGCTGACCAGGTCATCGACCAGCAGCAGCGTGGCGCTTTGGATGGCGCGCACGGCTTGCAGGGTCAGCAGGTCCGGGTCGCCCGGGCCGGCACCCACCAGGGTGCATTGCCCGGTGCGGGGGGCGGGAGAGGGAGAAGGGTGGTTCATCGTGGTGAAGAGGTAAGCACGATATGTGCCACAAGAGGGGCCGCAAAAAATGCCACAGGGCAGGGGCGGCCAGGGCCCGCAGCCCTTGCGGGGTGCGGGCCCTGGCCGCCGAGGCTTCAGGGCGCGCTGGGCGCGGCCTGGCGCACCATGCGCCGCAGTTCGGGCACGCAGGAGCCGCATTGGGTGCCGCAGCGCAGGCTGGCTTGCAGATGGGCCAGGCGCTCGTCGTCGCTGCCCGGGTGCGCGGCCAGCGCAGCCTGGATCGCGCTGTCGCTCACGCCGACGCAGCTGCACACGGTGCGGCCCCGTGCGGCCAGGGCCACGGGCGGGGTGGCCCCGGGGGCCAGCAGCAGCCGGCCGTAGTCTTGGGCCGGCAGTTCGTCCTGCACCAGGGTGCGCAGCCAGACCTGGGCGCGCGTGTCGCCGGCCAGCAGCAGGCCCCGCACCAGGGTGTCGCCGTTCCGGGACTCCAGCCGCAGGGTGCGGCGCTGGCCCTGGCGGGCATCGGCGTAGCGCAGGCTGCGCGGGCCCTCCAGGTCAAGGAGGGCTTCGATCCGGGCCAGCAAGGCCTCCGGTGGGGGCTCGTGGGCCGCAGCCCGGAACAGCAAACCCACCTGTGCCGGGGTTCCGCCTTCGGGGGCCCCGTCCAGTGCGCTGGCCGGGCTGAACGGCACGCAGCTGGTGAAGGGAAAGCGGGCCATCAGCGCCTGCAAGCCGGTGCGCGCCGCCAGCCAGTCGGCGGCGGGCAGCCAGGCCATGGCCAGCAGGGACCAGGGCAGCCCGGCTTTTTCGATGCGCACGGCAGCGTTCTTGAGTTCCGGTTGCTTGGACTGCGGGCAAAACGCCGAGGGCAGCAGCGTGTTCACGCCCGCCAGGGCCTGGTGCGCGGCGTTGTGCCCGCCCAGGGCTTCTTCGCCCCAGTGCATGGCCATATAGGCCTGGCCCAGGCCGAGGTCGCTGCTGCCTTGCAGGGGCGCGAAGATGCTGCCACGCCGCGAGTGGATGGCGACCAGCTCCCCCTCGCGCAGGTGGCGCCGGGCCATGTCCTGCGGGTGCATCTGCACCACCGGCTCGGGGGCGTGGCCATACAGGCGGCCCACGGTGCCGGTGCGGCTCATGCCATGCCACTGGTCGCGCAGCCGGCCGGTGTTCAGGGCCAGGGGGTACTGGGCCGAGCGGGCCTCGGCCACGGGCTGCCAGGCGACGGGCACAAAGCGGGCCCGGCCGGTCTCGGTGGGAAAGCGGCCGTCGGCGTAAAGCCGCGCGGTGCCCTCGGTGGCCCCCGTGGGCAGCGGCCATTGCTGGGGGCCGTGCTGCTCCAGCT
>JAQUDN010000184.1 GCA_028685665.1 Burkholderiaceae bacterium | reverse complement strand
CTCGGCCGACTGGCGCACTTCTGGGGGAAAGCGCACCACCACGCTGTAGCGCCGCTCGCCTTCGTAGAGCGTGGTCACGTCCTTGCCGCCAATGGCGGTCTCGATCACGGCCTGCACGTCGGCCACGTTCAGGCCCTGGCGCGCAATCGCCTTGCGGTCGATGTCCACCGTGAGGGCCTGCTGGCCCGACAGGCGTTCGACGCGGATGTCGCGGCTGCCCGAGATGCTTTTCAGGATGCGGGCGATCTGTTCGGACACGCGCTTGAGCTCGCCCAGCTCGTCGCCAAACACCTTGATCGCCACCTGCGAGCGCACGCCCGTGACCATTTCATCCACGCGCTCCGAAATCGGCTGCGACAGCACGATCTGCACGCCCGGGATGGAGGACAGGCGCTGGCGGATGTCTTCGTCGATCTGGTCCTGGGTGCGCCCGGAGTCCGGGTCGAGCAGCACGATGGGGTCGGACTCGTTGGGGCCCGCCGGGTCGGCCGGCGACTCGCCCCGGCCGAGTTTGGAGACCACGCTGCGCACGCCAGGCACCTCGGCCACGGTTTTCATGGCGGCCATTTCAAGGCGGATCGACTCTTCCAGCGAGATGCTGGGCACGCGGTTGATCTGCGGCGTGAGCGCACCTTCCTTCATGGTCGGCATGAAGGACTTGCCCAGCAGCGGGAACAGCGCCAGCGAGCCCAGCAGCAAGGCCACCGAGGCCCCCAGTGTGAGGCGGCTGCGCACCGTGGCGCCATCGAGCAGGCGCAGGTAGTGGCGCTTCAGGAAGGCGATCAGCCGGGTGTCGTGGTCCGAGCCGCCCTTGAGGAAGTAGGAGCACAGCACGGGCGACAGGAACAGCGAGACCGCCAGCGATACGGCCAGGGAAATCGCGATCGTCAGTGCCAGGGGCGCAAACATCTTGCCTTCGATGCCCTGCAGGGTCATCAGGGGCAGGAACACCAGGATGATGATGGCAATGCCGAAGATGGTGGGGGTGGCCACTTCCGAGGTGGCCGCCAGCACCGTGCGCACCCGCGCGCCCAGGCTGTCACCGGCCTGTCCGAGCTTGTGGTATACGTTTTCGACCACCACCACGGTGGCATCGACCATCAGGCCGATGGCAATCGCCAGCCCGCCCAGCGACATCAGGTTGGCCGAGATGCCGTAGCGGTTCATGAAGATGAAGGTGGTCAGCGGCGTGATGATCAGCGTGGCCACCACGATCAGGCTGGAGCGCACATCGCCCAGGAAGATGAACAGCACCACCACCACCAGCAAAATGCCCTCGATCAGCACCTTGCCCACGGTCCACAGCGCGGCATCGACCAGGTCGGTGCGGTCGTAGAAGGGCACGATCTGCAGGCCATCGGGCAGCATGCCCTTGCTGTTGATCTCCTGCACGCGTGCCTTGACCCGGCCGACGATTTCCTTGGCATTGCCGGCGCGCACCATCAGCACGATGCCCGAGACGCCCTCGGTGTAGCCGCCCTTGATGATGGCGCCCTGGCGCACTTCGCTGCCCAGTTGCACCTTGGCCACGTCGCGCACATAGACCGGCACGCCGCCTTGCTCCTTGAGCACGATGTCGCCAATGTCTTCCAGGGTGCGGATCAGCCCGACGCCCTGGATCAGGTACTGCTCGGTCACCTGCGGCAGGATGCCGCCGCTGGCGTTGGAGTTGTTCGCCGCAATCGCCTGCACCACCTGGGGCACCGAGAGCCCGTAGTGGCGCAGCCGCCCGGGATCGACCAGCGCCTGGTACTGCTTGACGTAGCCGCCCTGCGAGTTGATTTCGGCCACGCCGGGGATCGAGCGCAGCAAGGGCCGCACCACCCAGTCCTGCACCGTGCGGCGCTCGGACAGCTCCTCGGGCGTGAGGGCGCGCTGGCCATCGTCGGGCTTTTCCAGGGTGTACTGGTAGACCTCGCCCAGGCCCGTGGAGACGGGGCCCAGCACCGGGGTGATGCCTGCCGGCATGCGCGGGGTGACTTCGATGAGCCGCTCGGTGACGAGCTGGCGGGCAAAGTAGACATCGGTCTTGTCGGTGAACACCAGGGTGATGATGGACAGCCCGCTCTTGTTGAGCGAGCGCATCTCGGTGATGCCCGGCAGGCCGGTCATGGCGATTTCGAGCGGCACGGTGACGAAGCGCTCGATTTCCTCGGGCGAGCGGCCCGGGGCCTCGGTGGCAATCTGCACCTGCACATTGGTCACGTCGGGAAAGGCGTCCACCGACAGTTTCAGCGCCGCCCGCAGGCCGAAGCCGCAGACCATCAGCGCGAGCACGATCACCACCAGGCGCTGGCTCAGAGCGGCCCGGATCATGGATGCAATCATGGGCTTACTCCAGTTCGGCGCGCTTGCGCTCGTTGTTCAGGTGGAAGGCGCCCTCGACCACGATGGGCTCGCCCGCGTTCGGGCCCTTGAGCACCGGGCGCAGGCCGCCGCTGGCCGCCCCCAGTTCTACCGGGGTCAGGCGAAAGCGGTAGGTGCCGGTCTGCACAAAGACATGGTCGCGGTCGTTTTCGCGCACCACCGCGCCGGTGGGCAGCGCCAGGGCGGTCTGGGGGCTGCCGGCGATGCGCATGGTGGCGAGCATCTGGGGCTTGAGTTCGCGCTGGGCGTTGTCCACCTGGGTGCGGATCGGCACCGTGCGCGTGGTGGGCGAGACGGTGTCGCCCACGTAAATGATCTTGCCCGAGAGCTGGCGGCCCAAGGCCGGGACCTCGATGTCCACCTGCTGGCCGGTCTGCACGCTGCGGGCGGCCTGCTCGGGCAACTCGCCCACCACCCAGACATTGCCCAGGTCGGCCACGGTGAACAGCGGGTCGCCGGGCTGGGCCACCTGGCCCTGGCTCACCTTGCGTTCGATCACCACGCCGGCCTGGGTGGCCAGCACGGCGGCGTGCGGGTGCAGGCTGCCGCTGTCGCGCAGTTTGGCGACGGCGGCATCCGGAATGCCCATCAGGCGCAGCTGGTCGCTCGCCGCCCGCAATTCGGCCCGTGCGATCGACAGTTCGGATTCGCGGCGTTGCAGTTCGGCCGAGCCGATCACGTCGGCCTGGATCAGCTGGCGTGCGCGCTCCACGGCGCGTTCGGCCAGTTCCGTCGAGGCGCGTGCGCGCAAAAAGCCCAGCTGGGCCGTGGTCAGCTCGGGGCTGGCCACGCGGGCCAGGCTCTGGCCCATGCTGACGCGGTCCCCGACTTCGGCCAGCACGTCGGTCACGCGCCCGGTCACCGAGGCGCCGATGCGGGTCACCTTGCGTTCATTGGCCTCGATGCGGCCGGCGATTTCCTGGTAGGTGGCAATGTCGGCCTGCGCCAGCGGCGCGACCTTGAAGTTGTCGGCCATGGCGGGGGGCACCACCACGTCCAGGGGGTCTGCCGCGGCGGCGGATGCGGCCGGGGCCTTGCCGGGGGCCGGGCTGGACCGGTCACCGCAGCCGGCCGAACCCAGGGTGAGGAGGCCGGCCAGGGCCAGTGACAGGGCAAGGGGCGAGAAAAAACGGAGGTGCTGCATGAAAGAGGCTTTCCAGGCGAGGGTCAGGGAGCGATCAGAGGGCGATCAACGGGGGATCGAAGGGCGATCACCGGCCGATCAAGGGGGGGTGAGGGGCGCCGTGGTGTAGCGCCCTGCCAGGTATTCGAGTTCGATCAGCGCCAGCTGGATCTGGTAGCGGGCATGGAGCAGGTCGGCCCGCACGGCGCGCAGCACCCGCTGGGCGTCGAGCACGTCCAGAATGCCGCGCTCGCCAAAGCGGTAGGCGGCCTGGGCCACGCGCAGGGCGGCCTCGGCTTCGCGCACGGCGCCCTGGCTCAGGGCGTCGGCCTGCACCCGGGCCATGTCCAGGGATTTCCAGGCCAGCAGCATCTGCTGGCGCAGCTCGGCCTGGCGCCCTTCGAGCCGGCCCGACAGGCGGGCGAGTTCGGAGTCGGCTTCGGCGATCGGCCCGCTGCGCTGGTCGAGCAGGGGGATCTGCACGCTCACGCCCAGCATGTTCTGGCGGATTTCGGGGTCGCGCGTCTGGCTGTAGCGCAGTTCGACCCCGGGCAGCCGGCTGCCCCGGGCGGCCTGCAACTGGGCCCGGGCTTTGTCCACCTCGGCCTGCAGGGCGCGCAGTTCGGGGTTCTCGGCCTGGGCCCCGCGCTGCAGTTCTTCCAGCGGGGGCAGGGCGGTGGCATCGCTGAGCGTGCCGCTCAGGCTCCAGCGGGCCGGCAGGCGGCCGGCGGCCAGGCGGTTCAGTTCGACCAGGGCCTGCTCCGCTTGCAGCGTGGCCGTCTGCTGGCGCTGGCGGGCGTTGATGATTTCGGCATCGGCCTTGATGATTTCGTAGCGCGGGGCTTCGCCACTGGCTACGCGCAGCCGCACACGTTCGCGCACCTGCTCCAGCAAGGCCACGGCATCGCTGCCGGCCGAGGCTTCTGCGCGGCGCAACTGGTACTCGTAGGCCCGCTGCTTGGTCTGCGCGACCAGGGCGTTGCGGGCCTGGGTGATCTGGTGCACGACGCCCTGTTCCAGGGCGCGGGCGGCATCGATGCGGGCTGCGCGCACCGTCGGGTTCTCGATGAACTGGGCGATGCCCCAGCCCTGCACCTGGCCAGGGTTCACCGAGGGCAGGCGCGCCTGGTTGCGCCCGGCGCTCCACTCGAGCCGCGGGTTGCTCCAGGTCGAGGCGCTCTGGATGGCAGCGGTGGCCGTGCCACGCGCCTGCTGGGCGGCCCGCAGTTCGGTGTTGTAGGCCAGGACGGTGCGCAGGAGTTCGTCCAGCGTCAGCGTCGGTCCGGCGGGGTCGGCGGGCTGCTCCAGCGTGGACAGCCCTGCCGAAGGGCTGGGCGCAGTGGCCGGTGTCTGGGCGCCCAGCGGCGCGCAGGCCGCGAACAGGCAGGCCGCAGCCAGCCCTGCCGCAGGGTGTGGAAGAGAAAATTTGAAGGCCATAGAGGGGTCGACGCGGTCCCGTCAAGGACCGTCGCAGGGTCGAGAAACACGAAGAAAAGGGCGCGCGCCTGCGCTGAGGAGGGGCGCTCGGATGGCGCGGCGGCCTCAGGCGCCGCCGCAGGATGGCCCGGGGGCCATCGGTCCGGATTCAGGCGAGGGAAGGGGGGCGCAGCGGAATGCGCGGCCAGGGCCCGGCCAGGGGCACATGGGTCAAGAGCGCGGGGGCACTGCGCGGTGCCAGGACGGGGTCTTTGGGGCGTGCGGCCCAGTACATCTCGGTCCGGTCGTCGTCATTGACCGCCGTCTCGTGGGCGTGGATGCTGGCCCCCAGGTCTTTCAGGCCGGTATCGAGGCCGGTCAGTGCCTGGCAGCTGCCGTGCAGGGCTGGCGGGACGATGCTGGTTTTGGCGATGGCCACGGGCTGCACTGCGCGCGCATGGGACAGGTTCGGTAGCCAGGTGGCCGCGAACAGAACCAGGGACAGCAGACAGCGCAGGGTCAGGGGCATGAAGAAGTCAGAAACCGCTCAGGGTAAATACCGTTGTCAACAGGAATATGGGGGAGGTGCGTATTGTGGCCAGAAATCCCGGGGAACAAGCCAATAGGACCCCGGTTTCCGGGGGCTTTCGGTGCGTAGGGTTCAAGTAAAAAATACATCAAAGGCTTTGCAGATAAGCCTTTGATGCTATCAATATAGAAGCAATTTATTTGACTCTGGGCACCCGGCCCATGAGGTAGAACTCCGGATTGGGCTGCATGCCCGCAAAACTGGCCATGCGGTTGGACAGGCCAAAGAAGGCCGTGATGGCCGCAATGTCCCAGGCATCCTCGTCGTCGAAGCCGTGGGCC
>JAQUDN010000183.1 GCA_028685665.1 Burkholderiaceae bacterium | reverse complement strand
CGTGGGCCGTCGCGACAATGTTCGCAAGGCTTATGTCACGCTGAAGCCCGGTCAAGAGCTGAACCTGTCCGGGGAGGCCGCGTAATCATGGCTGTCATTAAAATGAAACCCACTTCGCCAGGCCAACGTGGCGTGGTGAAGGTCACACGTGACCACCTGTACAAGGGTGACGCGTACGCCCCCCTGCTGGAGCCACAGTTCCAGAAGGCCGGTCGTAACAACAACGGTCACATCACCACCCGTCACAAGGGCGGTGGCCACAAGCACCACTACCGTGTGGTGGACTTCAAGCGCAACAAGGATGCCATCCCCGCCAAGGTGGAACGCATTGAGTACGACCCCAACCGTACGGCCCACATCGCTCTGGTGTGCTATGCCGACGGTGAGCGTCGTTACATCATCGCTCCCCGTGGCCTGGAAGTCGGCGCTACCTTGCTGAGCGGTTCGGAAGCCCCGATCCGCGCAGGCAACACGCTGCCCATCCGCAATATCCCTGTGGGTTCGACCATCCACTGCATCGAGCTCAAGCCCGGTGCCGGTGCACAGATCGCCCGTTCGGCAGGAACTTCTGCCACGTTGCTCGCCCGTGAAAGCACCTACGCCCAAGTGCGTATGCGTTCGGGTGAAGTGCGCAAGATTCACATCGAGTGCCGCGCAACGATCGGTGAAGTCGCCAACGAAGAACACAGCCTGCGCCAGCTCGGCAAGGCCGGTGTGAAGCGTTGGATGGGTATTCGTCCTACGGTTCGCGGCGTTGCCATGAACCCGGTGGATCACCCTCACGGTGGTGGCGAAGGCCGCACCGGAGAAGGCCGCCATGCAGTCGATCCTTGGGGCAATCTGACCAAGGGTTATCGCACCCGTAACAACAAGCGCACACAGGTCATGATCGTGTCGCGTCGCAAGAAGTAAGGGGTAACAGATGACTCGCTCTCTCAAAAAGGGTCCATTTGTTGACCATCACTTGTTGGCCAAGGTTGAAAAAGCCATCGCCACCAAGGACAAGAAGCCAGTGAAGACCTGGTCGCGTCGTTCCATGGTCCTGCCCGACTTCATCGGCCTGACCATTGCTGTGCACAACGGCAAGCAACACGTGCCGGTGTACGTCACCGACCAGATGGTGGGCCACAAGCTGGGCGAATTCGCCCTGACGCGCACCTTCAAGGGTCACCCCGCGGACAAAAAAGTCCAGAAGAAATAAGGAACGACCATGTCTGAAACACGTGCAGTCCTCCGGGGCGTCCGTCTGTCGGTCGACAAAGGCCGTCTGGTCGCTGATCTGATCCGCGGCAAGAAAGTGGACCAAGCCCTGAACATCCTGACGTTCACGCAGAAAAAAGCTGCCGGCATCGTCAAGAAGGTTCTGGAGTCGGCCATTGCCAATGCAGAGCACAACGATGGTGCTGATATCGACGAATTGAAGGTCAAGACCATCTACGTCGAGCAAGGCACTACGCTCAAGCGCTTCACCGCGCGCGCCAAAGGTCGCGGCAACCGCATCAGCAAACCCACGTGCCATGTGTACGTGACGGTTGGTAACTGAGGCCAAGGAAGACTATGGGACAGAAAATCCATCCTACCGGCTTCCGCCTCGCGGTCAGCCGCAACTGGGCCAGCCGTTGGTACGCTAGCAACCGTGACTTCGCCGGCATGCTGGCCGAAGACATCAAGGTGCGTGAGTACCTGAAGGCCAAGCTGAAGAATGCTGCGGTTTCGCGCATCCTGATCGAGCGCCCTGCCAAGAACGCCCGCATCACCATTTACTCGGCCCGTCCGGGCGTGGTGATCGGCAAGAAGGGCGAAGACATCGAGAACCTCAAGAAGGAACTCGCTGTGCGCCTGGGCGTGCCAGTGGCGGTCAACATCGAAGAAGTGCGCAAGCCCGAAATCGATGCCAAGTTGATCGCTGACAGCATCACCCAGCAGCTCGAAAAGCGCATCATGTTCCGTCGTGCCATGAAGCGTGCGATGCAGAACGCCATGCGTCTGGGTGCCCAAGGCATCAAGATCATGTCGTCCGGTCGTCTGAACGGTATCGAAATCGCACGTTGCGAGTGGTACCGCGAAGGCCGTGTGCCACTTCACACCCTGCGTGCCGACATCGACTACGGTACCTCTGAAGCCAAGACCACCTACGGTGTGATCGGCGTCAAGGTCTGGGTCTACAAGGGCGACACACTGGGTCGTAACGACCTGCCCGCCGTGGAAACCCCCCGTCCGGACGAAGAGCGTCGCCCACGTGGCCCGCGCCGTGATGGTCGCCCAGGTGGTGATCGTCCAGGTGCCGGTCGTGGTCCACGCCGTCCTGTCGGTGGCAACACCGCTCCGGCTGACGGCAGCGACAAGCCCGTCGGCGCCGGTGGCGCCGATGCAACCGCCGTTAAGCGCGTTCGTAAAGTTGACGCGCCCGCTACAGCAGCGGACGGCAAAGGAGAATAAAGATGCTGCAACCTGCTCGCCGCAAATACCGCAAGGAGCAAAAGGGCCGTAACACCGGCGTGGCCACAACGGGTAATACCGTGGCTTTCGGTGATTTCGGTCTGAAGTGCACCGACCGTGGCCGTCTGACGGCTCGCCAGATCGAAGCTGCACGCCGTGCCATTTCCCGTCACGTCAAGCGTGGCGGCCGTATCTGGATCCGCGTGTTCCCGGACAAGCCTATCTCTACCAAGCCCGCAGAAGTGCGTATGGGTAACGGTAAGGGCAACCCCGAGTACTACGTGGCCGAGATTCAGCCAGGCAAGATCGTGTTTGAAATCGTGGGCGTGCCAGAAGAACTGGCCCGTGAAGCGTTCCGCCTGGCTTCTGCCAAGCTGCCGCTGCGCACGACTTTCGTCAGCCGCCTGATTGGCTCGTAATTCAGGAGAACATGCAATGAAAACTACTGAACTGCGCCAAAAAGATGTAGCCGGCATTGAAGCCGAGATCAAGGCACTGCAAAAGGCCCATTTCGGCCTGCGCATGCAGAAGGCAACCCAGCAGTTGGCCAACACCAACACGCTGCGTACCACCCGCCGTGATATCGCACGTGCCAAGACCATTCTTGCTGAAAAGCAAGCCGCCAAGTAAGGAGCCCACATGACGGAAGCTAAAAAATCCCTCAAGCGCACCTTGATTGGCAAGGTGGTCAGCGACAAGCGTCAAAAGACTGTGACCGTGCTGGTCGAGCGCCGTGTGAAGCACGAGCTCTACGGCAAGATCGTTGCCAAGTCGAGCAAGTACCACGCCCATGATGAAAATGGCGAGTACCACCTCGGCGACGTGATCGAAATCACCGAGAGCCGTCCGCTCTCCAAGACCAAGAACTGGGTTGCCACCCGCTTGGTGCAAAAGGCCGGCCTGCTCTAAGTCTTAAAGACCTGGACTGCAAAGCCCTTCAAAACGACCCACAATGTGGGTCGTTTTGCTTTGTGCGGTGCCTTTTGCATCCCGGTAATTCAAACCATCTCAAGGAGAGAACATGATCCAAGTCGGTGACACCCTGCCAGCCAGCACGCTGATGGAATATTCGGAAGTTGAAGGCGAAGGTTGCAGCATTGGCCCTAACGCCGTTGCCGTCGACAAGGCCACGGCCGGCAAGACGATTGCCTTGTTTGCCGTGCCGGGTGCCTTCACGCCGACCTGCTCGGCCAAGCACGTTCCTGGTTACGTGGAGCAGGCCGAGGCCTTCAAGGCGGCCGGCGTCGATGAAATCTGGTGCTTGTCCGTCAACGATGCCTTTGTGATGGGCGCCTGGGCGCGCGATCAGAAGACCGACGGCAAGGTCCGCATGCTGGCCGATGGAGATGCCACGTTTGCCCAGGCCACGGGCCTGACACTGGATCTGAACGGCAAGGGCCTGGGCCTGCGCAGCAACCGCTACTCCATGCTGGTGCGCGATGGCAAGGTGCTGACGCTCAATGTGGAAGCCCCAGGCAAGTTTGATGTCAGTGACGCGGCCACGCTGTTGGCCCAGGCCCAGGCTGCTGCCTAAGCCTTTTTGCTATTGAATAAATAGCTGTTGGCGCTTGCTGGACAAGCGCCAACCTGAAGAATCATTCAGGAAATATCGGCCTTGAGGTAATGGGCTCCTGCCACGGGGTTGTGGTAGTACGGCGGAATCTCTTCAAACCCCAGATCGGTGTAGAGCGCGCGCGCCGATTCCATGTCATCGAGGGTGTCCAGCAGCACGCAGGCATATCCCGCCCGCCGGGCGGCATCCAGCGTGGCCTCGGCCAGTTCGCGCCCCAGGCCAAAGCCCCGAAAAGCCTTGCGCACATACAGGCGTTTCATCTCACTGGCATTGGGATAGTCGGCGCTGTCGAGCGGGCGCAGCGCGCAGCAACCGGCGAGGGCGCCATCGACGCAGGCCAAAAGCAGATGCCCCCGCGGGGCGGCGTAATCGCCAGGCAGCCGTGCCAGTTCGGCCTCGAAATCCTGAAAGGCGAGGTCCAGCCCCAGACTGTCGGCGTATTCACGAAAAATGGTGCGAACGGTGTCCAGCTCTGCAGGCAGAGCGGGCGTCAGCAAGGTCACGGAAGGCTTGTGCACGAAGGGTGGGAATCAAATACCGGGATGGGCAGTGTAGCGATCCGCCGCCCTTATGGAGCCCTGGTTTACACGGTCCCCAGTTCCGAGATCCACCAGACCAAGGCGGCACAGGCGGCCCACAGCCCCAAGGCGACCAGGCGCAAGGCGGTGTCGTCCCGGGAGGCGGGCAGGGGATGGGGCCAGGCCTTGTCGCCAGTCACCATGGGGCGCACCAGGGCCTGTTTCTTCACGGCCACATACCCCGCGATCGCCAGGAGGTGCAAGGCCACCATCCCCAAAAGGAGGTACTGGCCGATGGCCTTGTGGTAGGTGGTCGCCTGTTCCACCAGCGTGCCGGACGCCAGGCGCGTCAAGGGGCCTGCAAAGGCGATTTCGTCGTCGGTGAGAAGGCCGCTGCCGGCTTGCAGGGCCAATATGCCCAGCAGCGCAAACACCGACAGCGCCGCCAGCGGGCTGTGTCCCACGCTGTCCTCGGGGCGACCTTGGCCCTTCAGGTAGCGCCATGTGCGCTGTGGGCTGTAGATAAAGGCCGAAAACCGTGCCCAGCGCCCACCGATCAGCCCCCAGAGGCCCCGAAACAACAGCAAGCTCAGCACCAGATACCCCAGCCGGAAATGCCACACCATGGCATTGCCCCCGAGTTTGGCGGTGATGACGAGGCCGATCACGCCCGCGGCCAGTGCCCAGTGAAACAGGCGCAGCGGCAGATCCCAGATCCGAACAGTGTGTGGCATGGCGTGAGACCTTTATGGCAGGACCCGCTGGTGGGCGAGCGTGCGACGGTGCTTGGGAGCCCAGGGCACCAGGCGGTGTGCTCGGGCATACTGCGAAACCATGTTATTTCCCTTTCATCCGTAACCCAAGGAAGTTTCCCATGAAAGCCCTCGCTGCCTTTGCCTTGATGACCGCTGCCCTGACCGTGTCTGCGCCTGCCTCAGCCCAGTTTGCCAAGAGCGAAGATGCGATCAAATACCGCCAGAGTGCCTTCTTCGTGATGGGGCAGCATTTTGGCCGCATCGGCGCCATGGCCAACGGGCGGGTGCCTTTCGATGCCAAGGTGGCGCAGGAGAATGCCGAGGTGATTGCCCAGTTGGCCCACCTGCCTTGGGCAGGCTTTGCGGCCGGTTCGGACAAGGGGGCTCCCACCAAGGCCTTGCCCGCCATCTGGAGCGAGCCAGCCAAGTTCAAGGAGCATTCCGACAAATTCGAGGCCGAGGCCGTGAAACTTGCCGTCGCGGCCAAGACGGGCAATCTCGACAACCTGAAAACCC
>JAQUDN010000182.1 GCA_028685665.1 Burkholderiaceae bacterium | reverse complement strand
GGGCCTTCGTAAATCAGACCGGTGTAGATTTGCACCACATCGGCACCGGCCTCGATCTTGCTCACTGCGTCTGCCGCGCTCAGGATGCCACCCACGCCCACGATCGGAAATCGAGGTCCCAGGGCAGTGCGCAGTTGCCGGATGACCCGGTTGCTGGCTTCGAGCACGGGAGCGCCGCTCAAGCCACCAGTTTCTTCGGCATGGCGCAACCCTTGAACGGCTCCGCGCCCGATGGTGGTGTTCGTGGCAATCACCCCGTCCATGCCATGCCGCTGCAGGGTGGCCGCGATCACAGACACCTGTTCTTCCGTCAGATCGGGGGCAATCTTGACAAAGATGGGAACGCGCCTGCCGCCCAATCGGGCCGGTGTCGTGGGCGTGGAGGCCGTCAGTTGTTCGCGGCGGGCCGGTGTCGTGGGCGTGGAGGCCGTCAGTTGTTCGCGGCGTTCGGCGATGGCCCCCAGGAGGCTGTCAAGGGCCGCATCGCTTTGCAGGGCGCGCAGATTTTGCGTGTTGGGCGAGCTGATGTTGACCGTGACGTAGTCGGCATGCGGGTAGACCCCGTTGAGGCAGGTCAGGTAGTCGCTCGTGGCGTTCTCGATGGGGGTGCTGGCATTTTTTCCGATGTTCAGACCGAGCAGCAGCGGGTGGTGGCGCTGTTCTGTGCGAAAGCGCGCTTGTTGCACGTTGTGCAGGAAGGCTTCCAGCCCCTGGTTGTTGAAACCCAGGCGGTTGATCAGGGCCCGGGCTTCAGGCAGGCGAAACATGCGGGGCTTGGGATTGCCGGGTTGGGGCTTGGGTGTCACGGTACCAACTTCGACAAAGCCAAACCCCATGGCGCCCAGCGCATCGATGCAGCGGGCGTTTTTATCGAGTCCGGCCGCCATGCCAACCCGGTTGGGAAAGGTCAGTCCGGCCAGCTCGACGGGGTCTTCGATCCTCTCTTGGCGCCAGGCCCATTGCAATGGCGTGTGCTGGCCGCTGGCCAGCATGTCCATGGTGAGGTCATGGGCGGCTTCGGGGTCCATGCCAAATAAAAAGGGGCGGGTCAGTGCGTAGGGGATGAAGGACATGGGGGGATAATTCGGCAGCAATCCTCGATTTTCCTCTATGACGACACCTACTGCACTGAATCAAGACGAACTCAAAGCCCTGGTGGGCCAGGCTGCGCTGCACTACGTTGTGCCGGGCGATATCGTGGGGGTGGGCACCGGCTCGACCGTGAACAAATTCATCGATGCACTGGCCTCCATGAAGGACCAGATCCGGGGGGCTGTCTCCAGTTCGGTGGCCAGCACCGAACGCCTCAAGGCACTCGGTATTCCTGTTTTTGATGCCAACGACGTGGAGTCTCTCGCGGTGTATATCGACGGCGCAGACGAAATCGACGGGCATGGGTACATGATCAAGGGCGGTGGTGCGGCGCTGACGCGGGAGAAAATCGTCGCGGCCATGGCGACCCGCTTTGTCTGCATTGCCGACGAGTCCAAACGTGTGCAGGCCTTGGGTCGATTTCCGGTTCCGGTCGAGGTCATTCCCATGGCCGCCCAGCACATTGCGCGCCGTTTTGCCGGTTTGGGGGGAAGCGCCGTGCTGCGCATGCGGGAGGAGCAGCCGGTTGTGACGGACAACGGCCAGTACCTCCTGGACGTGTCTGGCCTGGTGATCCAGGATCCCCTGGCGTTCGAGTCCGAGGTGAACCAGTGGCCTGGTGTGGTCACCGTGGGGGTTTTTGCCCACCAAAAAGCCACGGTCTGTCTGCTGGGAACGGCACAGGGTGTCGTGACCCTGGCCTATTGACGCGATCTTTCCTGCCGTGTGCCCTGCGCGGCCCCGTGGAGACCGAAAGACCATCCACATCCCTGACCGGTCCAGCGCGCACCGGTCGGGGTTCTGTCAAAACCGAATACCGGCAGGATTCTGGGGGGTGGGGCGGTCACTGGCCGCAGGCAGCGGCGCATACAGGGGCTCCAGGGGGCGTGGCGGTGGTTCGGGCTCGGACCGCTGGACTTCCACCAAAGGCTGGGCTGCGGGCTGGCGGTAGCTGGAGGGCAATTGGGATTGCGGGGGGTAGCCTGCGGCATCCAGGTACTGTGTCCATTCGCTTTCCGCGTAGCCCGAGAGCTGCTGGCCCCCGATCTGCGCGAAGGGCAGGCCCGCGCTGGGGTTGAGGCGCCGCAGCGCATCGATGTCTGCGCTGGTCGTGACCGTGCGTTCGGCGAAGGGCACGCCACGCCGGCCCAGGAAATCGCGCGCCCGTGCACACGGAGGGCAATTGTTGCCGGTGTACAGAACCACGGGAAAGCGGTTGCTGACCTGCCTCAAATCGAAAGACAGGTTGGCGCCGGGGGGCGTTTTACCGGGGGACCTGAGTGGAACCGCCTGCGCGAACTCGTTCAAAGCCCGGTCTGAGAAGGTGATCCGTCCATCGGGGCCCACGGTCTTGTAGATCGTGTCGGCCTGCGCAACGCTACAGACCAGCGCCAGCGCCAGGGGCGTCCATGCAAGGGCCAGGCGCGAAGTGTGCACGGCGGTTTTCCCCAAAAAGCCGAATGCGGCTGTCAGTGGGCCTGGGCCATGCCCTGGTGGCGCAACAAGGCGTCCAGGCTGGGTTCCCGGCCCCGGAAGGCCTTGAACGACTCCATGGCCGGGCGGCTGCCGCCCGCTTCCAGAATGGCCTGCCGATAGCGGCGCCCGGTTTCGGTACTGGGCAGTCCATCACTTCCCACGGTTTCTTCGAAGGCCGCATAGGCATCGGCGCTCAGCACCTCGGCCCATTTGTAGCTGTAATAGCCCGCCGCATAGCCGCCGGCAAAAATATGGCTGAAGGTGTGGGCCGTGCGGCTGAAGGGCGGCGGAGGCAGCACCGACACCTCGCTGCGCACTTCGGCCAGCAGGGGCATGAAGTCGTCGACGGGATCGTGGTGGGTGTGCAGCAGCATGTCGAACAGCGCAAATTCGATCTGGCGCAAGGTCGCCATTCCGCTCTGGAAGTTCTTGGCCGCCAGCATCTTGTCGAACAGGGTGCGGGGCAGGGGTTCGCCGGTATCGACATGTGCCGTCATGTGGCGCAGCACATCCCATTCCCAGCAAAAATTTTCCATGAACTGGCTGGGCAATTCGACGGCATCCCATTCCACGCCGGCAATACCTGAGACATCGCGCTCATTCACCTGGGTCAGCATGTGGTGCAGGCCATGGCCAAACTCATGGAACAGCGTGATCACATCGTCGTGCGTCAGCAAGGGCGGCTTGCCATCCACACTGCCGGCAAAGTTGCACACAAGGTGCGCCACCGGCGTTTGCACGGTACCGGTGTCCGGGCGCAGCCAGCGGGTGCGCACATCGTCCATCCAGGCCCCACCGCGCTTGCCCGTGCGGGCGGGTTGGTCCAGGTAGAACTGGCCCACAAGCTGGCCTGCACGTTCGATGCGGTAGAACTCCACGGCGGGGTGCCACACCGGGGCGCTGTCGCGGCGGATGGACACCTCGAACAGGGTTTCGATGATCTTGAACAGGCCCGCCAGCACCTTGGGTCCGGTGAAGTACTGTTTGACCTCTTGCTCGCTGAAGGCGTAGCGCGCCTCCTTGAGCTTTTCTGCGATGTACGACCAGTCCCAGGCCTGGGGCGTTGGCAGCTCGAGTTCGCTGGCGGCAAAGGCACGCAGGTCGGCCACGTCCCGTTCTGCATAGGGGCGGGCACGCAAGGCCAGGTCGCGCAGAAAGCGAATCACCTCGTCCGGGGATTTCGCCATTTTGGGCACCACCGACACCTCGCCGAAATTGGCATAGCCCAGCAATTGGGATTCTTCCAGGCGCAGCGCCAGGATTTCAGCGATCAGCGCCGTGTTGTCGTACTTTTGCGCATCGCCCTCGGCCTGGTCGGAGGCCCGCGTGACATAGGCGCGGTAGAGCATTTCCCGCAGGGCGCTGCGGCGGGCGAACTGCATCACGGGCAGGTAGCAGGGCATTTTCAAGCTCAGCTTGTAGCCTTCCTTGCCCTCGGCCTGTGCGGCGGTCCGTGCGGCCTGCTGCACATCGGCGGGCACGCCTTCCAGCTCTTCGGCGGTGGCGTAGTAGGCAAAGGCGTCCGTGGCATCCAGGGCGTTTTCGCTGAATTTTTGGCTCAATTCGGCCTGGCGCTCCTGGATTTGCGCAAAGCGTTCCTTAGCGGCGCCCGTCAACTCGGCTCCGCTGAGCACGAAATTGCGCACGGCATTTTTCAGGGCCTGGCGCTGTTCATCGTTCAGGGGAGCGGGGTCAATGGCCTTGTATTTGGCGTACAGGCGCTCGTCCGCACCCAGGCGTGTCCAGAATTCCGTCACCCGGGGCAGGGCGGCGTTGTAGGCCGCGCGCAGTTCAGGGGTGTCGGCCACGCTGTTGAGGTGGTTGATGGCGCCCCAGGCCGTGCCGAGCTTCTCGGTGGCGACATCCAGCACCTTGGCAATCGCCTCCCAGCGGGCCGGGAAGTCTGCGGCGGTCACGGTTTCCAGGGCCTGGTTGGCACGCTCCAGCAGCACGTCTATGGCCGGTGCGACATCGGTGGGTGCGATGCGGTCAAACAGGGGAAGGTCGGAGGTATCGAGCAGGGCGTTGGTCATGCGGCGTTAGATGGCGATGGAGAGCGGAGGTTCAAGGCCCGGGCGGAGCGAATCCCGCCCGCGCCGGGCGCGGTGGTCAGCTCCCTGCTGCCCGTTCAGCGGCTTCGAGCGTATTGACCAGCAGCATCGTGATGGTCATGGGGCCCACGCCCCCGGGCACGGGGGTGATGTAACCGGCCACTTCCTTGACGCCGTCAAAGTCCACGTCGCCGCAGAGTTTGCCTTCCTCGTTGCGGTTCATGCCCACGTCGAGCACGACGGCGCCGGGCTTGACCATGTCGGCGGTGAGCACATTGCGCTTGCCCACCGCGGCCACGATCACATCGGCCTGCAGGGTGTGGGCCTTGAGGTCCTGGGTGGCGCTGTGGCAAATGGTGACCGTGGCGTTCTTCTGCAGCAGCATCAGGGCCATGGGCTTGCCCACGATATTGCTGCGGCCTATCACCACGGCATGCTTGCCGCGGAGGTCGTAGCCAATGCTTTCGAGCATCTTCATGCAGCCGTAAGGCGTGCAGGGCCAGAAGCCCGGCATGCCGGTCATCAGCGCGCCCGCGCTGGCAATGTGAAAGCCATCCACGTCCTTGGCGGGCGAGATGGCTTCGATCACTTTCTGGGCATCGATATGGGCGGGCAGCGGCAACTGCACCAGGATGCCGTGGATGGCGGGGTCCTCGTTCAGCGCCTCGACCCTGGCCAGCAAAGCGGCTTCGGTCAGGGTGGCGTCGTATTTTTCGAGCACCGAATGCAGGCCGCTGTCTTCGCAGGCCTTCACCTTGTTGCGGACATAGACCTGGCTGGCGGGGTTGTCTCCGACCAGAACCACGGCCAGCCCGGGCGTTGTGCCGCGTGCCTTGAGCGCTGCGGCGCGCTGGGCGACTTCGGTGCGCAGTTGGCGGGAGAGTCCGTTGCCGTCGATGAGTTGGGCTGTCATATCGAAAAATACCAATGAAAATGGCTTCCAGCGCAATGCGGATGTGCGCTGATTGCTATGAAAAACAGAGTGATCAGGGCTTGGGCGCGTTCTGGCCCAGCGCAATCTTGAGCAGGTCGGCGACGGTGTTGGCGCTGAGCTTTTCCATGATGTTGGCGCGGTGCGCTTCCACGGTCTTGATGCTGATGCCCAGGTCGTCGGCGATCTGCTTGTTCAGCCGTCCGGCCACGATGCGTTCGAGCACCTGGGCTTCGCGGCCGGTGAGCTTGGAGAGC
>JAQUDN010000032.1 GCA_028685665.1 Burkholderiaceae bacterium | reverse complement strand
CCACCGATTTTGCGCTGCCCTTGCTGCGCTCCAAGGGTTTGGACGGTTTTTTTGTCCAGGTCTTTGGCGGAGACGCCTTCGCGCGGAAAAAACCCGATCCCTTGCCGCTGCTCAAGACCTGTGAGGCCTTGCAAAGCGCGCCCCAGCGCACCCTGATGGTGGGGGACTCCAGCAACGACGCCCAGGCGGCCCGTGCCGCAGGGTGCCCGGTGCTGCTGGTGACCTATGGCTACAACCATGGACAGCCAGTGCGGGCGGTCGATGCCGATGGCTGGCTGGACTCCTTGGCCGACCTGGCCCCGGGGGCCGGGCACAGCGCTTGATCCGAGCGCCTGGCTCTGCCGTTTCATGGCGGGGTCGGTGCGCTGGGCGGCTTGCCCAGCAGGGCCTCCTTGAGCGGACGGTCCACGGGCTGCGGACCCAGCCAGATGCTGAGCAGGGCATGAAAAAACTCCGGCTCCTTGAAGGGCTCGCCCTGGCGCAGGCCCTTGAGCGTGACCACGGTGCCCGTGCCCGGAATCCAGTCGAGGGTGAAGACATCCCCGGCCTGCAGCTTTTGGTGCGCGGAAAAAAGCTGTCCCATGCGCAGCACCCCGGGAACGATGCGGGAGAAGGCCGTCCTGTCGAGGTTGTCCTCGATGCCATGCGCAAACAGTTTGCCCAGATCGGCCGAGTCCATTTCGCGCAGCATGGTCATGCTCAGGCGCTTGGCGCCGGGCTGGGCGGTGATGTCGGCCATGGTGTGGGCTCTTTTCTCCAGGTAGAGGCCGGCCGTATAGATCTGGAACAGGGCCCGGTACCGCACCCCGGCGCCGTTCAGGTGCACGACCTTGCCGCCCACGGTGTGGCTGTCTTCGTAGGTGATATGGGCGACCGTCAGGGGTTGGGCCGTGGCGGCGCCGGCCAGCAGGCAGGCCAGGGCTCCGAGGGCGCGGATCTGCAGAAACTTCATGGGCATTCCTTGCAAGACACCCCTGCGGGCCAGGGCGCGGCAAAAAGGGGGGCTCCCATTGTTGGGGCTGGCGGGCCCTGCCGCTACCGGGTTTTCTAGCACGGCCGGATCGGCGGCGGCCTGGCGGGGCCCCAGAAAGCCCCCTGGGCTTTGCTACACTTTGTCCATGTTCATTCACCACGTGTTCATCACAGGTTGCAGCGACCGGGGAGCCTGGCCCTGGCGCAAGCCTGTCCAACTGAACGCCTGAGCCACCTGGGCCTCCCCAGCGTGCAACCGTGGCCCCAACGGGGCTGATTCATGAACTGCGGCGCACCACCCCTTTTGTCTTTTCGTGCATGCGCCGCCAGAGCCGGGAACCCTCCCTGTGATCACTGAACTTGAATTCAAAAGCCTGGCCCACGAGGGCTACAACCGCATCCCGCTGATGGCCGAGGCCTTCGCGGACCTCGAAACCCCGCTCTCGCTCTACCTGAAGCTCGCCCATGCGCAAGACGGCGGCAAGCACAGCTTTCTGCTCGAATCGGTGGTGGGCGGCGAGCGCTTCGGGCGCTACAGCTTCATCGGCCTGCCGGCCCGCACGCTCTTGCGCGCCAGCGGCTTTGGCGAGGCGGCCAAAACCGAGGTCGTGACCGATGGCCAGGTGGTCGAGACCGCCCGCGGCAACCCGCTGGACTTCATCGCCGACTACCAGAAGCGCTTCAAGGTGGCGCTGCGCCCCGGCCTGCCGCGCTTTTGCGGCGGCTTGGCCGGCTACTTCGGCTACGACGCGGTGCGCTACATCGAGAAAAAGCTCGAAGCCAGCTGCCCGCCCGACACCCTGGGCTGCCCCGACATCCTGCTGCTGCAGTGCGAGGAACTGGCGGTCATCGACAACCTCTCGGGCAAGCTGTATTTGATCGTCTACGCCGACCCCGCCCAGCCCGAGGCCTATGCCCAGGCCAAGAAGCGCCTGCGCGACCTCAAGGAACAGCTCAAATATTCGGTGAGCGCCCCCGTGGTCAAGCCCACCCAGGGCTACCCGGCGCAGCGCGACTTTGCCAAGGCCGACTACCTGGCCGCCGTGCACCAGGCCAAGGAGCTGATCGCCGCTGGCGATTTCATGCAGGTGCAGGTGGGCCAGCGCATCCACAAGCGCTACACCGAATCGCCGCTGTCGCTGTACCGGGCGCTGCGTTCGCTGAACCCCAGCCCCTACATGTACTACTACCACTTTGGCGACTTCCATGTGGTGGGCGCCAGCCCCGAGATCCTGGTGCGCCAGGAGCGCACCGACGAGGGCACCAAGGTCACGATCCGCCCGCTGGCCGGCACCCGCCCGCGCGGCGCCACGCCCGAAAAGGACAAGGCCGCCGAAATCGAGCTGGTCAACGACCCCAAGGAGCGCGCCGAGCACGTGATGCTGATCGACCTGGCGCGCAACGACATCGGCCGCATCGCCCAGACCGGCTCCGTGAAGGTGACCGAGGCCTTTGTGGTCGAGCGCTACAGCCACGTGATGCACATCGTCAGCAACGTCGAAGGCCTCCTCCTGGAGGGCATGACCAGCATGGACGTGCTCAAGGCCACTTTCCCGGCCGGCACCCTGACGGGCGCGCCCAAGGTGCACGCCATGGAGCTGATCGACCAGCTGGAGCCCACCAAGCGCGGCCTGTACGGCGGCGCCTGCGGCTACCTGAGCTATGCCGGCGACATGGATGTGGCCATTTCGATCCGCACCGGCCTGATCAAGGACGGCGTGCTGTACGTGCAGGCCGCGGCCGGTGTCGTCGCCGATTCGGTGCCCGAATTGGAGTGGAAGGAAACCGAACACAAGGCCCGTGCCCTGCTGCGCGCGGCCGAACTGGTTGAGGAGGGACTGGAATGAGCCAGGCCATTGCCAAGGTGCAGCACTGCGCCACCATGCAGGACGTGCGCCGCCACGTCGATGCGCTCGATGACCTCCTCGTGCCGCTGCTGGTCGAGCGCGTGGGCTACATGAGCCAGGCCGCCCGCATCAAGCCCGACGCCTCGCTGGTGCGCGACGAGGCCCGCATCCAGGCCATCGTGGACCGGGTGCGCCCCGCCGCCGCTGCCGAGGGCGGACAGCCCGATGTGATCGAGGCCATTTACCGCCAGATGATGGAAATCTGCATCGCCCATGAACACCGCGAATTCGAGCGCCTGCGTGGCGGCACGGGGCACGCGGCCCAAGACACCGCCGGGAGCCTGCCATGAAACTGCTGATGGTCGATAACTACGACAGCTTCACCTACAACATCGTCCAGTACTTCGGCGAACTCGGTGCCCAGGTCGAAGTCTTCCGCAACGACGAAATCACGCTCGAAGGCATTGCCGCGCGCGCGCCCGACCGCCTGGTGATCTCGCCCGGCCCCTGCTCGCCGGCCGAGGCCGGGATCTCGGTGGCGGCGATCCAGCACTTTGCCGGCAAGCTGCCGATCCTGGGCGTGTGCCTGGGCCACCAGAGCATCGGCGCGGCCTTTGGTGGCCAGATCGTGCGGGCGCAGCAGCTCATGCACGGCAAGACCAGCGTCATCACCACCACGCAGGAAGGCGTGTTTGCCGGCCTGCCCGCGCAGTTCACGGTCAACCGCTACCACTCGCTGGCCATCGAGCGCGCCAGCTGCCCCGAGGTGCTGAAGATCACCGCCTGGACCGAGGACGGCGAAATCATGGGCATCCGCCACCGCGAGCTGCCCATCCAGGGCGTGCAGTTCCACCCGGAAAGCATCCTGACCGAGCACGGCCACGCCATGCTGAAAAACTTCCTGGACCAGACCCCCTGAGCCCTTGGTGTGTGACTTGATTTGCTATTGAATCAATAGCTATTACCGCTGGTATCCATTGGCCTGGAGGCCAATTTCGTTCAAAAAGGCAAGCCCATGACCATCACCCCCCAGGAAGCGCTGCAGCGCGTCATCGAGCACCGCGAAATCTTCCATGACGAGATGCTGCACCTGATGCGCCAGATCATGGGCGGCGAAATTTAGCCCGTGATGGTCGCGGCCATCGTCACCGGCCTGCGCGTGAAGAAGGAAACCATTGGCGAGATCACCGCGGCTGCGCAGGTCATGCGCGAGTTCTCCACCAAAGTGCATGTGCCCGACCGCCGGCACCTGGTGGACATCGTCGGCACCGGCGGCGATGGGGCCAACACCTTCAATATCTCGACCTGCGCCATGTTCGTGGCCGCCGCGGCCGGCGCCAAGGTCAGCAAGCACGGCGGACGCAGCGTGTCGAGCAAGAGCGGCAGCGCCGACGCCATGGACGCCCTGGGCATCCACATCAACTTGTCGCCCGAGGCGATTGCCCAGTGTATCGACGAGGTCGGCATCGGCTTCATGTTTGCGCCCAACCACCACCCGGCCATGAAGAACGTGGCGCCCGTGCGCAAGGAGCTGGGCGTGCGCACCATCTTCAACATCCTGGGCCCGCTGACCAACCCGGCCAGCGCGCCCCACATCCTGATGGGGGTGTTCCACCCCGACCTGGTCGGCATCCAGGTGCGCGCGCTGCAGCGCCTGGGCGCCGAGCATGCGCTGGTCGTCTATGGCCGCGACGGCATGGACGAGATGAGCCTGGGCGCGGCCACGCTGGTCGGCGAGCTGAAAAACGGCGAGATTACCGAGTACGAAGTCCACCCCGAGGACTTTGGCCTGCCCATGGTCAGCAACCGCGCCCTGCGCGTGGAAACCCCCGAGCAATCCCGCGACATGCTGCTGGCCGTGCTGCAAGGCCAGCAGGGTGCCGCCCGCAATATCGTCTGCCTGAACGCGGGCGCGGCCCTGTATGCGGCCGATGTGGTGGATTCGATCGCCACCGGCCTCGCGCGGGCCCAGGCGGCGATCGATACCGGCGCGGCCCTGGCCAAGCTGGAGCAACTGGTCCTGCGCAGCCACGCGCTGGCGCACTGAATTTTTTTGACAAGGCCCCTGCCCTATGAGTGACATCCTGAACCAGATCGTGGCCGTCAAGCACGAAGAAGTCGCCGCTGCCCAAAAGCGCCTGTCCCTGGCCGCGATGCGCGCCGACGCCGAGAGCCGCGTGCTCACGCGCGATTTCGAGGGCGCGCTGCGCGCCAAGATCGCCCGGGGCCAGGCGGCCGTGATTGCCGAGATCAAGAAAGCCAGCCCCAGCAAGGGCGTGATCCGCGCCGACTTTGAGCCGGCCGACATCGCCCAGAGCTACGCCGAGGGCGATGGCGAGGTCAGCGCCGCCTGCCTGTCGGTGCTGACCGACAGGCAGTTCTTCCAGGGCAGCGTGGACGCCCTCAAGCAGGCCCGTGCCAGCTGCCAGCTGCCGGTGCTGCGCAAGGACTTTCTGGTGGACCCCTACCAGGTCTACGAAGCCCGCGCCATGGGCGCCGATGCCGTGCTGCTGATTGCCGCCTGCCTGGACGATGCCCAGATGGCCGACTTCGAAGCCATTGCCCGCAGCCTGGACATGGCCGTGCTGGTCGAGGTGCACGACGGCGCCGAGCTGGAGCGCGCGCTGCGCCTCAAGACGCCGCTGATCGGCATCAACAACCGCAATCTGCGCACCTTCGAGGTCAGCCTGCAGACCACGCTGGACCTGCAGAAACAGGTGCCGGCCGACCGCCTGCTGGTCACCGAATCCGGCATCCTGACCCCGGCCGACGTGAAGACGATGCGCGATGCCGGCATCCACGCCTTCCTGGTCGGCGAGGCCTTCATGCGCGCCCCGGAGCCGGGGCTGGAGCTGGCCAAGCTCTTCGCCTGAAACTAGGCGCTGCGCGTGCCGACGTAGCGCGTGACCCAGGCCCGGCCCTGGTGGCCCGGGCCTTCGTGCAGGGTGGTTTCGCACTCCTGCGCCCCATCGGCTTCCAGCAGGCCACGGAAGTCCTCGTGCAGCATCTCCAGGGTGTAGAGCAGGTCGGTCTGCTGGGGGCCGCCGCTGGTGTGGCCCAGTTGCAGCGGGTGGAAGGCTTCCAGGATCAGCACCCCGCCCGGACGCAGGGCCTGGGCCAGGCGGCGGTGGGCCTGGGGCCGCAGGCCGGGGGGCAGGTGCACGTAGGTCAACACCACAGCGTCGAACAGGGTTTCGGCCTGCCAATCGGCCAGGTCGGCCCGCAGCAGTTGCACTGTCACACCCCGGTCCATGGCCAGGGCCTTGGCCTTTTGCAGGCCGACGGCGGAGGCGTCCAGCGCGGTGACCTGGTGCCCCTGCTCGGCCAGCCACACGCTGTTGCGGCCCTCGCCATCGCCGGGCACCAGTACCTTGGCATGCGCTGCGATGCGGTGGGCCTGGCGGGTCAGGAAGGCGTTGGGCGCCGTCCCGTACTTGTACCCGTCCACCGACAACTGTTGGTCCCAGAAATTCAGGGCCTGGCTCATAGCGCGCTGGCGGGCTTGAGCACGCTGCCCTCCCCATCCAGGACCTGCACGGCGATCGGAAAACCCTGGCCCACGCTTTGCGTGACGGTGCAGTAGGTCTCGAAGCTGTCCAGCACCCGGTCCAGGTGCTCCAGCTGCGTGCTGGGCACACCCAGTTGCAAGGTGGCCTGCATGCCCAGCACGCGCAGGCGCTGGCCGGCATTGCGGCCCACGTCGGCGCTCACGGTGCAGTGGATTGGTTCGGGATTCTGCTTGAACTTGCGCAGCGCGAACAGCAGGGAGTCGCTCAGGCAGTTGCCCACGGCGGCGCACAGCAGTTGCACGGGCGAGGGGCCGGCCGCCTGGCCCAGCGGGGGCGGCTCGTCCGCCAGCAGGCGGGACACGGGGGCACCAAAGTCGACCAGGAACTGGTAGTCGCGCTGCTGGGTCAGCGTGATGGTGATGGGGGCATCGTTCATGGGGAAACTCCTTGCAGTGAAAGGGGGCCGGGGGGGTGGATACGTCACAGGGCGTTCAAGGGGATCTTGAGGTAGCGCACGCCGTTGGCTTCCGGCGGCGGCAGCTCGCCCGCGCGGATGTTCACCTGCACCGCGGGCAGGATCAGCACGGGCATGTCCAGCGTGGCGTCGCGCTGGGTGCGCAGGGCGACAAAGGCTTCCTCGCTCACGCCGTCGTGCACGTGGATGTTGCGCGCGCGCTGGTCGGCCACCGTGCATTCCCACTGCGCCTCGCGGTCTTCCGGGGGGTAGTCGTGGCACATGAACAGCCGGGTTTCGGGCGGCAGGCGCAAGAGCTGCTGGATCGACCGGTAGAGCGTGTGGGCGTTGCCGCCGGGAAAGTCGCAGCGGGCGGTGCCCACGTCGGGCATGAACAGTGTGTCGCCCACGAACACCGCGTCGCTCACCTGGTAGGCCATGCAGGCCGGGGTGTGGCCGGGCACCGACAGGGCCTGCGCCTGGAGCTGGCCGATGGCGAAGGTCTCGCCGTCCTGGAAGAGGTGGTCGAACTGGCGGCCGTCGGTGGCGAAGCCGGGCTCCAGGTGGAAGAGGCCGTTGAACACCTGCTGCACCTGGGTGATCTGGCCGCCGATGGCGATGCGCCCGCCCAGGGCCTGGCGCAGATGGGGCGCGGCGGAGAGGTGGTCGGCATGGGCGTGGGTTTCCAGGATCCAGTCCACCGCCAGGTGCTGCTCGCGCACAAAGGCGATCAGCCGGTCGGCCGACGCGGTGCGGGTGCGGCCGGAGTGGGTGGCGTAGTCCAGCACCGAGTCCACCAGCGCGCAGTGGCCGCCGGGCGCATCAAACACCACGTAGGACACCGTTCCGGTGGCCGGGTCAAAGAAGGCTTTCACATGGGCTGGGGCTGGCATGGCAGGCTCCGTCAACAGTTGGCAATAAAACAATGTGTTTTTAGATAATATATCAATTGATATACAATTTCCAGCCAGAAGAAAGCGAGGCTTTGGATGGACACCGTTCAGGAACTTCCGGTCGATTTCGACCAAATGCGCAGCGCCGCCGACCGGGCCTGCCGCTTGATGAAAGTGCTCTCCAACCCCGACCGGCTGCTGCTGCTGTGCCAGCTCAGCCAGGGCGAACAACGGGTGGGCGAGCTGGAAAGCCTGGTCGGCGTGGCGCAGCCCACCCTGTCGCAGCAGCTGGGCGTGCTGCGCGACGAGGGCGTGGTCGCCACCCGGCGCGAGGGCAAGAACATCTACTACCGCATCGACAGCCCGGCCGCCCTGGCCGTGATGGCGGTGCTGTTCGACCAATTCTGTGCCAGCAAGGAGTGCGAGAAATGACGATCGACTGGAACCACTTCACCCCCTGGATGTCGCTGGCCGGCGGCATCGTGCTGGGCCTGGCCTCGGCGCTGTTCATCCTGTTCAACGGGCGGGTGCTGGGCATCAGCGGCATCGTGGGCGGGCTGCTGCGGCCCAAGACCCGCGACATCGTCTGGCGCCTGTCCTTCCTGCTGGGCATGCTGGCCGCGCCCAGCCTGTATGGGGCGTTCATCGGCCCGGTGCAGGCCACCATCGACGCCAGCTGGGCTCTGGTGGTCGTCGCCGGCCTGCTCGTGGGCATCGGCACCCGCTATGGCGCCGGCTGCACCAGCGGCCACGGCGTGTGCGGCCTGTCGCGCATGTCGCCCCGTTCCTTGGTGGCCACGCTGTCTTTCATGGCGGCGGGGTTCGCCACCGTTTTCCTGCTGCGCCACGCCTTCGCGTGAGCGGGCTGTTTTCAAGATAAGGAGCAATCCATGGCACACCGTTTGATGGAATTTGTCGTTGGCCTGCTGTTTGGCATCGGCCTGATCGTGGCCGGCATGACCGACCCGGCCAAGGTCCAGGGCTTTCTGGACCTGGCTGGTGCCTGGGACCCCTCGCTGGCCTTCGTGATGGGCGGCGCGATCCTGGTCGGCGTCGGCGCCTTTTTCGTGGCCCGCAAGCGCACCACGGCCTTCCTGGGCGGTGCGATGCACCTGCCCACCGCGCGCCACATCGACCAGCGCCTGGTGGTCGGCAGCCTGCTGTTTGGCGCGGGCTGGGGCGTGGCGGGCTTCTGCCCCGGCCCGGCCATCGTGTCGGCCGGCGCGGGCCAGCCCAAGGCCATCGTGTTCGTGGTGGCGATGGTGGCGGGCATGGCGGTGTTCGAGTGGCTGGAGGCGCGCCGCACCCGCATGTGAGGGGCGGGGGCGGAACGCAGTTTGCCTGGCATCTTTTACCGAAATTCGCCTCCAGCCCTTGCAGCGCAAGCGCTTTCAGCTATCAAAAAGAAGACCCCTTCTAGCGCTCGGGGATGGGCGCGGGGCGCGGGGCTTGGGGCATGCTCACGGCTTTCGTTTGCTTCATCCCCTTGCCTGCCATGACCGATACGCCTGTTTCCGCTGTCCATCCCACCCAGCTCCAGTCCGCCAACCCCGCTGACTGGCCGGTCGCCCCGGGCTGGCAGCCGCTGGTCGACGGTTTTTTCGCCAGCGCCCACGGCCAGGGCCTGCTGGGCTTCTTGCGCCAGCGGCTGGCCGCTGGTGCCACCATCTTCCCGCCCCGACCCTTGCGTGCGCTGGAACTGACCGCGCCCGAAGACGTGCGCGTGGTCATCCTGGGCCAGGACCCCTACCACGGCCGGGGCCAGGCCGAGGGGCTGGCCTTCTCGGTCGCGCCGGGGGTGCGCCTGCCGCCCTCGCTGCAAAACATCTTCAAGGAGCTGGAGCGCGATCTGGGCGCGCCCTGGCCGGCGTTTCCGCAACCGGGCGGCAGCCTGGTGAAGTGGGCCCGGAACGGCGTGCTGTTGCTGAACACCTGCCTCACGGTCGAAGAGGCCCAGCCCGCCAGCCACGCCGGCAAGGGCTGGGAGGTGCTGACCGACGCGGTGATCCGCCATATCGCCCAGGGCGAGCGGCCGGTGGTGTTCATGCTGTGGGGGAGCCACGCCCAGTCCAAGCGGGCGGTGATTCCGGCCGACCGGGGGCATCTGGTGCTGACGGCCAACCACCCTTCGCCCCTGTCGGCGCTGCGGCCGCCGGTGCCCTTTATCGGTTGTGGGCATTTCGGGCAGGCGCGGGCGTTTCGCGCGCAGCACGGCCGCTGAGGGGGCACAGGGCAGCACCGCCTGCCCGGCGGCCTGCATATCTGAAAACCGAATAATCTTGCTTGCAATCCTTCGTTCCAAAGGCGTGGGGGGGCTCTTACGCTGGCGTGCTCTGGACTTCGGTCTTTTTCAGGTGCAAGCAGGCCCATGTCTTTCGAATCCGTTCGCTCTTTCTCCCTGGGCATCGCCCTGTTGGCCGGCGTGGCCGCGTTCGCCCAGGCCCCGGCGCCGGGGGATGCCTATCCCCAGAAACCGATCACCTTGGTCGTGCCCTACCCTCCGGGCGGCACGAACGACAACGTGGCGCGCTTGCTCGCGGAGAAGGTGTCGGCCCGGGCGGGGCAACCGGTCGTGATCGACTACAAGGCCGGTGCGGGCGGCACGATTGGCGCGCAGTTCGTGGCCAGGGCGCAGCCCGATGGGTACACGCTGCTGAACGCCTCGATCGGCAACTTGGCGATTGCCCCCCAGCTGATGCCGGTGGCATTCGACCCCTTCACCTCCTTCCAGTCGATTGCCCATGTCGGCACCGGCATCACCGCCTTTGCGGTGCGTCCCGATTTCCCGGCGAACAATCTGCGGGAACTGGTGGAGTACGCGAAGAAACACCCCATTTCCCTGGGGACCTCTGGCATTGGCACACCGGGGCATCTGGCCGGGGAGTTTTTCTCGAAGATTGCGGAGCTGCCGATCCAGCATGTGCCCTACAAAGGCAGCGCGGCCGCCGTCAATGACGCCATCGGTGGGCATGTGGACCTGGTGATCGACCCGCTGGCAACCACCTACGTGCGCACTGGCAAGTTGAAGGCGCTGGCCTACTTTGGTGCCGACGCCCCGCCCGAAGGGCTGGCGGGCGTGCGCTCGGTGGTGCAGCAGGGCTACTCCCAATGGGACAACGCGTTTGGCGGCGCTTTCCTGTGGACCGCACCGGCCGGCCTTCCCCCCGCCGTGCGCGCCAAGCTCACGCGCTGGGTGATGGACAGCCTGGCCGAACCGGAGGTACGGGCGGCCCTCGTCAAGGTCCAGGTGCAGCCCGCGCCCAAAGGGGCGGAGGAGACGACGGCCGTGGTGCGCAAGGTGCATTCGATGGCCCAAAGCGTGTTCGGCGTGCAGCACAAGCCCAAGGTGGCACAAGCGCAATAAACCGATCGGCGTTCCACCACGGGGCCTGGGGCGCCACCGCCGGTGGCCGGGGTCGCACAGCACAGGGCATCTTCCGCACATCACCATGCATCTGGGTCTCTTTTTATTGGCGGCAGGCCACCATGCCGGTGGCTGGCGCTATCCGGGCGCCGAATCCGGCACGGAAAATTTTGGCCTGATCACGCGCATGGCCCGTGTGGCGGAGGCCGCGAAGTTCGACATGGTGTTCTTTGGCGATCGCCTGGTCACCAGCGCCGAGGCCCACCCGTCCATGATCACGCGGCCGGACCCCCTGGTGGTGTTGGCCATGCTGGCGGTGCAGACGCAGCACATCGGCCTGGTGGCCACGGCGTCCACCACCTACAGCGAACCGTATGCCCTGGCGCGGGCCTTTGCCTCCGTGGACCTGCTCAGCCAGGGGCGGGCGGGCTGGAACATCGTCACGACCGTGCAGGATGGCTCGGTCAATTTCAGCCGCCAGCGCCACCCTGAATCCACCGAGCGTTACGCCATTGCCGAGGAGTTCGTCGAAGTGGTCCAGGGGCTGTGGCGTTCCTGGGACCCGGAGCCCTATGTGAAGGACCCGGCGGCGGGCGTGTACATGGACACGCGCAAGCTGCACATCCTGAACCATGCCGGGCCGTATTTCCAGGTGCAAGGGCCCTTGAACGTGACGCGCAGCCTGCAAGGCGCGCCCGTGCTGGTGCAGGCCGGGTCGTCCGGGCCAGGCCAGCAGTTGGGCGCGCGCCATGCAGAGGTCATCTTCACGGCCCAGCAAGACCTGGAAGAAGCCCGGGCCTTTTGCCAGGGCCTGAAGCAGCAGGTGGCCGCCGCCGGGCGGGACCCGGCGCAGGTCAAGGTGATGCCCGGCCTCATGCCGATTGTGGGCGCCACCGCCGCGCAGGCACGCGACAAGCTGGCCCGCCTGCAGGCGTATACCGACCAAAGCAAAGCCCATTACCTCCTGTCGGCCGAGCTGGACCATGACCTGAGCGGTGCCGACCTGGATGCGCCGGTGCCGGACCTGCCGGTGGACGGCGGGGGCTTCAGCCGCCGCAAGCTGCTGCTGGGCCTGGCCCGCACGCAGAAACTCACGCTGCGCCAGCTCTACCACCAGGTGGCCAGCAGCCGCGGTCACCAGGTGGTGGCCGGCACGGCCGAGCAGATCGCGGACCACATGCAGCACTGGGTCGAGGCGGGTGCTGCGGACGGTTTCAACATCATGCCCGCGTATTTTCCGGCGGGCCTGGAGGACTTCACCCGCGAAGTGGTCCCGATCCTGCAGGCGCGCGGGCAGTTCCGCCGCGACTATGCCGGCCGCACGCTGCGGGAGCACCTGGGCTTGGCCTTGCCTGCCCTCTGAGGCCTGGGGCCCCACGGCGGGACTGGATTCGGCGTGGGCACCGCGTGCCGTGCCGACCCTGCCCAGCCCGCCACCGTCTCCCGGTGGGCGCGTTCAGCTCCGCTCCAGCAGCATCGCATCCCCATAGCTGAAGAAGCGGTAGCCGTGCGCAATCGCATGCCGGTACAGCCCCATGATCGGTGCATAGCCGGCAAACGCGCTGACCAGCATCATCAGCGTGCTCTTGGGCAGGTGGAAGTTGGTCAGCAGCAGGTCCACCACCTGGAACGGGAAGCCGGGCGTGATGAAGATGTTGGTGTCGCCCGAGATCTGGCCCGTTTGGGCCCAGGACTCCAGCGTGCGCACCGTCGTCGTGCCCACCGCCACCACCCGGCCGCCGCGCTGGCGGCAGCGCTCCAGCGCGGCCAGCGTGGGCAGGGGAATCTCGTACCACTCGCTGTGCATCTGGTGCTCGGCCAGGTTCTCGGTCTTCACGGGCTGGAAGGTGCCGGCGCCCACGTGCAGCGTCACGTTCGCGCGCTCGATGCCGCGCGCGGCCAGGTCGGCCAGCACGGCCTCGTCGAAATGCAGGGCGGCGGTGGGGGCGGCCACGGCGCCGGGGGCGCGCGCAAACACGGTCTGGTAGCGCTGGGTGTCTTCGGCCGCGTTGGGGTCGTCGCCTTCGGCCTGCTGGCGCTCGATGTAAGGGGGCAGGGGCAGGTGGCCGTGGCGCTCCATCAGGTCCCAGGGGCTTTCGCCGGCCGGGCCTTGCAGCGCGAAGCGGAACAGCGGGCCCTCCTCGTCGGGGTAGCGGCCCAGCAGGGTGGCTTCGAAGCCGCCAGCCTGCAGGCCGCCCGCCAGGTGCACCTTGGCGCCGGGCAGGGGTTTTTTGCTGACTTTCATGTGCGCCACGACCTCCGGGCCTTGCAGCACGCGTTCGATCAGCAGTTCGAGCTTGCCGCCGCTGTCTTTTTCGCCAAACAGGCGGGCCTTGACGACGCGGGTGTCGTTGAACACCAGCAGGTCGCCCGCCTGGAGCAGGCCGGGCAGTTCCCGGAAGATGCGGTCCACCGGCTGGCGGCCGCGGCCATCGAGCAGGCGCGAGGCGCTGCGTTCGGGCGCGGGGTGCTGGGCAATGTGCTCGGGGGGCAGGGCGAAGTCGAAGTCGCTCAGGGTGTACGCGTGCGCCGGGATGCGGGGGTGGTCGGGTGAACGGTCGGTCATGGTGCTTGAGGGCCGAACAGGCCCGTGCCAAGAAAAATTAAGCCAAGGGTGCAGGAAAACGCGCCGGCCGCAGCGGCGGGCGCGGGCCGTGATTGTCCCATGCTGCACCGCGCCATAATGGCCCGGCCCCGCCTGGGCGGGCCTGCCCGTCCACCCCATTGTTCGCCTTCATGTGTCCAGGAGTTTCCATGCCGCTCGTCGTGTTCAATCAGAAAGGCGGGGTGGGCAAGTCCACCATCACCTGCAATCTGGCCGCCATCAGCGCCCATCAGGGGCTGCGCACGCTGGTGATCGATCTGGACCCGCAGGGCAATTCCAGTGCCTATCTGCAGGGCTCGGCCCCGCCGGCCGACGTGCCGGGCGTGGCGCATTTCTTCGACCAGACGCTGGGCTTCAGCCTGCGCCCCGAGCCGGCCACGGCCTTCGTGGCGCGCACGCCCTTCGAGCGCCTTGACCTGATGGCCGCCAGCCCCCGGCTGGACGAGCTGCAGGTCAAGCTCGAATCGCGCCACAAGATCTACAAGCTGCGCGAGGCCCTGCAGCAGCTGGCGGCGCACTACGACCGCATCTACATCGACACGCCCCCGGCGCTCAATTTCTACACCCGCTCGGCGCTCATGGGCGCCCGGGGCTGCCTGATTCCCTTCGATTGCGACGATTTTTCGCGCCAGGCGCTCTACACCCTGCTGGCCAACGTGCAGGAGATCCGCGCCGACCACAACCCCGCCCTGCAGGTGAAGGGCATCGTGGTCAACCAGTTCCAGGCCCGCGCCCGGCTGCCGCAGCAACTGGTGCAGGAGCTGATCGACGAAGGCCTGCCGGTGCTGCAGCCCTACCTGCCCAGTTCGGTCAAGGTACGCGAATCGCACCAGCGCGCCCTGCCCATGGTCCACCTCGACCCGCGCCACGCGCTGACCCAGGCTTTTGTGGCGCTGCACGATGGGGTGTTGGCGGCGGAAGTCGCTCAAAAATAAGAGCATCAACCGCAGAGCAGGCGTGGCCTAGAGCCCTTAATGGCCTCCAAGATAGGCCGGGCGGACCCGTCCCCGGGGACACCGGCCGGCTTCAGGCGCCCAGGCCGTCCCCCACGGCCTTGACCCGCACCTGGGGCCGCAGGGCCTGCAGTTCGGCCGCCTGCGCCAGGGCGGTGCCGGGGTGCAGCAAGGCGGCGGCGCCTGCCGCCATGGCCCAGCGCAGGGCTTCGGGCGGGGCTTCGCCCTGGTCCAGGGCCCAGGTCAGGGCCGCCAGAAAGCAGTCGCCCGCGCCCGTGGTGCCGGTGGCGGCCGAGAGGGGCAGGGCGGGGGCTTCCCACACGCCGCCCTGCGTGGCCAGCACCGCGCCCTGTTCGCCCAGCGACACCGCGACGAGGGTGGCTGCGCCGCGCTGCACCAGGGATTGGGCCGCGGCCCGCCAGGCAGGGGCCTCCTGCAGGGGCAGGCCGGTGAGGTCGCGCAGCTCGCGCAGGCTCGGCTTGACCAGGTAAACGCCGGCTTGCAGGGCGGCCGCCAGGGCGGGGCCGGAGCTGTCCACCACCAGGCGGCTGCCCTGGGCCTGGGCCAGCGCGGCCATGCGGGCATAGAAGTCGTCAGGCACGCCAGGGGGCAGGCTGCCGCTGGCCACCCACCAGCGGGGGGCGGGGTCCTGGGCCGCCAGCGCGTCCAGCAGGGCCTGCCATTCGGTGGCTTGCACCGTGGGCCCGGGCAGCACGAAGCGGAATTCCTGGCCCGTGGCGGTCTCGACGACCGAAAAGTTCTCCCGCGTGTCGCCTGCAATCGGCAGGGCCCGGGTGGCCACGCCCTCGGCCTGCAGCAGGTGCTGCACCTGGGCGCCCGCCGTGCCGCCCGTGAGCATCCAGGCTTGCACGGGCGCGCCCAGGCGGTGCAGCACGCGCGCCACGTTCACGCCGCCGCCGCCCGGGTGGCGGCACACGGGGCCGCAGCGCAGCTTGTGCGTGGGGGTCACCCGTTCGGCGGAGGTGGCCAGGTCCAGCGCGGGGTTGAGGGTGAGGGTGATCAGTGCAGACACGGTGCGGGCGCGGAGGGGGGGAGGGGGCTGTGCAGGGTTTTTTCGGACAACCCGGACCACAGTTCATTCAGGTCGGAAAAATTCCAGTCCTCGGGGGCTTCCCTCGACAGGAGTTTTTCGGTGCCGGTTTTGGCCAGGTCCACGATCTCGGGGGGGATGCGCAGCCCCGACTTGGTCGAGAAAAACACCTTGACGATGGGCTTTGTGAGCGCCGTGCGCGAGGGCTCGACCACCACGCCCAGGCGGCCCGAACTCAGCCGGACCAGGGAGCCCACGGGGTAGATGCCGATGCTTTTCACAAAGGCATGGAAGATCCGCTGGTCAAAATGGTCGTGGGTCCATTCCGACATGCGGCGCAGGGATTCGGCGGGGTCCCAGCCGGCCTTGTAGGGGCGGTTGGAGGTGATGGCGTCGTACACATCGCAGACGGCGGTCATCCGCGCCATCATGCTGATGTCCTCGCCCTGGAGCTGGTCGGGGTAGCCCCGGCCATCGACTCTTTCGTGGTGGTGCAGGCAGGCGTCGAGCACGGCTTCTTGCTGCTTGCCGCCTTGCTGGAGCATCTGGTAGCCCCATTGGGGGTGGCTGCGGACCACGGCGAATTCCAGGTCGGTCAGGCGGCCCGGCTTGTTCAGCACGCTCAGCGGGACCCTGGCCTTGCCCAGGTCGTGCAGCAGGCCGGCCATGCCCGCGAGCCGCACCTGCGGCTCGTCGAGCTTGAGCTGCTTGGCCAGCGCCACCATGAGGGCGCAGACCGCCACCGAATGCATATAGGTGTAGTCGTCGGCCGTCTTCAGCCGCGCGAGGCTGACCAGCGCGTGCGGGTTGCGGGTGACCGAGTCGGTGATCTTGTCCACCACGATCTTGGCGTTGGCCTCGTCCACCGCGGTGCCCATGCGCGCTTCGTTGAACATCGACTCCACGGCCTGCCGGGATTGGCTGCAGATCGAGGCGGCGATCTGCAGCTCGCGCGCCATGTCCGTGGGCGTGTGGTCGCGCACCGGCGGCGGCGGCGCCGGGCTGTCCGGCAGGGGCGCGCCGCCGTCCAGGTGCTTGAAATCGGTCTCGATCAGCGCATCGACCTCCTCGCGGGACACGGATGCGGTGCCCGCGCGGACGTCGATCCCCTTGTCGGTGTCGATCCAGCATTCCTGGATCGCGGTTCCCTGGATGCTGACCAGGTCCTTGGGGTCCTTGAGCAGGAAGCGGGTGCGCCAGAAGGGGGTTTCCATCCAGGAGCCGCACAGATCGTGCAGGTACATGCCCAGTCTCAGATCATGGGTGTGAATGCGCTTGAGCATGGCGAAAACCTGGAGCTTGAAAAAACGGGGGAGCCAGAGGGGCAGGGGGCCTGGCATGGTAGCCTTTTTGGTCCGCTGCCCGCCTATTTTTCACCGCCTTCGCCACCGCATGTCCGCCACCCCCCCTTTTGCCCCCCCGGACGCTGCCCGGACTGCGCCCCCAGCGGTCAAAGGCCGGGTGTCGCCCGCCCAGCTGGCCTTGCGCAAACTCGGCCTGGCGCGCGACATCGATCTGGCCCTGCACCTGCCCCTGCGCTACGAGGACGAAACCCGCATCACGCCCCTGCGCAATGCCCGTGATGGCGAGACGGTGCAGATCGAGGCCACCGTGACCGCCTGCGACATCCAGCTGCGCCCGCGCCGCATGCTGCTGGTGCAGGTGGATGACGGCACCGGGACCTGTGAGCTGCGCTTCTTCAGCTTCTACCCCTCGCACCAGAAGACCCTGGCCGTGGGGGCGCGCCTGCGCATCCGGGGCGAGGTCAAAGGGGGCTTTTGGGGCCGGCAGATGCTGCACCCGGCGTTCCGTCTGGCGGGGGGCGAACTGCCCAGCGCGCTCACGCCGGTCTATCCGACCACGGCCACGCTGCCCCAGGCCTACCTGCGCCGCGCCATCGTCAGCGCGCTGCAGCGGGTGGAGCTGTCCGAAACCCTGCCGCCCCATGCGCCGCCTCCGCCGATCCACCGCTTTCTGGGCCGCGATCCCGCAGCGCACGATGAAGGCCAAAATGGCTTGCAGGGCTTATGGAGCTTGCGCAATGCGCTCACTTTTTTGCACCATCCCGCGCCCGACGTGGCCCTGTCCACCCTCGAAGACCACAGCCACCCCGCCTGGCAGCGCCTGAAGGCCGAGGAGCTGCTGGCCCAGCAGCTGTCGCAGCAGCAGTCCCGCCGCGAGCGCGACCGCCTGCGCGCCCCGCTGCTGCGCCCGGCCCCGCCGGTGGAGGGCAGCCTGCCGCTGCCCGCGCAGCTGCTGGCCGTGCTGCCCTTTGAGCTCACGGCCGCCCAGCGCCGCGTGGGCGCTGAAATCGCCGCCGATCTGGCCCGCCCCACCCCCATGCACCGCCTGCTGCAGGGCGATGTGGGTTCGGGCAAGACCGTGGTCGCCGCGTTGGCCGCCACGCTGGCCATCGACGCCGGTTGGCAATGCGCGCTGATGGCGCCCACCGAAATCCTGGCCGAGCAGCATTTCGCCAAGCTGGTCGGCTGGCTGGAACCCTTGCTGGCCGCGCGCGGCCAGCGCGTGGCCTGGCTGGTGGGCGGGCAAAAGAAGAAAGAACGCGTCGCCATGCTGGCCCTGGTGGCCAGCGGCGAGGCCGCGCTGGTGGTGGGCACGCACGCCGTCATCCAGGACCAGGTGCAGTTCAAGAACCTGGCGCTGGCGCTGATCGACGAGCAGCACCGCTTTGGCGTGGCCCAGCGCCTGGCGCTGCGCCAGAAGCTGGCCTCAGGCGTCGCCGCCGGGCCGCCCCAAGGCGACGCGGCCCCCTCGGGGGGCAGCGACCCGCGCAGCGGCGGAGCGTGGGGGCCGCCGGTTCGCATGGAGCCGCACCTGCTGATGATGAGCGCCACGCCCATTCCGCGCACCCTGGCCATGAGCTACTACGCCGACCTGGATGTCTCGGTGATCGACGAGCTGCCCCCCGGGCGCACCCCCATCGTCACCAAGCTGATTGCCGACAGCCGCAAGGACGAGGTGATCGCGCGCATTGGCGCCCAGGTGGCGGCGGGGCGGCAGGTGTACTGGGTCTGCCCGCTGATCGAGGAGAGCGAGGCGCTCGATTTGAGCAACGCCACCGCCACCCATGCCGACCTCAGCGAGGCCTTGCCGGGCGTGGTGGTCGGCCTGCTGCATTCGCGCATGCCCAGCGCCGAGAAAAAAGCGGTGATGGCCCTGTTCAGCGCCGGGCAGATGGGTGTGCTGGTCAGCACCACGGTGATCGAGGTGGGCGTGGACGTGCCCAATGCCTCGCTGATGGTCATCGAGCATGCCGAGCGTTTTGGCCTGAGCCAACTGCACCAGCTGCGCGGGCGCGTGGGGCGGGGTGCCGCCGCCTCGGCCTGCGTGCTGCTGTATGCCACCAACGACAGCGGGCGGGTGGGTGAAACCGCCAAGGAACGCCTGCGGGCCATGGCCGAAACCAACGACGGCTTTGAAATTGCCCGCCGCGACCTGGAGATCCGCGGCCCTGGCGAGTTTTTGGGCGCCCGCCAGTCGGGCGACGCGCTCCTGCGCTTTGCCGACCTGGCCACCGACACCGCCCTGCTCGAATGGGCGCGCGAGCTCGCGCCGAAGATGCTGGACCGCGACCCGCTGCTGGCCGAGCGCCATGTCGCGCGCTGGCTGGGCGGCAAGGCGGAATTCCTCAAGGCCTGAGGGGGCGGGTCCGGCGATTCGCTACAGTGGCGGTCCACATGACCCTCACCGAACTCAAATACATCGTTGCCGTCGCCCGCGAAAAGCATTTCGGCAAGGCCGCCGATGCCTGCTATGTGTCGCAGCCGACGCTGTCGGTGGCCATCAAGAAGCTTGAAGAAGAGCTGGACGTGAAATTGTTCGAGCGCAGCGCGGGCGAGGTCTCCGTCACCCCGCTGGGCGAGGAGATCGTGCGCCAGGCGCAGAGCGTGCTGGAGCAGGCCGCGGCCATCAAGGAAATCGCCAAGCGCGGCAAAGACCCGCTGGCCGGCGCGCTGACGCTGGGGGTGATCTACACCATCGGGCCCTACCTGCTGCCCGACCTGGTGCGCCAGTCCATCGAGCGCATTCCGCAAATGCCGCTGATGCTGCAGGAGAACTTCACCGTCAAGCTGCTGGAAATGCTGCGCATGGGCGAGATCGATTGCGCCATCCTGGCCGAGCCCTTTCCCGATGCGGGCCTGGCGATCGCCCCGCTGTACGACGAGCCCTTTGTCGCGGCCGTGCCCAGCACGCATCCGCTGGCCGCGCAGAAGTCGATCACGGCCGCCGAGCTGAAGAACGAGACCCTGCTCTTGCTGGGTTCGGGCCATTGCTTTCGCGACCATGTGCTGGAGGTCTGCCCCGAGTTCGCGCGTTTTTCGAGCAATGCCGAGGGCATCCGCAAGTCGTTTGAGGGCTCGTCGCTGGAAACCATCAAGCACATGGTGGCCGCTGGCATGGGCGTGACGCTGGTGCCCCGCCTGTCGGTGCCGCGCGAGGCGTTCTTGCCCTCCGGGCGCCGCCGCAAGGGCGATGAGAGCTATATCCGCTACCTGCCCATCCAGGAGGCCGATGGCAGTCCCCCGCCCACGCGCCGCGTGGTGCTGGCCTGGCGCCGCAGCTTCACGCGCTACGAAGCCATTGCCGCGCTGCGCAATGCGGTGTATGCCTGCGAGCTGCCCGGGGTGATCCGCCTGTCCTGAGGCGCTGGAGTGAAGCCGGGGGTTTCTCCGGCACTGCCAGAATGCGGCTCCGGCGCGGACGCGCCATGGGAGTTGTCGATGTCCATTTTCCGGTGGGGCCGCAAGGCTCTGGTGCCAAGCCTGTCCTGCTGGATGGGCGCCGGTGCCTTGTGCGCAGCGCTGGCGGGTTGCGGGGGCGATGAGGCGGCGCCCGGGGTGGCCCCCCTGGCCAGTGGCACGACCCATCTGGAGCTGGAGGCGGAGGCGCCCCTGCCCGATGCCGTGGCCGCGCTGACGGTACAGCCCCTGTTCCATGCCGCCCCGATGGTTCTGGTCGAGCCCCCCGAGGCGCAGGCCGAAGACGCCGATGCCGCGTTCGTCGGCCCCGCGCGCGTGCAGGCCCTGGCCCCCGAAGACCGTGGGCTGCCGACGCGCAACCGCACCCCCCACCTGTCCACGCGCCCGGTCCTGGGCGCGCAGGCCATGCCGGTCCTGCAGCCCCTGGCGGGCACGGTGGTGTCGACCTACACCCCGGCCCAGATCCGTGCCGCCTATGGGTTTCCGGCCTTGCCTGCGACAGGCACGCCCCTGACGCCCGCCCAGGCGGCTTTGCAGGGGGCCGGGCAGACCATCTACGTGATTGCGGCCCACCACAACCCGAATACGGCGGCCGAGCTCGCCGTGTTCAACCAGCATTTCGCCCTGCCGGGCTGCACCAGCAGCGCCTTGCCCGTGGGCACCGCGCTGCCCTTGGCGCCGGCCCCCACCACCGGCTGCGTGCTGGCCACGGCCTACAGCACCTCCACCGGCACCCTGACGGCCACGGTGCCCTCCTATGACGCGGGCTGGGCCACCGAAATCGCCCTGGATGTGCAGTGGGCCCATGCCACGGCCCCGCTGGCCCGCATCGTCGTGATCGAAGCCGCCGACGCTTCACTCAACGGCATCCTGGGGGCGGTGCGGCTGGCCAACCAGATGGGCCCCGGCGTGGTCTCCATGAGCCTGGGGGTCCTGGAGGGCAGCTGGACCACCTCGACGGATGCAGCGTTCAGCGCTGCCAACATGACGTACCTGGCGGCCACCGGGGATGACGGAGCCGGTGTCTCGTGGCCCGCGGTCTCGTCCCGCGTGCTCGGGGTCGGCGGGACCAGCCTGAGCTATGCCGGCACCGGAGCGCGTTCCGAGGTCACCTGGCCGGGCTCGGGCGGTGGCACCAGCCTCTACACGCTGGCGCCCAGTTACCAGAACAAGGCCGTGCCGGGCCTGGGCACCCTCGCTTTTCGCCGGGTGGCGGATGTGGCGTTCAATGCCGATCCGCTCACGGGCCAGTACGTGGCGCTGATCGCCCCCGGGACCCCCGCGGCGCGTTGGGTCAGTGCCGGGGGCACCAGCCTGGCCACGCCGCAGTGGGCCGGCCTGATCGCCATCGCCAACGCGTCGCGGGCCTTGTCGGGCAAAGCGGCCCTCGGTGCGCCCCACGGCCTGCTCTACGGCCAGATCGCCAGCGTCCCCGGCACTTACGCCGGCGTATTCCTCGATATCACCCAGGGGGCTGACGGCAGTTGCGCCACCTGTGCGGCCACGGCGGGTTACGACGCGCCGACCGGCCTGGGCACCCCGAATGTCTCCAGCCTGCTCAGCACGCTGTTCGCGGCGGGCGGGGGGCTCTCTGCCCCGGTGGTCACGTCGGCCAATGTGGCCGGGGTGGCGGGCACCCCCTTCTCGTTCACGGCGCTGGTGTCTTCGAGCCATGCCGCCGCCTATGCCTTGAGCGGGGCCCCTGCGGGCATGGCCGTCAATGCGCTGGGGGTGGTGGCCTGGGCCAATCCGCTGGCGGGCACCTATGCGGTCACGCTCCAGGCCACGGACACGGTCACCGGCCAGGTGGGCCAGGGCCTGTACACCATCACGGTCCAGGCGCCCCAGGCGCCCACCGGCAGCGGCGCCACCTTCACCGGCAAGCCGGGCGTGGCACTGTCTTTCACGGCCTTGTTCACGGGGGCGAATCCCCTGCGCTACAGCCTCGCCGGCGCGCCGGCGGGCATGGCCATCGGCAGCAGCGGCGGCGTGACCTGGCCCAGCCCGGTGCTGGGCACCTACAGCGTGGCGGTCACGGCCACGGACACCCGGACCGGGCTCAGCGGCAAGGCGGTCTATACCGTGAAGATCGCCACCACAACGACTTCGACGACCGCGGGCCCCGTGATCACGGCCCCGGCCCTGCGCGGCGTGGTCGGCCAGGCCCTGGCGGGGCAGATCGGCATTGCCGCGCCGGGGGCGAGCAGCTTCACCGTGTCGATTTCCGGCGCGCCGCAGGGCCTGCGCTTTGCCATCAGCGCCGGCACGATCGCGGTCTCCTGGCCTAGCCCGGTCGCCGGGAGCTATAACCTGTCGGTGTCGGTCGTGGACTCCAGCGGCAAGAGTGCCACGGCGACGGTGCCGGTCACGGTGGCTGCCCGCTGACCCCGGGGGCTGTCGCAGACTTGCGCTACAGTCATTTCCCCGCTGGATGGGATGCTCCGCCCGGGGCTTCCAGTCCTTCCTGCACCCTTCTTTGGAGTTCTCCCCATGGCCAAATCCCCTAGCAAGTCGGCAGCACCCAGCATCCACATCGGTATCAGCGACAAGGACCGTGCCACGATTGCCCAAGGGCTGTCGCGTCTGCTCGCGGACACCTACACCCTCTACCTCACCACGCACAACTTCCACTGGAACGTGACGGGGCCGATGTTCAACACCCTGCACACCATGTTCATGGGCCAGTACACCGAGCTCTGGAACGCCGTCGATCCGATTGCCGAGCGCATCCGCGCGCTGGGCCATGTCGCCCCCGGCTCGTACGCCGAATTCACCGCCCTGGCCAGCGTGCCCGATGCCCCCAGCAAGCCGCCCAAGGCGCTGGAGATGGTGCGCGTGCTGGTCGAGGGCCATGAGGCCGTGGCCCGCACGGCGCGCAGCCTGTTCCCTGCCGCCGACAAGGCCAGCGATGAGCCCACCGCCGACCTGCTGACCCAGCGCCTGGCCGTGCACGAGCAGACCGCCTGGATGCTGCGCTCTTTGCTGGAAGAGTGAGCGGGCGCTGGGCCCTGGCGGGCCGCTGCGCCGCTCTGGCGCGTGGCAGGCGTCCCCGGTCGGCCACGGGGCGCGGCCGGGGCTCTTTCTTCGACGGCCCGAGGTATGCCGCATGACCCTTTTGCACCGCACAGGCCGCAGCGCCGAAATCGAACTCAAGCTGGGACTGCCCATGGCCGATCCGGCCCAGCTTGTCCCGGCCCTGCTGCGCGTGCCGGCCCTGGCCCGCTGCGCGTCCGAGCACCGGCAGGTACACAACATCTACTACGACACCCCCGACCGGCGCCTGCAGGCCCAGCGCATGGCCTTGCGCATCCGCCGTGTGGGGCCTGATGAAGCCCCCCAATGGCTGCAGACCCTGAAGACCGCCGACAGCGGCCACTCGGCCCTCAGCCAGCGGGGCGAGTGGGAGGTCTCGGTGCCCGGCCCGGTGTTGCTGCAGGCGGTGCTGCGCGAGGCGCCCCCCTGGAGGCACTTCGATCCCGAGGGCCGCGTGTTCCAGGCCCTCACGCCGTGTTTTTCGACGGTGTTTGAGCGCACCGTCTGGACCGTGCAAGGGCGCGATGGCAGTGCCATCGAGGTGGCCCTCGACCGGGGGCAGATCACTGCCGGCCCGCACAGCGCCCCCCTCCATGAGCTGGAGCTGGAGTTGCTGGCGGGCCCGCCGGCTGCGCTGTTCGCCCTGGCCCGGCAGATCGCCCGCCGCCTGGCGGTCTTGCCCCTGGCGGCCAGCAAGGCACAGCGCGGCCAGGCCTTGCGCGATGGGGTCCTCGCGGCGCCCCGGCGTGCCAGCCCTCCGCCCTTGCGCCATCTGTCGAACGGGGCGGCCATGGCCCGGCCCGTGCTGGGGGAAATGCTGGGGCAGTTCGGCGCCAATCTGTACCTGCTGGCCACCGAGGACGACCCCGAAGTGGTGCACCAGGCCCGTGTGGGCTGGCGGCGGTTTCGCAGCGCTTTGCGCCTGTTTCGCCCCTTGCTGAACCCGCCCGACCCCCGCCTCTGGCAGGGCCTGCAGCCTTTGCTGGAGCGGCTCGGGGCTTTG
>JAQUDN010000181.1 GCA_028685665.1 Burkholderiaceae bacterium | reverse complement strand
GGTGATGATGGCGTTGGCAATCGGCAGTTGGTAGTCGAGCGACAGGCGCGTGACGCCCGCGCCGGATTCGTTGGCCACCAGCTCGAAGTGGTAGGTCTCGCCGCGGATGATGCAGCCCAGTGCGATCAGGGCGTCGTACTGCTCGCTGTCGGCCAGGGCCTGCAAGGCCAGGGGCACTTCGAGGGCCCCGGGCACCTGTACCAGGCGGATGTGTTGTTCTTCGACCCCCAGGGCCAGCAGCTCGGTGCGGCAGGCCTGGGCCAGCGCGTTGGTGATGCTCTCGTTGAAGCGGGCCTGCACGATGCCGATGTGCAACGTCTTGCCGTCCAGGTGGTCGGCTGTTCCTTGTTCTGCGCCAAACATAATTATTCCTTCGGGATGTAGCCGGTGATTTCGAGGCCATAGCCCGCCATGCTGGGCATGCGGCGGGGGTTGCCCATGAGCTGCATCTTGTGCACGCCGCATTCGAGCAGGATCTGGGCGCCCACGCCGTAGGTGCGCAGATCCATGCGGCCCCGCTCGGGCGCCTGCGATGCGCGGGCCGTGCCTTCAAACTGGGCCAGCAGCTGGGCGGCGCTTTCGCCGCAGTTCAGCAGCACGGCCACGCCCTGGCCTTGGTGGGCGATGTATTCCAGGCTGGTGTCCAGGCCCCAGGAGTGCATCGAGCGGTTGACTTCGAGCGCATCGAGCACCGACAGCGGCTCGTGTACGCGCACCGGCACCACGTCTTCGGGGGTCCACTGGCCTTTGACCAGGGCCAGGTGAACGGCCTGGCTGGGCAGGTCGCGGAAGGCGTGGGCGGTGAATTCGCCGTAGGCGGTCTGCAGGGTGCGGGTGCCGACTTTTTGCACCAGCGATTCATTGCGGCTGCGGTATTCGATCAGGTCGGCGATGGTGCCGATCTTCAGTCCATGCTCGGCCGCAAAGATCTGCAGGTCGGGCAGGCGGGCCATGGTGCCGTCGTCCTTCATGATCTCGCAGATCACGGCCGAGGGGCTGCACCCGGCCATGGCGGAGAGGTCGCAGCCGGCTTCGGTGTGGCCGGCGCGCATCAGCACCCCGCCATCCACGGCCTGCAGCGGGAAGATGTGCCCGGGCTGGACCAGGTCGCTGGCCTGGCTTTGCTTGTCCACGGCCACCTGGATGGTGCGGGCGCGGTCGGCGGCCGAGATGCCGGTGGTCACGCCCTCGGCGGCTTCGATCGACACCGTGAAGGCGGTGCTGTAGACGGTGCCGTTGCGGGTGGCCATGGGGGGGAGCTTGAGGAACTCGCAGCGCTCGCGGGTCAGCGTCAGGCAGATGAGTCCACGGCCAAAGCGGGCCATGAAATTGATGGCCTCGGGGGTCACATGGTCCGAGGCCAGAACCAGGTCGCCTTCGTTTTCACGGTCTTCCTCGTCCACCAGGATGACGATGCGTCCGGCACGCATCTCGGCCACGATGTCTTGTACCGGCGAGATGGGCGCTGGAGTGAGGGGGGTGTTCATGCAAGGGCTTTCGTTGTTGCCACGGGGGTGGCTGCGGTGCAGCGCAGCCGCGGGTCCAAGAGCGTAGGGGCGGTGCCAGCGGCTCCGAAAGCCCCTGATTTTAGTTCACGCCACAGAGGCGCGGGCGCGGGCGCGGCGGTCTCCCTCAGATGCCAGGGCCTTCCAGCACCAGATCCGACAGCGGAAAGGCCACGCAGGGCAGCACGCAGCCTTCGGCTTTCTCTTCGGCCGAGAGGCCCGGCCAGTCCACGGCATACCGCACCGAGCCCTCGAGCAGCTGCCCCAGGCAGGTGCGGCAGGTGCCGTTGCGGCAGGAACTGGGCCAGTCGATGCCGCCTTGCTCCAGGGACTGGAGCAAGGTCTGGTCGGTCATGGCGTCGCATTGCGCATCGCCGACGCGGGCGATGAAGAGCAGCGGGGTGTCGGGGGCTTGGGGGGCGTTGTTCATGGTGGGGCGGGTGGGGTCGGGGCGGGGCGCTGCCAGATCAGCAGCAGGTTGTTGGCGGGCAGGGCGTGGCGGGCGGCCAGGTGCAGTCCGGCCTGGGCGGCGACGGCTTCGGCGTCTTCGCGGCGGCGCAGGCCCCATTCCGGGTGCTGGCTGCGCAGGCTGGCGTCGAAGGCGAGGTTGCCGGGTGCCGTGGGCACGCCGTCTTCCCGGTAGGGGCCGTAGGTCACCAGCATCCCCTGGGGGGCCAGGTGCCGCGCCGCGCCCTGCATCAAGCCTGCACAGCAGGCCCAGGGGGCAATGTGCAGCAGGTTGGCGCAGTAGACCAGGTCAAAAGGCGTGCTGAAGGCCGGGCCTTCGGCGGGCCACTGCGGCGCCCGCACATCCAGCCGCACCGGGGGCCGGACCCGCGCGGCGGGCAGATTGGCGCACCAGGCGGCGATCGAGCCAAACAGATCGGTGTGCGCATCGCTGGGCTGCCAGGTCCAGCCGGGCAGGGCGGCGGCAAAACAGGCCACATGCTGGCCGGTGCCGCTGGCCAGCTCCAGCGCGGCGCCCTGGGGGGGCAGCAGGGCCTGCAGCACCTGCAGGATCGGGCCCTGGTTGCGCTCGGCCGCAGGGCTGGTCTGGCGCTCGGGGAAGAAGTTCATGGTCTTTCAGGCCTTCAAGGCATACCGGGTCTGCTTTGTTTGCTATATAAAGTGTAGCGGTTGGATCGGTGGGTCGGGCCCGGTGGCGGCAAGCCGCGGGTGGGGACCTGTTTGCCTAAAAAAGAAGCAGCGTGTGCAAATCCCTTATGTTTCAAGGACTTGGCGGACCCATACAGCGCTTGTTCAGAGTTGTCCACACCCTTGTCCCATCCGGCGTGGGATAAACCGGGGTCGGGCGGGCAGGGTGTGCCCAAAAAAGAGGCAATTTGTGGAATTTCCTGTGAAATCAAGCACTTGGCGCTGCCATACAAAGCTTGTCAAAACTTGTCCACAGGATTGTCCAGCGCGGCCAGGGATAAGCCCGTGGGCTCAGGCCTCGATGCTGACCCCTTTCCAGAACGCCACGCGCCCGCGCACCGATTCGGCTTCGGGGGTGGGGTCGGCGTAGGTCCAGGCGGCTTCGGGGTTGAGTTCGCCATTGATCAGCAAGGACAGGTAGGTGGCCTGGCCCTTCCAGGGGCACATGGTTTTGTGGTTGCTGAAGGTGAAGTACTCGCGCTTGAGGGCGCTTTCGGGGAAATAGTGGTTGCCTTCCACCAAGACGGTGTCGTCGCTCTCGGCCACGATCACGCCGTTCCATTTTGCTTTCATCGGGAATTCTCCAGGGGCTGTAGTGCGGGGGATGGGCGCCGATTTTGCCTGCGGCGCGTCGCGCAGGGGGCGGGTTGGGACTTGTCGGTGCTTTACAGTGGCGCCCGCAAGCCGATTTTCCCGGCGCCCAGGCGCTGTTTTCAAGACACCACAAAGGACATTCACCATGGAGATGGATTTCAAGGGCCGCGTGGCCATCGTGACGGGCGCGGGCGGGGGCTTGGGCCGCCAGCATGCGCTGGCCCTGGCGGCGCGCGGCGCGAAAGTGCTGGTCAACGACCTGGGCAGTGGCGTGCATGGCGAGGGCGGCTCGGTCAGCCCGGCGCAGGCCGTGGTCGATGCAATCCGTGCCGCAGGCGGCGAGGCCCTGGCCAACGGCGCTTCGGTGACCGATTTCGAGGCCGTGCAGGCCATGGTGCAGCAGGCCATCGAGGCCTGGGGCCGCGTGGACATTCTGGTGAACAACGCCGGCATCCTGCGCGACAAGAGCTTTTCGAAGATGGACCTGGCCGACTTCCGCCTGGTGCTGGATGTGCACCTGATGGGCGCCGTGCACTGCTGCAAGGCGGTGTGGCCGCACATGCTGGCGCAGAACTATGGCCGCATCGTCATGACCACCTCGTCCACCGGCCTGTATGGCAACTTTGGCCAGACCAACTACGGCGCGGCCAAGCTGGCCCAGGTCGGCCTGATGCAGACCCTGGCCCTCGAAGGCGCCAAGCACCACATCCATGTCAACGCCCTGGCGCCCACGGCCGCCACCCGCATGACCGAGGGCCTGATGCCCGAGGAGGTGCTGGCCGCGCTGCAGCCCGAGGCCGTGGTGCCCGCCATGCTGGTGCTGGCCCATGAAAGCGCGCCCACCCGCACCATCCTGTGCGCGGGGGCGGGCAGCTTCGAGGCGGCCCACATCACCCTCACCCAGGGCATCCACTTGGGCGTGGGCCCCACGGTGCCCGAGCAGCTGGCCGCACGCCTGGCCGAAGTGACCGATCGCGCTGGCGAGCAAGTCCCCCCCAGTGGTGCCGCCCAAGGCACCCTGGAGGTCGGTAAGGCCTTGGCCGCAAGGGCTTGATGCAGCCTGCCCCGCCTGCCGGTCCGCACCGTGCTAAGTTCCGACCCGACCGTGATGACCGATACAAAGCTATGAACTTATTGCAAGGCCGACTTCAGGCGATTTCTTCTGCCACTTTGGGCGGCATCCGCCGTGGGATTGAAAAAGAGGGGCTGCGGGTTTTGCCCACTGGCGGGCTGGCCCTCACGCCGCACCCGCTGGCGCTGGGCTCGGCCCTCACGCACCCCCTGATCACCACCGACTACAGCGAGTCGCAGCTCGAACTGATCACCGGCGCGCACCGCGGCATCGACCAGTGCCTCGATGAAATCACCGAAGTGCACCAGTTCGTGCACCGCGTCCTGCGCGAGCAGGGGGGCGAGCTGCTGTGGGCGTCCAGCATGCCCTGCGGCCTGCCCACCGACGAAACCATTCCGCTGGCGCGCTATGGCAGCTCCAACGTGGGCCGCGCCAAGAGCGTCTACCGCATGGGGCTGGGCTACCGCTATGGCCGGCGCATGCAGACCATCTCGGGCATCCACTACAACTGGTCGCTGCCCGGCGTGACGAGCGAGCAGTACTTTGCGCTGATCCGCAACTTCCGCCGCCATGCCTTTGTGCTGCTGTACCTGTTTGGCGCCTCGCCCGCGCTGTGCCCCTGCTTTGTGCAGGGCCGGGACCACCAGCTGCAGCCGCTGGGCCCCGAGGGCCACGCCCTGCACCTGCCCTACGCCACCTCGCTGCGCATGGGGCGCCTGGGCTACCAGAGCGAGGCACAGGCCTCGCTGGCGGTGAGCTACAACGGGCTCGATGGCTATGCCAACTCCCTGCACGATGCCCTGACCAAGCCCTATCCGGCCTACGAGGCCGTGGGGGTGCGCAACCCCGGGGGCGACTACAACCAGCTGGGCACCAGCCTGCTGCAGATCGAAAACGAGTTCTACGGCAACATCCGCCCCAAGCGCACCGTGCGCACCGGCGAGCGCCCGCTGCACGCGCTGCGCGAGCGCGGGGTCGAATATGTCGAAGTGCGGCTGATGGACCTCGACCCCTTCGTGCCGGTGGGCATCACGGCGTCCACCATGCGCCTCCTGGATGTGTTCTTGCTGCACTGCCTGCTCTCCGACAGCCCGCCCGACACCCCTGCCGAAATCGCCGAGCTGCAGCTCAACCAGCAACTGACCGCCGAGCGCGGCCGCGAGCCCGGTCTGCAGCTGCAGCGCCAGGGCCAGGCCGTGTCGCTGACCGCCTGGGGCGCCCAGGTGCTGGCCGAATGCGAACCCCTCGCCGCAGCCCTGGATGCCACCCACCAGAGCCGCGACTACAGCGCGGCCCTGCACCAGGCGCAGGCCTTGCTGCACACGCCCGAGCAGACGCCCTCGGCCCGCGTGCTCGCCTGCATGGCCCAGGACCACGGCCACAGCTTTGCCGGCTTTGCCCTGCAGCAATCGGTCCAGGACCGCGATGCCCTGCTGGCCTTGCCCTGGTCGGACGCCCAGCAGGCGCGCTACGCCGCCCTGGCCCAGGAGTCACTGGCCGCGCAAAAAGCCATC
>JAQUDN010000031.1 GCA_028685665.1 Burkholderiaceae bacterium | reverse complement strand
TGAACCGATGCATCAATACCCCCATTTTTTGAGCCTTGGAGCATGTCGGCTATTTTTATTACCACGCCAGGATGGGGTTGTGGATCTATGTCGATAGATTTCTTGAAATCAACAATTGCTTGTTCCATTAATCCTAATCGCTTGAAAACACGACCGCGACCCAGGTAGGCCGAGGGAAGTTGCGGATCGAAGGCGATGTATTGATTAAAATAGTGCAGGGATTTTTTTGAATTTTTCTTTGCGGCATAAATATTTGCATATTCAAAATACAAAGGCTCTTTAGGACCCATTTTGCTTGCGGTATTCAGATCGCGCAAAGCTGCTTCTAAATGACCGCCCTCAAAATTTAAATGGGCACGCTCTGTGTATAAGGTGTAACTTCCGCTTGATGAGTTGATTTTTTTACTCAAATGAGTAATTTGCTCATGTACATCAGTATGGGCAAAGGAATGTGTTGGCAGTAAAAAAACTGAAAACAAAATAGTGATTATTGAAAATATTTCATTGAATAATTTTTTAATATTTTTATGCGTCATATTTTATTTTTGAATTTTTATCAAAAAAGCCCGCGTGGATGCGGGCTTTTGACTTGTGTGAAGGCCGTTATTTTTTCTTGATTGCAAACTGATCTAAAGTTTCGCCCTTGGTATTTAAAAATCGAACATCCAGACGATTTTTGTTCGCATCGATCAGCATAGATCCAGGTACAGCCAAACCATTTTTATGGTTCTGTCCAGATTTGCTAGTACCAGAAATTTGTGTACTCACAAATTGCCAGAAGGGCTGCAGCACATGTGCCATGTGGTTCAGCCATTCGCCGGCAACGCGCATGGAGCCGGCGTCGCTGTCGGCCTTGCCTCCGTTCCCTGCCACGGCATACACCACGTTGCCATCGGTTTCGGTGTACTCCTCCCCATGGGCCGTTCGGCCTGAAAAAAGAGGCCCGAAGGTATGTGCGTTGGCGATAAATTCTGTGGAATTTCCATTTGTCACGGACCCTGCACCCGCGTAAAGATTTTTCAGATAATAGCTTCGTTCGTACGAGTGGCTATGACCATTCAATACCAGATCGACACCGTAGTTTTGAAAAACAGGAACAAAATCGTTCCGCATATCAATTTGAGGCTTATCGATTGAAGAAACAGTCAGGCCGTCGCTGTCTGAATCATGGTTTGCCCCTTTGGAATAGGGTGGATGGTGAAAGATGACCACGATCCAATCTGCCGTAGTTGTGGCTGCTTGCAAATCTTTGACCAACCAATCTTTCATGATGCCGCGCTGGACCGTATCGCGAGCCGTCAGCTGTGAGTCCAGACTCACAATATGCACTTTTCCGTAATTGAAGGAATAATACTGTTTTGTTCCGCTTGGGATGCCACCAGCTTCTACAGCTTTAGGGAGGCTGAAAATATTTAAATAAGGCATCAAGCTGGTCGATGCGTTGGCGGTATCTTTATAAGTTTTCGGATCGGGGGAGGTGGAAACTCCACCAGTTTGAATTACTGTTGTGGCAGATGTTGCGAATGATCCTAAGCCCATTTCATGGTTGCCAATGGTAGGCCAAAGGGCGACATTTTTGAGTTCGGATTTGTAGATGTCAAATAATCCTGCCTGGTAGTTGATGTCGCTTCCATTGTTGTAGGCATTATCTCCTAACATCAACAGCAAATCAATTTTTTGTTTGTCTGCGTTTGTGAAATTTTGCATCCCTTGGCGAACAGCTTCTGCGATGCCGCTGTATTTTGTTTTGTCGCTTGTGTTCTCAATATATCCAGCAGTTCCTGAGTCGCCCAGGACCCAGATGCGTACATTTCCATCATCCACTGGATAAGCAGATGCGGGTGCTGTTTTGAAAAACTGGCTTGTGGGTGCTGTCAAAGCACCTCCTAACGAGTAATAGTATGCGGTGTCCGGTTTGAGGCCTGTGAATTTGGCTTCTTTGTGATCACCCTCCGTGGCCACTGCTTCAACACGGATTCCCAATTTGGAAATGTCTGTTCCGATACATGCGATAGTGGCATCGCCGCGCCATTTGATGATGACGGAGTTCTCTGTGAGCTGTTGGAGAAAAAGGCGTTTGGGTGCCTGCTCTGTGCCTGTGCAGACCGTATTCTGTGAGTCCGATCCGCCGCATCCTGCCATCAGTAGAGTGGAGGTAACAGTTATAAAAAAAGCTGTGGATTTAATATTCATTTTCGTAAAAATTTAGTTTGAATGGTTTTTTGGTTTTGATATTTTGTAAATTAATTTTGATGAGACTTTGAGTGTTTTGATGCTGAGAAATTTTAAATAATATGGATTCCGTGTTTCAAATTTATTAAATCTGAGGAAATGATGAAGGCGTTTCAAACCCGAAGTGCAGCACCTGAGCCTCCGGTCCGTTTGCGCCCGTGATCGATCGATGCATGGATCTGCGGTCGATAGGCTCGGGTGAACTTCTGGGGGATGCCCTGTTCCAGGCACGCGGTGCCGAAGGCGGCCGCATGGAAGGCGGGGCCGTTGCGATGCTGGCCACCCTTCTTGACGTGCCCCAGCTGCTTGATGTCGATGTGCCGCAGTTCACACGGCACCTCCCGCTCGTAACTTTGTGCGGGGTTTGTGAGGCCGCAGATCGTTTCGCCGCGACAACCCTGCACGGTGAACGTCCAGCTCACTGTGCCCTTGGACACCTCCGTGTCGGCCCGATGGAGGCGTTCTATTCCAGCCCTGGGCGCCAGCGCCTCACGTCGGACCCAGCCGTTCGCGCAAAAAGGCAATGAAGTGCTGGGTCTTGGCGGGCAGCAGGCGTGTTTCGGTCATCGCATACACCGGCACGGGCGCCCCTTGCCACAGGGGGAGCACTCTGCGCAGCCGTCCTTGCGCCAGGTCCTCGCTCACCATGGCTTCTGGCATCTGCACGATCCCTAAGTCGAGCGTGGCCAGCCGTCTCATCATGCCGACGCTGTTGAGCTGGAAGCGGCCACCGATTTCGACCGATCTTTCCGTCCGGTCGGACAAGGAAAAAAGCGGCCAGGTCGCGGCACCGCTGCCCCGAAACCTCAAGCACTCATGCGCGCTCAGGTCTGCGGGTTCCCCGGGTTCTCCGGCCTTGGCCAGGTAGCCCGGTGAGGCATAGCAATACGTTGGAAGGCGGGCCAACGGCCGGGCGACCAGGGCTGAGTCCTCGGACTCTCCCATGCGAATGGCCACATCGAACGGTTCCGTGACCAGATCCACGCGCCGTGGCGTCAGATCGACATCGAACTGAATGCCGGGGTAGCTGCCTGCAAATTCCGCGATCAGGGGCGCCAGGTAAGCCTGGGCGAAGTCCACGGGCAAAGACACTCGCAACACCCCGGTGGGGTGTTCCAGCATCTCGCCCAGCTGTTCGTGCGCCAGCGTGGCTTCGTCCACGATGCGTTTGCAGCGGTCAAAGTACTGCTGCCCGGCTTCGGTCAGTTCCAGTTTTCGGGTGGTGCGGTGCAGCAGGCGCAGGCCCATGGCCTTCTCCAGGGCGCTGACGCGCCGTGACAGGGTGGAGTTCGGGATGCCTGTGGCGAGAGCGGCGCCGCGAAAGCCCATCGCCTTCACCACCTCCACAAACAGCGCCATGTCCTTGAGCCGTTCGATGTTTTTCAGCCGTTCCATGCGATGGTTCCAAGATTGCGTCAAATTTGGATCAATGAAATCCATTTTGGCCTCTTTATCCCAAAAGAGAACTCAAAGAAGATCGCGCTATCGCTATTCACCTCCAGGAGATTTTCATGAGTGCCTTGTTCACCCCGGTCCAGGTCGGACGCTACACCCTCCGCAATCGCATGGTCATGGCCCCCATGACGCGTTCGCGCGCCGATGACGCGGGGGTGCCGGCCATCTTGTCTGCGACCTATTACGCCCAGCGTGCCAGCGCCGGCCTGATCATCAGCGAAGGGGTGTTCCCCACCGCGCTGGGCAAAGGCTATGTCCGGACCCCGGGCATCGAAACGGAGGCCCAGGTCGCCGCCTGGCAGCCGATCACCGACGCCGTGCATGCCCAGGGCGGGCGCATCTTCCTGCAATTGATGCACTGCGGTCGGATTTCGCATCCCTCCATGCTGCCGGGCGGTGCCTCGCCTGTGGCCCCGTCTGCGGTCCGGCCCAAGGGGCAGATCTGGACCGCCACCGGCCCGCAAGACATGGTCACGCCCCATGCCTTGAGCGTGGCGGAAATCGCCCAGGTGGTGGAGGACTACCGCCTGGCGGCCCGCCGTGCCCTGACCGCCGGTTTTGACGGGGTGGAGCTGCATGCTGCATCGGGCTACCTGCCCGAGCAATTCCTGTCGTCGGGCAGCAACCAGCGTGAAGATGTTTATGGCGGCTCGGTGGCGAATCGCACCCGCTTTGTGCGCGAGGTGCTGGCTGCCCTGGTGGCCGAGGCGGGCGGCGATCGGGTCGGCCTCAAGATCTCGCCAGAGATGCACTTCAACGACATCGTTGAAGACCATCCGCAAGAGACCTATACCTACCTCGTGGAGCAACTGCCCGAATTCGACCTGGCCTACCTGCACGTGGCCCTGTTCGGGGCCCAGGTCGATTACCACGCCTTGCTCAAGCCCCGGTTCCACGGAGCCTACCTTGTGGGGGGCGGTTTGGACCAGGCCCAAGCCGAGGCCGCACTGGCCGGCCAGCGGGCGGACGCGGTCGTCTTTGGCAGTGCCTTCCTGGCCAACCCGGACTTGCCGGAACGCTTCCGCGTGGGCGCGGCCCTCCAGGCACCGGACAAGGATACCTTCTACACCCCGGGCGCTAAGGGCTACACCGACTATCCCTTCCTGCTTGTCCGCTGAGCGCATCCCGGAGCGCCAGGGCCGTGCAGCCCCTTTTCATTCCGTTTTGAGTGTGCCCTTGGCAAAAAGGTGAGCGCCCAGCCCCCGTCCTTGAAGGCTTGGCGTGCCCAAAGACCTGGGGCCATGGGGCAGGCCCCCAGGCGGAACAGCCCCAGGTTCCTCACCCCGGTGGGGCGGCAGCTCGCTGGCGCAGAGCACCAGCAGCCTGGCAGGTAGGGCCCACAGCCGGGCGGTGCGCCTGGGCCCCGACCGGCCCCGCGCCCAGGCAGGGGGCACGCCCTTCAACGGCCCTGGCCACCCTGGCGCCAGGGCCTTGGAAGCCGGAGGTCCAGCACCCAGGGCGTGAGTTCCCCTGGACGGTACGAACCCTGCAAAAAGTGAGCGCCTGGGGTCGGTGCAAGCGGCATTTGCGGCCAAAATGGCAGCCCGCCCCTGGCCTGGATGAGACCCCTTGTTAGAGCCTGTTTATGATTTTTTCATGGTGTCCATTGCTCCGTGTCCGCGGTGGGTGCAAGGCGCAAACCACAGCCGGGCTTGTGGCCCAGCGAGGATTTGCAACGCTGCAGACGCCGCTGGCATGGAGCAACCCTGCGGGCAAGGCGGCGAAACACCGCACTCCTCGTTGCCCGCCTTGATTGCGGCGTTTTGCCACCTTGCGGCCCCCCTGAAAAGACCATGAACAGGCTCTTCCCTTTTCCCACGACGCTCAAGATCCGGACCTGGCTGTTTTTGGCGGCAGCCTCCGTGCTCTTGCCGATGGTGGCGTTTTTGGGGCTCTTGCTCCAGCACATCGAGCGGGACCAACAGGCCCTGGTCGATGCCGAGGTCCGGTACCGCATGGACCATCTGGTGCAGGAGGTGGACGAGCGCATCAAGCTGTCGGTCCAGGCGCTGGAGGTTCTGAGCGCTTCGGACAGTGCGCGCAAGGGGGACTGGGCGGCCTTGTACCGGAGTGCCATCCATCTGGTGGGGACGCATCCGCACTACCTGGCGGTGTCGCTGGTCGATGCGCACAAGCAGCTGGTGTTCCTGACCACCCTGCCGTTTGGGCAGGCGACGTTTGGCACCCATTACCCTGATTTGGTGGACGAGGTGCTGCAGTCGGGCATGCCGAATGTGTCAGGGCCCTTCCGGGTGCCGGTGGCAGAAGGCCATCGCCTGGCCGTGTCGGTGCCCATCGTGCAAGGGCACCGGGTTACCCATGTGCTGCGCATGATCCTGAGCACGGATTCCATCGACCGTTTGCTGCACCAGCAACAGCTTCCCGAGGGCTGGATTGTCTCCATCGGTGACCGCCACGGCACCGTCGTGGCCCGCAGCGTGCGCTCCGAGACCTATGTGGGCAAAACGGGAAGCGCCACCTATGTCGCGGCGCTGCGCCGCAATGATGGCCAGGTCTTCAAGGGACTGACGCTGGACGGGGTGCCGACCTCGGGCCTGGTGGCCCCCGTGTTTGGGGGCTACTGGTTTGCGGGCATGGCGGTTCCGGATGTCGTTCTGCAAAAGCGCTACCGCGAGACCATGCTGTTCATGGGTTTTCTGAGCTTGGCCATGGTCTTGCTGGGTTCGGGGGTGGCGCTGGGAATTTCCCTGTTTTTTGCCCGGCAGACGCGGGCCCTGGAGACCGTGGTCGGGTCGGGGCGGGCCCATACCCCCTTGCCCTGGCCGCTGCGGATGACGGAGCTGCGGCAGGTCTACCTGCGGTACCGGGATGCCCGCTTGCAGCAGGACTGTGCCGAGCGCAATTTGCTGCTCGCCACCGATGAGAAGAACGCGGTGCGTGATTTGTACGAGCACGCACCCTGCGGCTACCACTCCCTGGACCCGGGCGGCGTGGTGGTGCGCATCAACCAAACCGAGCTGAATTGGCTGGGGCGCACGCGGGAGGCCGTGCTGGGCCGGCCCTTCGCCGATTTTGTGGCCCCTGCCGGACGGGAACGGCTCCAGGACAACTTTGCCCGCTTTTTGGTGGAAGGCCGCATCGAGAACATCGATCTGGAGCTGCTGCGTGCGGATCGATCGACCCTGCCCGTGGTGGTCAATGCCACTTTGATCCACGATGCCGAGGGGCGGCCCTTGATGAGCCGCAGCACGGTCTTTGACATCACCGAGCGCAAGAAACTCGAAAAGCGGCTGGAGGACATGTCCCACCAGGACGCCCTGACGGGGTTGAGCAATCGGCGGCATTTCTACCCGCTGGCCGCCACCGCGTTCGAGCGGGTCCGGCGCACGGGAGGGCTCCTGGCCTTGGCCATGCTCGACGTGGACCATTTCAAGCAGGTGAACGACCGCTACGGCCATGCCACGGGAGACGCCGTGCTCAAGGCCCTTGCCCATACCTGCCGGGAGAGCTTGCGTAGCACCGACACCGTGGCCCGCTTGGGCGGCGAGGAGTTTGTGCTCCTCCTGCCCTGTACCACGCTGGACGACGCCCTGGCCCGGCTCGAGGGCCTGCGGGAGCGCCTGGCGTCCACACGCCTTGGCGGCGCCGAACCGCCCGACCTGGGGTTCACGGTGTCGATCGGTGTGACCTTGCTGGGCCATGCGGCCGACAGCGTGGACGCCGTGCTGGCGCGTGCCGACGCGGCCCTGTACGAAGCCAAGCGCCTGGGGCGCAACCAGGTCCGGGTCGGCTGAGCGCCTGTGAAAGGCCATGCACCGGCCCCGGGAACGTCAGCATGTTCTGGCGCCGGGGCGGGTGGGGGGGCGCCCCCGGAGGGTCAGCGGGAGGCGTCGGTGAGGTCGAAATGCTCGACCCGGGGGGGCTGGGCGAAATACGGGCCGATGAGGGCGCGCCACTCGGCGAACGCGCTCGACTCGCGAAAACCCACCGTGTGCGCTTCCAGGGTGCTCCAGCGCACCAGCAGCACCCAGCGGCCCCGGGTTTCTTGCGACGCCAGGATTTCATGGCCTAGGTAGCCCTCGGCTTTGGACAGTACCGTGGCCACGCCCTGCGCCAGGGCTTGGCCAAAGGCCTCGTGGTGGTCGGGCTGGACTGAAAAATCGGCGAGTTCGGTGATCATGGAATGGGTTCCTTGGTAAGAGGGCAATGCCGCCGCATGGTAAGGCCAATTCGAGGCCAGCCCCGGCATCACGGATGCCAATGGCTGGTGCGTGGCGCGGCAGTGGCGGCGGTCGTGGTGTGGCCTGCCAGGGCGTAGGAGAGGGCGTTGGCTGCCGTGACCACGGTCGGGGCCAGGGCTTCGAGCCTTTCGAGGGGCAAGCGCGATGCTGGGCCAGAGATGCACACCGAGCCCAGCAGCCGCCAGTGCCTGCCGAACACCGGGGCCGACACGGTGGCCACCCCCTGTTCCCGCTCACCGATCGAGCCGTGAAAGCCGCGCCGCCGGATCTCTTCGTACAGGGCCCCCGGCTCCCCTGAAAACGCCAGGATGACCCGGCCCGGCGAGCCTTTGTCCAGGGGCAGTCCTTCCCCCATGCGGGCGTGGTGGCGCAGTGCCTGGGGGCCTTCCACCCGCACGAGGCAGGTGCGCACATTGCCTTCGCGCACATAGAACGCGGCACTTTCCCCGCTGGATTGGGTCAGGGCGCGCAGCGCCGGTTCGAGCACGTTCTGCACGTCGAAGCCGGCCTGGTAGCGCGCGCCCAGCCAGCCCGCGGCCGGGCCCAGCCGCCACTCGCCGTCCTCGCGCTGCACCAGGTAGCCCGACAGGGCCAGCGTGCGCGCCAGCCGCAGCACCGTGGTCTTGTGCAGACCGCAGCGCCGGCTCAGCTGGGCCAGGGACAGCTGCGATTCCCCCAGGGCAAAGCTCTCCAGCAGTTGCAGCGCCCGCGTGACGGCGATCACGCCGCCGCCTTCCGGGGCAGGCCCCACCGCCTGGGAGGCTTCCTCGGTGGACGGCGGGGGGAGGCGAGGGGGCGGTGCGCTGTGGTTGCTCATGGTGCAATGTGTTGCGTTGTGTGAAACGGCATTGTATGCAGTGAAACATTTTCATAAAGTCGCCTCCACGCCACGCCGCCGCGCAGATTCCCGCGCAGCGCGGAGCGCTCGGTTCACATCACGGAGACAAACCGCCATGCCTTTTTCCTCGCTTTCGCGTTCTTTGAACACCCGTCTGCTTTGTGCCCTGGTGGGCGTGACGGCCTTGGCTTTGCCTGCCGCTTCGGCGCTGGCGCAGGCCAGCTACCCCCACAAGCCGATTCGCCTGGTGGTGCCTTTTCCTCCGGGCGGGGGCACGGACATGATCGCGCGCACGGTGGCCCAAAAGCTGGCCGATCAGAACAAATGGAGCGTCGTGGTGGACAACCGCCCCGGTGCCGGGGGCAATCTGGGGGTGGATGCGGTGGCCAAGTCCGCGCCGGATGGCTATACCCTGGTCATGGGCCAGACCAGCAATCTGGCGATCAATCCCTCGCTGTACCCCAAGCTGCCCTACGACCCGGTCAAAGACCTGGTGCCGGTGGTCCTGGTCTCGTCGGCGCCCATCGTGATGGCGGCCCCGGTCAACTCCCCCTACAAAACCTTTGCCGACGTGGTGGCGGCCGCCAAGGCCAGGCCCGACGGCATCACGCTGGGGTATTCCGGAAACGGCACCGTGGCCCATCTGGCGGGCGAGCTGGCCGAGAACGCCGCAGGCATCCGGCTGCGCCATGTGCCTTACAAGGGCGCATCGCAGGCCATGACGGACCTGGTGGGCGGGCAGATCGATCTGTACATGTCTGCCGTCCCCACCTTGCTGGGCCAGGTGCGCAACGGCAAGCTGCGCGCGATTGTCGTGACATCGCTCAAGCGCTCCGATCCGCTGCCGCAAACCCCCACCCTGGCCGAGTCGGGCTACAAGGACTTCGAGGCTGCGTCGTGGTTTGGCGTGCTGGCCCCGGCCGGCACCCCGGCGGCCATCGTGCAGCAGTTGAACAAGGCCATCAACCAGGCCCTGGTGCAGCCCGATGTGATGGAAAAACTGCGCTCCGAAGGCGGTGATGTGCTGGGCGGCACGCCCGAGAAGTTCAGCAGCCTGCTGCGCGCCGAAGTGCCCCGCTGGGCCAAGATCGTCAAGGACTCGGGCGCCAGCCTGGACTGACGCATCGACGGCCGTTTTCGAGCTGGTCTCCACGTTCTCCGAGCCCTCGCCATGCCCCGCGATTGCTTTGCCATGCCCGTCCCGTTCTCGGACGGCACTGCGGCCCCGCGCCAGGCCCTGCCGGCCGGCGCCTGCGATGCCCATGTGCACCTTTACGACCACCGGTATCCGGCCGCGCCCGGTGCCACGCTGCGGCCCCCGGATGCCTCGGCCCAGGACTACCGCGCCCTGCAGCAGCGCCTTGGCACGGTGCGCACCGTGCTGGTCACGCCCTCGACCTACGGGGCCGACAACCGCTGCCTGCTCGAGGGGCTGGCTGCGCTGAACGCCCCGGGGCTGGACGCCCGCGGTGTTGCGGTGATCGATGGCACCGAAACCGATGCGCAGCTGGCCCCGCTGCACGCAGCGGGCGTGCGCGGCGTGCGGCTCAACCTGTCGCTGGGGGTGACGGGCACCGTGGACGCCATCGAGCCCCTGGCCCACCGCATTGCCCCTCTGGGCTGGCATCTGCAATTGCTGATGGCCCCCGACCTGCTGGCCAGCCTGGGCGCGGTGCTGCGGCGGCTGCCTGTGCCCCTGGTTTTCGACCATTTCGGCCGCATTGCGCCGGCTCAGGCCGGGCGGCACCCGGCCCATGTGCTGCTGCTGCAGCTGCTGGACGAGGGGAGGGCGTGGATCAAGCTCTCGGGGGGCTATCTCGTGAGCGCCCTGCATTCGGTGGAAGACCCCACCCTGGATGCCCTGGCCGCCAGCTACCTGCGCTGCGCGCCCGAACGGGTGCTCTGGGGCAGTGACTGGCCCCACGCCACGGCCTCGGCCGGGATGCAAGCCCTGCCCGACGACGCACGCCAGGTCGATCGCCTGATCGACTGGACCGAGCAGGCCGGTGGCGCGGCCACGCTGCAGCGGGTGCTGGTGGACAACCCGCAGCAGTTGTATGGCTTTGCGCCCGCAACCCCCACCGTCCCCTAAAAAACCCAGCAAACCCAGCCCTTCCCGGAGACACAACACACCATGACGGATTTCTCCATTTCCGATCTATCCCCCGATCTGCCTCGCCGCCGCCTGTGTGCCGTGGCCGGTGCGGCCTTGCTGGGCGGCGCGCTGCCCTTGAGTGCCGCGCGCGCCCAGGGCGAATGGCCTGCGGGCAAGCCCATCAGCTGGGTGGTGCCCTATCCGCCCGGCGGCAGCACCGATGTGCTGGGCCGCAACATTGCGCTCAGGCTGGCTGCGGCCCTGTCCACCCCCGTGATCGTGGACAACAAGGCCGGCGCCACCGGCACCATCGGCGCCGCGTGGGTGGCCCGGGCCGCGCCCGATGGCTTGACGCTGCTGGGCACATCGATTGGCCCGCAGGCGATTGCGCCGCACCTGATGGGCAAGCTGCCGTATGACCCCATCGCGGCGTTCGAGCCCGTCATCACCCTTGGCACCATTCCCCACATCCTGGTGGTGGGTGCGAACCAGCCGTTCAAGACGGTGGCCGAGTTGCTGGCCGCCGCCAAGGCGCAGCCGGGCAAGCTGGCTTTTGCCTCGGGCGGCAACGGCACCATCCTGCAGATGCAGGGCGAACTGCTGCAGCAGCAAACCGGGGTGCGCTTCATCCACGTGCCCTACAAGGGCGACACCCCGGCGCTGCAGGACACCCTGGCCGGCCAGGTGCCGTGCATGTTTGCCCCGGCCGCTGCGGCGTTGCCCCATGTGCAGGCGGGCAAGCTGCGGGCCCTGGCCGTCACCTCGGCCCAGCGCCTGGCGGCCTTGCCCCAGGTGCCAACGATGGCCGAGGCCGGGCTCAAGGACTTCGTCGTCGAGCAATGGCAGGCCGTGTTTGCACCCGCCAAAACGCCCGCAGCCACCGTGCAGCGCCTGAACCGCGAGATCGCCGCGGCCCTGAAAGACCCCGCCATGGTTGCCCTGGCCGACAAGCTGGGGGTGACGCTGGTGGGCGGCACGCCCCAGCAACTGGGCGAGCTGCAAAAGGCCGACTCCGCCAAGTGGGCCAAGGTCATCCAGGACGGAAACATCAAGGCCGACTGAGAACCGGCCGCCCCAAGGGCCTGCTGCACCGCACTCCTTTCTTCTTTTTCCACACCCACTGATCGACAACACCATGACCCAACTTCCCGACATCCTCCGCAGCTTCGAACGCGTCAGCGCCGAGGTCGTGCAAAAAGCCGCCACCTTCCAGGCGGCGATCCTGGCCGACGTGGCCGGCCGCCGCGGCACCCTGCACAGCCGCGTGGCGCCCGTGCACCAGGCCATGAAGGTGGCCGGACCCGCCTTCACGGTGGAAGTGCGCCCCGGCGACAACCTCATGATCCACGCTGCGATTGCGCTGGCCCAGCCGGGCGATGTGCTGGTGATCGACGGCAAGGGCGACCAGACGGCGGCCCTGATGGGCACGCTGATGCTCAGCGCCTGCAAGAAGCTGCATCTGGGCGGCGTGGTGGTGGATGGCGCCATCCGCGACAAGCTGGAACTGCTGGAACTGGGCTTTCCGGTGTTCTGCGCGGGTTTCAACCCCGCCGGCCCGACCAAGTACGTGCCCGGCCGCATCAACCACCCGATTTCGGTGGGGGGTACCGTGGTGCACCCGGGTGACCTGGTGGTGGGCGATGCCGATGGCGTGGTCGTGATCGAACGCGCCAAGGCCCCGGCCCTGATGGCGCTGGCCGACAAGAAGGTGGCGGACGAAGCCGCCCGCATCGAGGCCATCGCCCGGGGCGACACGGCCTCGAAGTGGCTGCCCGCCGCCCTGCGCGCCGCCGGCGTGCTGAAGGAAGGAGAGTCGCTGTGAGCCAAGCCACCATCCTCGTGACGGGCGCCGACCTGGCGCAGCAAGCCCTGGATTTGCTCGCGGGCTACGAGATCGTCTATGCGGGCAAGACACCCACCGAAGACGACCTGGTCGCCCTGTGCCGCCAGCACAAGCCGGTGGCCATCATCGTGCGCTACGGCAAGGTGGGCGCTGCGGTGATGGACGCCGCGCCCGGGCTCCAGGTCATCTCCAAGCACGGCAGCGGCACCGACACCATCGACAAGGGGGCTGCCCAGGCCCGTGGCATCGAGGTGGTGGCCGCCGTGGGCGCCAATGCCGCCGCCGTGGCCGAGCAGGCCCTGGCGCTGCTGCTGGCCTGCGCCAAATCGGTGGTGCAGCTCGATGCGCGCATGCACGCCGGCCACTGGGACAAGGCCACGCACAAGAGCCTGGAGCTGGGGGGACGCACCGTGGGCCTGGTGGGCCTGGGCGCCATCGGCCTGCGCTTTGCCCGGATGGCCGATGCCCTGGGCATGCGGGTGATCGGCTTCGACCCCTACGCCAAGAACCTGCCCGACTACGTCCAGGCGGTACCGCTCGACACGATCTGGCGCGAGTCCGATGCCATCTCGCTGCACTGCCCCTTGACCGACGACAACCGCAACCTGCTGAACGCCGCCACGCTGGCGCAGTGCCAGCGCGGTGTGATCGTGGTGAACACCGCCCGCGGCGGCCTGATCGACGAGGCCGCGCTGCTGGCCGCCGTGCGCTCGGGCCAGGTGAGGGCGGCGGGCCTCGACAGCTTTGCGGTCGAGCCCATGGTGGCCGGCCACCCCTTCCAGGGCGAGCCCCATTTCCTCCTGAGCCCGCACATCGGCGGTGTCACGTCCGACGCCTACGTGAACATGGGCGTGGGCGCTGCGCAGAACCTGCTGGCGGTGCTGGCCCGCCGCCAGGGCGAGACCGCCAGCGCCTGAAGGCCGGCCCCGGCCGCCGCACCACCACCACGGGCCTCGGGGCTGCGCGTGCCCCTCTGCCGCGCAGCCCTGCGCCCCCGACAGGAGACAAGAGCCATGCAAGAAGACTTCAAGAAGAATCGGCCGCTCCAGCGCTTGCACAAAGCGCTGGCAGCTACTCTTTTGCTAGCAAGCGCTGCCGTGGGGCCGCTGCCCGCCCACGCCCAGGGCGTGTGGCCCGACAAGCCCCTCAAGCTGGTCGTGCCTTACCCGGCCGGCGGCAATGCCGACAGCACCGCCCGCCTGCTGGCGACGCATCTGGGCCAGCGCCTGGGCCAGCCGGTGGTGGTGGACAACCGGCCCGGCGGCAGCGGCACCCTCGGCGCCGCCGCTGTGGCCAAGGCCCTGGCCGATGGCTACACCCTGCTGCTCGACGCCACCGCCTTCACCGTCAACCCCAGCCTGTTTGCCAAGCTGCCCTTCGATGCGGCCAAGGACTTCGCGCCGATTTCGCTGGTGCTGCAGGTGCCGCTGCTGATGGTGGTGCCCGCCGCATCGCCGCTGCACTCGGTGGCCGATGTGATCAAGGCCGCCCGGGCGCGGCCCGGGCACCTTACCTATGCCTCGGCCGGTAACGGCGGTGCCCAGCACCTGGCGGGCGAGCTGTTCAAGCAAGGCCAGAAGCTGGCCATGACCCACATCCCTTACCGGGGCGGCGCGCCCGCGCTCACCGACCTGATCGGGGGCCAGGTGGATGTGATGTTCAGCGCCACCCCGGCCAGCGGCCCCTTCGTGAAAAGCGGCAAGCTGCGCGCGCTGGCCATCACCTCGGCCCGCCGCGCCGAAGGCTGGGAGGCCGTGCCCACCGTGGCCGAATCGGGCCTGCCGGGCTTTCAGGTCAGCGAGTGGAATGGCCTGTTCGCCCCCGCCGGCACGCCGCGCCCGGTGCTGGAGCGGCTGGAGGCCGAAACCCGCGCCATCGTCGCCAGCCCCGAGGTGGCCAAGCGCTTTGCCGAGCTGGGCGTGCAGGGCGTGGGCTCCAGCGCCCCGCAGTTCAGCGCGTTCTTGAAAACCGAAACCGCCCAGTGGGCCGCGGTGGTCCGCACCAGCGGCCTCCGCCTGGATTGAAGGCGCTGGCCATGTTCAAGCCAAAAACGACGCTGGCGCATATCCGGCATACGCTCGCAGCTATTACATTGATAGCATCTGGTGCCGGCTGGGCCCAAACCAACGCAGCGGCCTATCCCACCCAGGCCGTGAAGCTGGTCGTGGGCTTTGCGGCCGGGGGCCCCACCGACGTGGTGGCCCGCACCTTTGCCGACCACGCCAGCAAGGCGCTGGGCCAGCCCTTCATCGTCGAAAACAAGCCCGGTGCCAACACCATCTTGGCGGCCCAGGCCGTGGCCAGCGCGCCGGCCGATGGCTACACGCTGCTGTTGGGCGCCACCAACCACACCATGATCCCGGGGCTGTACCAGCACCGTGTCAAGTTCGACGCCGTGCGCTCCTTCCGGCCGCTGTGCACCGTGGCCCGCAGCCCCACGGTGCTGGTGGTGGCCCCCAGCCTGCCCGTAAGAACGCTGGCCGACTACCTGCAAAAAGCCCGCGCCGAGCCGGGCCGCGTGAGCGCTGGCACGGCGGGGGTGGGCAGTTCGGGCCACTTCGCCACCGAAATGTTCGCCCGCGCCCAGGGCCTGCAGTTGAACCATGTGCCCTACAAGGGCGCCGCGCCCATGGTGACCGACCTGATGGGCGGCCAGCTCGACAGCTCGTTCGCCACGCTGGGCTCGGTGCTGCCGCAGATCCGCAGTGGCAAGTTGCGTGCGCTGGCGGTGGGGGCCTCCCAGCGCTCGCCCCTGGTGCCCGAGGTGCCGACCTTTGCCGAAGCGGGCGCAGGCCCGTACGCGGCCGACGTGTGGTTTGGCCTGCTGGCCCCGGCCGGACTGCCCGACGCCGTGGCGCAGGCGCTGGAACGCGCCGCCGCCGACTTCGCCAGGCGCGATGCCACGGCCGCCACACTGCGTGGCCTGGGGCTGGAGGCCGAATCGGTCTGTGGCCCGGCCTTTGCCACCCGCCTGGCGCGCGAGGTGGCGACCCACACGCAACTGGCCCAGGCGCTGGATTTGAAGGCCGAATGAGGGGGGCCCGCCCCTGCGGGGCTTGGTGCCATTCCCCGCTCTTTCGCACCGCTCTTTTTTGTTGATTGAATGACCCCAGGAGATTCCATGATCCGTTTCCTCAAACCCCTGATCGCCGCCTGCGCCCTGGTGGCCGGCGTGGCCCAGGCCGCTTTTCCCGAGCGGCCCATCACCCTGGTCGTGCCCTATGCCCCCGGGGGCGCGGCGGATGCGGTGGCGCGCTTGCTGGCCGCCCGCATGGGCGCCAAGCTGGGCACCAGCGTGATCGTGGACAACAAGGCCGGGGCCAGCGGCACCATTGGCGCCAGCTTCGTGGCCAAGGCCCCGGCCGACGGCTACACCATGCTCTACGACGCCACGCCGTACTCCATCAACCCGCACCTGTTCCCGAAGATGCCCTATGCCAGCACCGCGCTGCAGCCCTTGTCCCTGGTGCTGCTGGCGCCCAATGTGCTGATCGTCAAAGCCGATTCGCCGATCAAGAACCTCAGCGACCTGATCGCCAAGGCCAAGGCGCAGCCCGGCCAGATCAACTTTGCCTCGGGCGGCAGCGGCACCGTGCAGCGCCTGGCGGCCGAGCTGCTGCGCCAGCGGCTGCAGCTGGACATGGTGCATGTGCCCTACAAGAGCGGCGGCCCGGCCATCACCGACGTGATCGCAGGGCAGGTGGACTTCATGTTCGGCACCGTGGCCGCCACCTACCCGCATGTGGCCGGGGGCAAGCTGCGTGCGCTGGCCGTGTCTGCGCCCGAGCGCTCCAGGCGCCTGCCCGACGTGCCCACGGTGGCCGAGCTGGCGATTCCCGGCTACGAGGCCTACGAGTGGAACGGCCTGTTCCTGCCCGCCAACACCCCCGCCCCCGTGGCCGCCAAGCTGCGCCAGGCCGTCCAGGACGCCTTGAAGGAGGACGAGGTCAAGCAGCGCCTGGCCGACCTGGGCGCGCAGCCCATCGGCTCCACGCCGGCCGAGTTCGCCACCTTCCTCCAGAAGGAAGACGCCAAATGGGGCGAGGTGGTGCGCAAGGGCCAGATCAAGCTGGACTGAGCCATGCCCTTGCCGGAAATCGCCCTGCCCGTGCCCCATTCGGTGGGGCTGAACCGGCCGCTGCGCCGCCTGCCGCCCCAGGCCTGCGACAGCCACATGCACATTTTCGATCCGCGCTTTGCGCCCTCGGCGCACTGGCTGCGCACGCCGCCGGTGGCGCCCGTGGCGGCTTACCGGGCCTTGCAAGCCCGCCTGGGCACCGCGCGCACGGTGGTGGTCACGCCGTCCACCTACGGCACCGACAACGCCTGCACGCTGGAGGCGCTGGACCAGCTCGGCGACAGCGCGCGCGGCGTGGCCGTGGTGGGCCCGGACGTGAGTGCGGCCGAACTGGCCCGGCTGGCCGCGCGCCGCGTGCGCGGCTTGCGGGTCAACTTTGTCTCGCCCCAGTCCTGGGGCCGCACCCCGCCCGAGATGCTGGACACGCTGGCCCGCCAGCTGGCCGGGCACCCGGCCTGCGCGGGCTGGCACCTGCAGGTGTTTGCCCACCCCGAGCAGATCGTGGCGCTGGCGCCCCGGCTGCAGGCCCTGCCCGTGCCCCTGGTGATCGACCACCTGGGCCGCATCGACCCGGCCCAGGGGCCGGCTGCTGAGGCCTGTGGCGTGCTGCGGCGGCTGCTCGATGGCGGCAACACCTGGGTCAAGCTCTCGGGGGCGTACATGCGTTCCACCGTGCAGGGCCCGGGCTACGCCGATACCCTGCCGCTGGGCCGTGCCCTGGTGCAGGCCGCGCCCGAGCGGCTGGTGTGGGGCAGCGACTGGCCGCACACCACCGAGCCGCCCGGCACCGTGAACGACGCCGACCTGGTCGATCTGCTCCAGGCCTGGGCCGGCAGCGAAGCCGCCATGGACCGCATCCTGGTGGACAACCCGGCGCGGCTGTATGGTTTCGAGACCACCGACTGATCCCTGCTGAACCTGTTGAATCCCCAGAACCCGAAAGCCCCGCCATGTTTCTCCTGCAAGCCCCCCAGGTCCGTGAATTCGAGGTCTTCACGGCCATGCCCGAACCCTTTCGCCGCCGCGAGCGCAGCGCCTGGGCCGATGCCAACCGGGGCGGCACCCCCACCGACTCCTTCCTCGAAGGCCCGGTGTTCGACGGGGCCGGAAATCTGTATGTGAGCGACATTCCCTGGGGCCGCATCTTCCGCATCGACCCGCAGGGCGCGTGGACGCTGGTGGCCGAGTACGACGGCGAGCCCAATGGCCTGAAGTTTCTGGCCGCGGGCACGCTGCTCATCACCGACTACAAGCACGGCCTGGTGCAGCTCGATGTGGCCAGCGGCCGGGTCAGCCCCTACCTGGAGCGGCGCAACAGCGAGCGCTTCAAGGGCGTGAACGATCTGATTTTTGATGCCGAGGGCAACCTCTATTTCACCGACCAGGGCCAAAGCGGCCTGCACGATCCGAGCGGCCGCCTCTACCGCCTGCGGCCCAGCGGCCAGCTGGACCTGTTGCTGGCGAATGTGCCCAGCCCCAATGGCGTGGCCCTGTCGCCGGACGGCCGTGTGCTCTACCTGGCCGTGACGCGCGGCAACTGCGTCTGGCGCGTGCCGCTTCTGCCCGATGGCAGCGTGGCCAAGGTGGGGCAGTTTTTTACCTCCTACGGCCCCAGCGGGCCGGATGGACTGGCGGTGGACCAGGCGGGCCGCTTGCTGGTGGCCAATCCGGGCCTGGGCTGTGTCTGGGTGCTCAATGGACGCGCCGAGCCCGAGGCCGTGTGGCGGGGCCTGCCAGGCAGTTCGACCACCAACCTGGCGTTCGGCGGGGCGGACCGGCGCACGCTGTACGTGACCGATTCCACCCACGGCACCTTGTTGCGCGCCGTCCTGGACACGGCCGGGGTGCCGCTGCATGCAGGCCGCGTGGCCGGGGCCTGAGGGGCGGCCTGTGCGGCCTGTGTGGGGTGGATGGAATGGAGGGGCTGGACCAGGGGCAGCGCGGGCCTGGGTGCGCTGTTTCTGGCCCCGGGCTCAGGGCCGTGCCGTGGTGCCTTCGAGCGCCAGCAGCGCCTGTTTGCGCTCCAGGCCGCCGGCATAGCCGGTCAGGCTGCCGTCGGCGCCCAGCACCCGGTGGCAGGGCACGACGATGCTGATCGGGTTGCGCCCCACGGCGGCGGCCACGGCCCGCACCGCGCTGGCGCGGCCCAGCTGCCGGCTCAGGGCGCCATAGCTGCAGCTCTGGCCGCAGGCCATGGTGCGCAAGGCCTGCCAGACCGCTTGCTGAAACGGCGTGCCGCCCGACAGGTCCAGGGGCAGCTCAAACCCCTGGCGTTCGCCGCGCAGGTACTGCTGGAGCTGGCTGGCGGCGGCTTGCAGGACCGGGTGCGCCGCCTGCTGCGGCCAGGCCTGGGGGCCCGAGAGCGAGGGCGGCAGGTGTTTCTGGCCGGCAAACCACAGGCCGGCCAGGCCCTGGGGCGAAGCCGCCAGGTGGACCTCACCCAGGGGCGTGTCGATCGAAGTCTGGACGGTGGCAGGGTGGAAGTGCATGGCGTTGGGGGCGAAAAATCCGCAGGGCGGGGGTGGGCGAATGGCGGCCATCATAGGCCGTGGCGGCCCGCCCGCCCCCCTACAATCCAGCCGACCCTTTCTTGTATTCCCTTGCGAAAGACCCCCTCCGTGCAGCCCACGCCCGCCATCTTCAAAGCCTATGACATCCGCGGCATCGTGCCGTCCACGCTGAACGAGGAGGTGGCTCTGGGGCTGGGCCGGGCCTTTGGTACCGCCGCCCGCGCCGAGGGCCAGACCACCGTGGCCGTGGGCCGCGACGGGCGCCTGAGCGGTCCCGCCCTGAGCGCGGCCTTGATCCAGGGCCTGGTCGAGGCGGGCATCGAGGTGATCGATGTGGGCCTGGTGACCACGCCCTTGCTGTACTTTGCGGCCCACACCCTGTGCCAGAGCGGCATCCAGGTCACGGGCAGCCACAACCCCAAGGACTACAACGGCTTCAAGATGGTGCTGAACGGCCGCGCCATCTATGGCGACGAAATCCAGCAGCTGCGCCGCACCATGGAGGCCGAGAGCTGGCAGCTGCAGAGCGGCGGTTCGGTGCGCTGTGCGGACGTGCTGCCCGACTACCGGGCGCGCATCGTGGGCGATGTGAAGCTGGCCCGCCCCCTGAAAATCGTGGTGGACTGCGGCAACGGCATTGCCGGGGCTTCGGCGCCCGCGATTTTTCGGGCCCTGGGCTGCGAGGTGATCGAGCTTTTTTCGGAGGTGGATGGCCATTTTCCGAATCACCACCCCGATCCCAGCAAGCCAGAAAACCTGCGCGATCTGATCGCCGCCCTGCAGGCCAGCGATGCCGAACTGGGCCTGGCCTTCGATGGCGACGGCGACCGCCTGGGCATCGTCACCCGCGACGGCCACAACATCTTTCCCGACCGCCAGATGATGCTGTTTGCGCAGGACGTGCTGTCGCGCGTGCCGGGCGGCACCATTTTGTTCGACGTGAAATGCACCCAGCGCCTGGCCCCGGCCATCGAAGCCGCAGGCGGCGTGGCCATGATGTTCAAGACCGGCCATTCGCTGATCAAGGCGCGCATGAAAGAGGTGAATTCGCCCCTGGGCGGGGAGATGAGCGGCCATATCTTCTTCAAGGAGCGCTGGTTCGGCTTTGACGATGGCACCTACGCCGGCTGCCGCCTGCTCGAAATCCTGAGCCGCAGTGCCGACCCCGGGGCGGTGCTGCAGGCCCTGCCCAGCAGTTTCTCCACCCCCGAACTGAATGTGGCCTGCGCCGAGGGCGAGCCGCACCGCCTGACCGCCGAGCTGCAGGCCCTGGCCGCCGAGCACTTTGCCGCCCCGGCCCGGATCAACTCCATCGATGGCCTGCGCGTGGACTGGCCCGATGGTTTCGGCCTGATCCGTGCCAGCAACACCACGCCGGTGCTGGTGCTGCGTTTCGAGGGCCACACCCCCGAAGCCCTGCAGCGCATCGAGGCCGCCATGCTGGCCCTGCTGGAGCGCGTGAAGCCCGGCGCCCAGGTGGGCAGCGCGGCGCACTGAGCGCCCTGGCGCACCGCGCTCTTGGCTCGTACCGCCCGCTTGCCTGTGATGGACCGTGCCGCTTTAGGCCTGTATTCGGCCCTGACCTGGGCCGCCCAGCCCCTGCTGCGGCGCAAGCTGCGGCGCCGGGCCGTGGCCGAGCCGGGCTACGCCCTGGCGGTGGAGGAGCGCTTTGGCCACTATAGCCCCGCCGCGCCAGCCGAGCCGGCCCCGTCCACGGGCCCCTGGGTCTGGATCCATGCCGTGTCGCTGGGGGAAACCCGGGCGGCGGCGATTTTGCTGGCCGCCCTGCGCCCGCGCCTGCCCGGCATGCGCCTGCTCCTGACCCATGGCACGGCGACCGGCCGCGCCGAGGGCGCCAAGCTGCTGCAGCCGGGCGATGTGCAGGTCTGGCAACCCTGGGACACGCCGGGGGCCGTGGCCCGTTTTCTGGCGCAGTTCCAGCCCCGCCTGGGCATCCTCATGGAAACCGAGGTCTGGCCCTGCCTGATTGCCGCCTGCCATGCGCGCGGCCTGCCGCTGGTGCTGGCCAATGCGCGGCTCAGCGAACGCTCGCTGCGCCAGGCCCGGCGCATGGCCTGGCTGGCGCGGCCCGCGTATGCCGCACTGGCGGCCGTCTGGGCCCAGACCGAGGCCGATGCCCAGCGCCTGCGCGCCCTGGGGGCGCCGGTGCAAGGGGTGTGGGGCAATCTGAAATTTGACGCCGTGCCCGATGCCGAGTTGCTGGCCCAGGGGCGCGGCTGGCGTGAACGCGCCCGCCGCCCCGTGGTGCTGCTGGCCAGCAGCCGCGAGGGCGAAGAAGCCCTGTGGCTGCAGGCTTTGCAGTCAAAACGGCCTCCAGGCCAGACAGGGATTGCCCAAGAAGCTACTGATTCTGGAGCAAGCCATGCCCAGGCCGCCGCCCTGCAAGCCGTGCAGTGGCTGATCGTGCCGCGCCACCCGCAGCGCTTCGATGCGGTGCAGCAGTTGCTGCAGGCGGCGGGCTTGAGCGTGTCGCGCCGCAGCCAGTGGGGGGCGCACCCCGAGCCTGCCGATGTCTGGCTGGGCGACTCCATGGGCGAGATGGCGCTGTACTACGGCCTGGCCCACGGGGTGCTGCTGGGCGGCAGTTTTGCGCCCCTGGGGGGGCAGAACCTGATCGAAGCGGCGGCCTGCGGCTGCCCGGTGGTGCTGGGCCCGCACACCTTCAACTTTGCCGAGGCCGCCGAGCAGGCCTGCCAGGCGCACGCCGCCCTGCGGGTGCCCGACATGGCCGCCGCCGTGCAGCGCGTTGGGGCCCTGGTGCAGGACCCGCCGGCCCTGGAGGCCGCCCAGGCGGCGGCGCAGCACTTTGCCCAGAGCCACCGCGGCGCAGCCCAGGCCACGGCCGAGGCGGTGCTGCGCTGCCTGGCCGCCCACCCGCCGCACCCTGGGCGCCCGCGGGCGGCCGGGGCCTGACCGTTTCCGGGCAAGGCGGCTGCGGTGCGTGTGCGTTGGCTTTTCGGCGTGGGGCTGCTGCTGGCGCTGGGGGGCTTGGTGGTATGTGGCCCGTCCCAGCCCTGGGTGCAGCACGGACTGGAGCGGGTGCATCCGTCGCTGCCGCGCTGGCTGCACTCGGCTTCTGGCGCCGTGGCGGAGCCGGTGCTTTCCCTGAAGGCGGCCGGGGCCGCCTTGTCCCTGCCAACGGCATCGCCCGCCGGGGCCGTCCCGCCCAGCCCGGTGCGCAAATGCCGCCAGGGGGGCGCCTGGCTGTATACCGATGGGCCCTGTCCCCCGGGGGCCGTGGAGCAGGCCATGGAGCGGGGGGCGGTCATGGTGCTTCCTCCCGCGCCCGCCGAAAAATCCCCGCCGCGCGTGCCACCGCGGGCCCCTTTGCCGTTCTCTTCTCCCTGACCTTGCGGCGCACCGCATGCCCTTGCCTATGTCCATGTCCCTTGCCGCCTCTTTGCCCCCCTTGCAGACCGGGGTGCCCCCCCATTGCGGCATGTGCCAGTCCCGGCAGCTGTCCGCCCTGGGCCACCGGGATTTTGGCGACAGCTGCAACGACCATTTCAGCGGCATGCGGCAGTTTCCGGTGCACGGGGTGGCGGTGCCCTACCACCGCTGCACGGCGTGCGGCTTTATCTTTACTGCCGCCTTCGATGCCTGGGCCCCGGAAGATTTCAAGGCCCATATCTACAACGACGACTACGTGCGGGCCGACCCGCCGTTTCCGCTGGCGCGGCCGGTGCGCAACAGCCAGATGGTGGCGTCCTTGTGGTGGCGTGCCCGGGGGCGCAGCAAGGTGCTGGACTACGGCGGCGGCAACGGGGTGTTTGCGCGCCAGCTCTGCGCGCTGGGGCTGGAATGCCAGAGCACCGATGCTTTCCACGGCGGGGAGCGCCCTGCGCCGGGCACGGTGTTCGATCTGGTCACCTGCTTTGAAGTGATCGAGCATGTGCCCCACGCCGAGCAGGCCGCCTGGTTTGCCGGCATGGTCGAGTACCTGGCGCCCCAGGGGACTTTGCTGCTGGGCATCGAGCTGGTGGATGCGCAGACGCGCCAGGATGACTGGTACATCGCCCCGCGCAACGGCCATGTCAGCCTGCACAGCAGCCAGAGCCTGCAGCGCCTGGCCGCCACCCAGGGCTTGCATGTGCACCACATCAACCCGGAATTCCATCTGCTGCGCCGCGCGGCCGCGGGGGATTGGATGACAGCCTGAAAACGCCTCCAGCCCTTGCGGGGCTTGCGCTGTTTGCTATGAATTTAATCCAGGCTTTCCGCGATGGCGTGCAGCAGCATCAGGTCGTCGAAGGCGGCCAGATCAAAGGGTGGCACGCCGGGGCGGTGGTTGGAGCGGTAGAGGTAATGCTCCAGCAGGTCCACCAGGGCATCCGGGGCCTCTTCGGCCCAATGGGTTTCGATGTCGGCCAGCACTTCCGGGTAGTCCACCAGGTGGCTGCCCTGGCGCTTGAAATGGGCAAAGACCGGAATCTGCGCATTGAAGCGGCGGTGGAACTGGGCCCGCAGGGCATTGAAGTCGTCGACCCGGCTGAAGGTGTGGAACAGCCGCAGCAGTTCCAGGCAGGCCAGCGGGGCGGGGCTGGTGTCCGTTTCCAGGCTTTCCTGCAAGAGCTGCATGGCGGGCAGGTACTGGCCGGTACGGACCAAGGCCGCAAACGGGGCGGGCAGGCTGCGCAGGTGCTGCCGGGGGGCACGTTGCACCAGGGGCGGCACCACGGGCGGCGCGAGCGGGGCGGTGTCTGTGGCCTGGGCGGCTTCGGCCGGTTCGAGCGGGGTTTCCCGGGCGCCGAGGACGACCGTGGCGGCGGGGGGCTCGGCGGGCGCTCCCGACGGGGACGGGGGCTGCGGTGGAGCGACGGCCAGGCGGACGGGGCTTGCGGGGCTTGCGGGCGCTGCGGGGCGCTGATCCGGGGGCGCGATCGGCGCCATCGGCGGCGGGGCGACCGGCTGTGGAGCGTCCGGCCTGGGGGCGCTGGGCGGCAACGGTGAGGCGGCCGCCGGGTTGTCCGTGGGCCGCAGGCGCCGGGTGCGTGCCCGCCGCCAGGCCCATCCCCCCGCACCGAGCAGGGCGAGCAGGACCAGGCCTGCCAGCGTGGCCCGTTCGTCCTGCTGGAAGGTGCTGACGGGCCCGGGGAGCGCTGGCCCGGCCGGCCCGGGGGCGTTCAGGGACGCCGGGGCTTGCGGGGCGGGCACCGCGGTGGGGGCCGGGGCCGGGGGGCTGGTGCGCATCTCCCGGTCCAGCCGCAGGGCCAGCGCCGGGTCTGTGCCCGGCAGGGGCTGGGACAGGGTGGGAAGGGGGGGCAGTGGGGGCAGGTGGGGCAGGTGGGGCAGGGGCTGTGCGGACGCCACCCCTTGCGCCAGCCACAG
>JAQUDN010000030.1 GCA_028685665.1 Burkholderiaceae bacterium | reverse complement strand
CTTACCACAAGAGGCAACTCAAACAAGAGAAAACCCGACGTACTCGTCAATATCTAGCGTCTGCAATGGGCTTAACGTGCTTTATTTTCCGTTTTCTGAGACGTCCCCTGGTTCTGTTCATTGCCATCGGCTTCCTTTCGGGGCGGGGCGGCTGGATCCAGGCCGCGTCGATCAAGGACCTGTCCAACCTGGTGTTCATGGTGCTGACGCCCGCCCTGCTGTTTCGCACCATGAGCACGGTGCATGTGGAAGACCTGAATTTCGGGCCGGTGGCGGTGTACTTTGCCGCGGCCGGGCTGATTTACGGCGTGGCGCTGGCGGTGCTGGGGTTCAGCAGTGTGTCGGCGGCCCGGGCCTTGGCCAGTACCTTCAGCAACACCATCATGATCGGGGTGCCCCTGGTGGGTCTGGCGTTTGGCGAGGCGGGCCTGGTCACCTTGTTCACGCTGATTTCGGTGCATTCCCTGGTGCTGCTGACGGCCGCCACGGTGGTGTTCGAACTGGCCGTGGCCCGTGAACGGGCAGGGCGTCCCGGCCAGGTCCATGCCGGGACCCTGGTGACTGCGCTGCGGGCCGCGCGCAATGGCATTCTGCATCCCGTGCCCCTGCCCATCCTGGCGGGTTTGCTGTTCGCCCAGACGGGTTGGACCGTGCCTGCGGTGATCGACAAGCCGCTGCAGCTGCTGGGCCAGGCGCTGGGGCCCCTGGCCTTGCTGATGGTGGGCATCACCCTGGCGTACAGCTCGGTGGGGGGGCATTTCAAGCGGGCCTTGGCCATTTCCCTGGTGAAAAACACCGTGCACCCCTTGCTGCTGGCCGGCCTGGGCTGGGCCTTGGGCCTGTGGGGCCTGCCTTTGGCGGTGATGGTGGTGGCGGCTGCACTGCCGGTGGGGGCCAATGTGTTCCTGTTTTCCCAGCGCTACGAGGTGGCGCAAGAAGAAGTCACCGCCAGCGTGGCGGTTTCGACCACGCTGGCGCTGGTCACGGTGCCCGTGGTGCTGTGGCTGGTGAGCCGTTCACCCTGAACCTTCGGACGCCGGCGCCGGACCGCATGCCTGGGGGGCGGACAGGGCAGGGGCCAGCGGAACCTGGTGGCGCAGATGCCCCAGGGCCCGCGGGCTTTCCACGCCGATCCGCTGCACCACCTCGGCCTCGCTCAGGCCGGAGCGCAGCCAGGTCACGATGGCGGTATTGCGCAGCACCTGGGGCCCGACCCGTTGCAAGGCGCCCGCGCTTTCGCTCGACGGCTGTGCGGCATGCGCTGCCTGGATGACTTTGGAGGCCACATGGAACAAGGCCCGGATCGACAGAGGCCCTCCCTTGCGGGAATGGAACAGCCAGCCCTCCAGGTGCGGATCATGGGCGTGGCGCCACTGCCGCCAGGTGGCAATCGCCTGGCCCAGCCGGGGGGAGAGCGGCAGGATGCGCCGCTGGGCCTTGCGAGCGCCTTCAATCTGCAGGGCCGCAGGCACCTGTGCCCATTCGGGCCCCAGGGGACAGCGCAGACCATCGAGCAGGTGGGCATCGCCCAGGGCCCGCACTTCTTCAGGCGCCAGGGCCAGTTCGTACAAGAGCCACAAAACAGCGTGGTCGCGCGCTCCCTGCAGGCTATCGCTGTCCGGAAAATGCCGGGGCAGGCGTGCCCACAGGGCCGGGGGCAGGCAGTGCCCCAGCTGATCGACGGCCTGGGGTTGCTCGGCGCGGGGTAGTTCGATGAACGGGTTGGCCCCGATCCAGCCCTGGATGACAGCATGGTCGTAAATGCGGTCCAGCACCCGCCAGTAGCGGCGGCGGGTGACTGCGCTGAGCAGACGGTCGGGTTGGTGGTGTGCTTTTTGGCCAGAGCGAATGCGCAGGAAATGGGCGGCATCTTCGGCGTGCGCCTCGTGCCAGGCTTTGGTCGAAGTGACGATGCCCCCGTCGGTGCAAACGTGCAAGGACTGCAGCCAGGCATTCCAGATGGTTTCATACACCCCTTGGGGCTCCGGGCTGAGGGCCTGAAAGGCTTTCCAGCTTTCGGTGTTCAGCCAGGCTTGAAAAAGCTGTGCCCCTGTGGGCCGTTGGGAAGAAAGGGAATGGGTGAGCATGCTTTTAATGTAACTTACATGTTTTAAGTTCAAAGAAAAATAAAACAAAGTCTCCAAGAACTGGGGTTGGATGGGGCCCCTCTGGGGGGCATCCCATGCCTCAGGGGGCCAGGCGCTCGCGGACCCAGCTTGGGCCAGCCTGGCGGTAGCGCAGGCGGTCATGCAGGCGGCTTTTGCGGCCTTGCCAGAACTCCCAGGTGTCGGGCACCAGGCGAAAACCGCCCCAGTGCGGTGGGCGAGGGGGCTTGAGCAAGAATTGCGCGCCGTATTTCGCGGCATTGGCCACCAGAACCCCCCGCCCGGAAATCACCTGGCTTTGCGGGCTGGCCCAGGCCCCGATGCGGGAGTCGAGCGGGCGGCTGTGAAAATAGGCATCGCTTTCTTCGTCGCTGACCTTGACCACCTGGCCCTCGATGCGCACCACGCGCTCCAGTTCCGTCCAGTGGAACTGCAATGCGGCATAGGGATTGCCTTGCAGTTGCTGTCCCTTGCGGCTTTCGTAATTGGTGTACCAGACGATGCCCCGCGCGTCGTAGCCCTTGATCAGCACCACGCGGGTGCTGGGCCGCAGGTCGCTGCCCACGGTGGCCACGGTCATGGCATTGGGCTCCGGCAGCTCGGCCCGGATGGCTTCCTGGAGCCATTGGTCAAATTGCTGCAGGGGATCGGACCGGGAGGCCTCTTCGTTGAGTTCGGCGCGCTCGTAGCTTTTGCGCAAATCGGCAAGGTTCGAAGAAGTGGCGGTCATAGGGGGGGAGGGGGGTCGTCTGCCATCAAAAGAACAGGCGCCCGGGTCTGGCGTGCCGGGCGTCCGTGGCCGGGTGTCCTCAGTCGCGCTGGATCACGGCACAGGCCAGCCGGGGCCCTGCGTTGCCGGTGGGTTGGGTGGCGTAGTCGTCCGGGTCGCGGTGCACGATCAGTCCCCGGCCGACGATTTCCTGGGCGCCGCTGCCCACGCGGATGCTGTGCGACACCAAATTGAACCGCGCCACCCCCTGGGCATCCGCTACCAGGCTGGGCAGATCGCCGGTGTGGTGTTCGCCGTGGCCATGTTGGCCGTGCGGCTTGCCACCGGGGTTGAAATGCCCGCCCGTGCCCATGCCATCGCCGCTGGAGCAGTCGCCTTTGTCATGCACATGGAATCCATGCACGCTGTTAGGGCGCAGGCCGCGGACTTCACCGCTGATGCGCACCTTTTCGCCGTCCTGCACAAAACGCACCGTGCCGGTCGTGTTGTTGCCACGCGTGGCCTGGAGTTGCGCCGTGGCGCTGGGGCCGGTGGCATAGGCCGCGCAGCCCACGATCGATGCAGAAGCCAAGGCCGAAAGGATGAGACGAAAACGCATGGTGTTGCTCCTTGAGGGGTTAAATATGCATGCAAGGCACGCTAGATGGGCGGTAGTAGCTATTTAAATAGTAGCAACTCAGGCCCTGAGCCCTGGTCTAACGCAGACCGGCGCCGCCAGCGCCGTCTCCACGCTGGATCAGCTCAATCTTGTAGCCATCGGGATCGGTCACGAACGCAATCACCGTGCTGCCACCTTTGACGGGACCGGCTTCCCGGGTCACCTGGCCACCGGCCGCCTTGATGTGGTGGCAAGCGGCGTAGGCATCGGGAACGCCCAGCGCGATGTGGCCATAGGCCGTGCCGTGCTCGTAACTCTCGACATCCCAGTTGTAAGTCAGTTCGAGTTCCGCCTGGGCCGGATTGCCGCCTTCAAAGCCCAGAAAGGCCAAGGAGTAGCGGTATTCGGGGTTCTCCGAAGTGCGCAGCAATTGCATGCCCAGCACCTGGGTATAGAAATCAATCGAACGTTGCAGGTTGCCGACGCGCAGCATGGTGTGAAGGAATTTCATGCCCGCCATTGTGCCGGCACTTCCGGGCCCTGGCGTGGCGGTCTGGCCAGGGCGATGGACCCCGTTGGGAGAGGTGAATGAGGCCCGCGGCATGTTTTTGGCGGGCTTTGATGAGAAAGAGCTTGGAGAGCGGCTGATTTTGCGCAGAAGCCGGCAGGCCCTTGAGTTACTTGTGATTATATAAGTAATCACAAATTAAAGAACAATGATGTTTGAAATAAAGACAAATGACGCGTCATTGATCGAATACTTGATGTATCTTTAGGGCTTCGATTTTCGACCGATGGATTCGCTCTTTAAGTCCTGACCATGTCCTCTTTTGCCCCTTCCCCCCTCGCCGAGCCGGTTGTTGCGGCGGACGCACCGGAAAATTCGCCCCGTGGTGCACCGCTCGCGGCCTTCGACGCCACCGCCTTGCAACTGCCTGGCGATGCCGATGCCCCGGCGTTCGCCGAGCGGTTGCAGGTCTTGCGGGCACAGTTTGAAGACCGCAGCAGCTACAACTTCATGGTCTGCGATGAACTGGCCCGCCGGGGCATCCAGCCCAACAGCCACAGCGTGCTGAAAGTGGGCCGCTGGGGCAGCAGCAATGCCGTGGCGGCCGATGTACGGACCTGGTACGCCCGCCTGTCCCAGCGCTTGCAGGCCCAGCACGCGGGCATTCCCGATGCCGCGCGCCAAAGTGCCAATCGGCTGCTGGAACAGCTCTGGGCGCTGTCGGTCGAGTTGTCGGCCGAACCTTTGGGGCAAAAGATCCGGGCCTTGGACGCGGAACTGGCTGCAGAGCAGGCAGCGCACACCCAGGCCCAGGCGCAGATAGCCACCCTTGTGGCTGAGCACACCACCGCCCAGGCGCACAACACGGCCCTGCAGGCGCAGATCGATCGGCTGGGGCTCGCCCTGGCCTCAGAGACCGAGCGCCTGAATGCGGCCCAAGTGCAATACCTCCAGGAGACCGAAAAGCTCCAGCGCAACCTGGCCGAGACCGCTCTGGCCCACAACGCCGCCCTGCGCGGTGCCGCCGAAGAACTGGGCCACGCCCGCCAGGACTTCGAGGCCCAGATGCACGCCCAGCGCCAGGCCTTCAACACCCAGGTGGGTGCGCTGCAGGCCCACCTCACGGCCCTGCAAGCCCAGGCCGACAAGGATCGCCGCGAAGCTGCCCTGCAGATGGACCGCGCCCGGCAAGACGTTCGCGAAGCCCATGCCCGGGCAGACCAGGCAGAACAACGTGCCCATGCCGCCCGCGCCCTGGAACACAGCCTGCGTGAGCAGTTGGCCCACGCCGGCATCGAGCTGGCCAAGGCGCAGATGGTCCTGCAAACCGAAAAAGAGTCCCAGGTCCAGCAAAAGCAGCGCGTGGACCACCTGGAACAGCAACTGGCACAACAGGCACAGGCCTGGCTGCATGTGCAAACCTGGGGGACAAACCTCCCGGCGCCCTCCTCTGAAGACCCGGCTCCGCCCACCCCGTCCTTGAATACCGCACCATGAACGACACCTGGCTACCGGCCCCTGTGCCCCCGTCTGCGGGGGGGCTTTCCGCCCATCCCAACCTGCTGGAGCTGGACGACGATCTGGCGCTGCGCCATTGGCTGGACATCTATGCGGTGCGCAGCCAGGCCACATGGCGGTCTTATCGCAATGAGGCGGAGCGTTTTCGCCTGTTCTTGCGCCACAACCACCCCGAGCGCACCGGAGACGGGCAGCGCTGGCTGCTGCGCGATGCCAGCGAACTTGATGTGCTGCTATATGAATCGGCGCTGGCCGGCACCCCCATGGCGGGTGTGTTGCCCGGCCTGGTTTGTACCCCTGTCGATGGCAAGGGGGCCAGGCGCCCTTTCAGCCAGCCCTTGCAGCGCTCCAGCATCAACCAGGCCCTGTCCATCCTGAACGCCATGTACGAGCACTGGCGTGTCCCGGACAACCACACCAAACGCGCCTATGTCTTGAGCAACCCGGTGTCCCGCGTGCGCCGCTCCACCTCCCGTTCACGCGAGCAGGTTTCGCGCAGCGTGCCCCAGGAAGCCATCCAGGCCATGGGCCGGGCCATCGACACCGCCATGGGCCAGCTGATCGATGCGGGAGAGGCGGACGGCCTTGCGCTGGCGCGGCAACACCGTCGGCGGTGGATTTTTGCGCTGTTCTTCGGGCTCTGGGGCCGGCGCCAGGAGATCTGCAACTTGCGCATGAACTCCTTTCAACGCACCCATTCCGGATGGCAGGTGCTGCTGGTGCGCAAGGGACGCAAGGAGCAGACCCTGCCCGTGGCGGATTGGGTGGTCGATGCCCTGGCTTTTTATCGCAGCGCCCTGGGCCTGCCCCCGCTGCCGGACAAAACCGATGCGTCTCCCGCCATTCGCCCGCTGCGGGACAACAACCGCAAGCACCCAGGTTTGGCCCTGTCGGCCGAAACGCTGTACCAGGAAGTGAAGCGCCTGGCCATGGAAACAGCCGATGCGATCGACCTGGGCGCATTGCTCGCCGAACTGGACCCGCACACACGCAGCCTGATTGCCAGCCAGCTGCGCGACTTTTCGCCCCACTGGTTTCGCCATTCCGGCGCCACCCTGGCCATCAATGCCGGGCTGATGACCATGGAAAACGCCTCAAAAATGCTGGGCCACAGCAACACGTCGATCACGGCCAGCATGTACTACCACGAGGACCGCGAAAAGCTCCGGGCCGGCCTGGACCAGATGGGTGCCGGCCTCTTTGGGCGCAAATAAGCCGCCCAGGAGTCCGCAGGGGGCATCCCTCGCCCGAGGCCCCCTGCTGCCCCCTGTTTTGAAGAACTTTTTCCTTTTTTCTTGAAAAGCTATAAACATGTAAGTTACATTGAAGTTCTGCTCAAGAGCGCGTACATTGCACGCCTGAAGAACTTCCCTACCGGCTGGCGACGTGCCCCCCTGCAGCGCACCCGCAGGCCTCTTTTTTCATCCAGGACCTTCCATGCACCTTGTCTGCCCCCAATGCGGCGCCAAAAACCGTGTCGCCGCTGACAAACTCTCCCATGAAGTGGCTTGTGGCCGCTGCCAGACCGATCTGATGGCGGCGGAACCCGTCGCCTTGGGCGATGCAGCCCTGCCCGGCTTTTTGAAAGGCACCGAACTGCCCGTGGTCGTGGATTTCTGGGCGGCCTGGTGCGGGCCCTGCAAAGCCATGGCGCCCCAGTTTGCCGCCACGGCCCGCGCGATGCCCCGGGTTCGTTGCGTCAAAGTGGACACAGACGCGGCCCCACAGGCCAGCGCGCGCTACCAAATCCGCAGCATTCCCACCTTGATCCTGTTCCACCAGGGCCAGGAAGTGGCCCGGTTGTCCGGTGCCGTGTCCGCGGCAGAGCTGCAGCGCTGGATCAGCGCCCATCCCCTGCCCGTTCCGGCATAAATCCCCGGTTTCGAGGACCGTTTCAGGCACACTGGGGCCCCTTGCATCGCACAGGAGACAACACCATGGAAATCAATGTGGGAACCGCAGACCGCGTGCTGCGCATCCTGGCTGGAGGGGTCCTGATCGCCCTGGCGGCCACCGGAATGATCGGGGCCTGGGGCTGGTTGGGCGCCGTTCTGGTCGCCACGGGCGTGTTCCGTTTCTGTCCGGCCTACACCCTGCTGGGCATCAAGACCTGCCCTGCCCCCAAACGCTGATCGCTGGGGCAAACCCGGGGCTGAAATAAGCCCCTGTTCAGGCTGCAGCGCCCGTACGGTAAGCGCTGCATGCTATGAAAAAATCAAAGAACGCGTCTATCTGCGCCCTGGACTGGGTTCAGCCCAGCGCCGCCACCACCTCGGGCGGGGCCTGAACCAGCTCGATCAGCACCCCTTCGCCTGCGATCGGAAATTCATCGTTCGACTTGGGGTGCAGGAAGCAAATGTCATAGCCTGCCGCGCCCTTGCGGATACCGCCTGGCGCAAAGCGCACGCCTTGGGCGCTGAGCCATTCCACGGCCACCGGCAAGTTGTCGATCCACAGGCCCACGTGGTTCAGCGGCGTGGTGTGCACGGCCGGCTTTTTCTCGGGGTCCAGGGGCTGCATCAGATCGACCTCGACCTTGTAAGGGCCGGTGCCCATGGCACAGATGTCCTCGTCCACGTTTTCCCGCTCGCTGCGGAAGGTGCCCGTGACCTCCAGGCCCAGCATGTCCACCCACAGGGTCTGCAAGCGCTTTTTGTCGGGACCGCCGATGGCGATCTGCTGAATGCCCAAAACTTTGAAGGGGCGTGTGTGTGTGCTCATGCCAAGGCTCCTGCCAATGTGCGGATGCGGCGGTCCGGGCCGCCACGCTCCAAGAGAAAAAAGAGGGCCGCACGGCCCCCACCACCTGCGGCGGTCTGGAAGCCCCCGGAGCCAGGCACCGGGGGCCACCCAGATTTAGACGAACTCCAGGATCACCTGGTCCACGGCCAGGGACTCGCCCTTGCCGGCCACGACCTTGGACACCACGCCGTCCTGCGAGGCAAACAGGATGTTTTCCATCTTCATGGCTTCGATCACCGCCAGGCGTTCGCCAGCCTGGACCTTCTGGCCGGGCTGCACGGCCACATCGACCAGCAGGCCGGGCATGGGCGAGAGCAGGAACCTGGAGAGGTCCGGCGGCGCCTTGAAAGGCATCAGCTGGTGCAAGCGGGCGCCCAGGGGCGAGAGCACCAGGGCGTCGATCTGCGTGCCGTTGTGGGCAATGCGCAGGGCCAGAGGGTTCTTGGCGGTGCCGCGTTCGACCTGGGCCGTAAAGCCCTGGCCATTGCAACTGCCCTCGACACGGATCTGGCCCAGCGTGGCATCGCTACTGATTTGGTAGCTGTTAGCGCCCACCAGTACAGCGCTGGAGCCCGATTTGCCTTCAAAATCGGACACCGTCACTTCATGGTGCTGGTTCTGGCCTTCGGCGCCCAGCTGGACCACCACAAAGGTCTCGCCCACCTTGACCTCATGGCCGGCCATCTGGCCGCTGATGCCCGAAGCGCGCGCCCGGTAGCGGCGGTTCATGTACGCCGCCAAGGCCACCAGGAACAGCGGATCGCCGTGCGGTACATCCTCGGCCGCAAAGCCCTTGCCGTAGTTTTCGGCGATGAAGCCGGTGTTGAACTCGCCCGTGACGAACTTCGGATGGGCCAAGAGCGCGGCCTGGAACGGAATGTTGCTGCTGATGCCGCGGATCACAAAGCCATTCAGCGCCGCGCGCATCTTGGCAATCGCATCGTTGCGGTCGGTGCCGTGCACGATGAGCTTGGCGATCATCGAGTCGTAGTACATGGGGATCTCGCCGCCCTCGTACACCCCGGTGTCCACGCGCACGCCCAGCTTCTTGGCGGTGTCCGACTGGAACATGGATTCGTGCGGTGGCTGAAAACGCACCAGGCGGCCGGTGGAGGGCAGGAAGTTGCGGAAGGGGTCTTCAGCGTTGATGCGGCACTCGATGGCCCAACCGTCGCGCTTGACGTCCGCCTGGGTCAAAGGCAGGGATTCGCCCGCCGCCACGCGGATCATCAGTTCCACCAGGTCCAGGCCGGTGATGCACTCGGTCACCGGGTGCTCCACCTGCAGGCGGGTGTTCATCTCCAGGAAGTAGAAGTCCTGGTCCTTGCCGACCACGAATTCCACCGTGCCGGCCGACTGGTACTTCACCGCCTTGGCCAGTTGCACCGCCTGCTCGCCCATGGCCTTGCGGGTGGCCTCGCTGATGAAGGGCGACGGCGCTTCTTCGATCACTTTCTGGTGGCGGCGCTGGATGGAGCACTCGCGCTCGTTCAGGTAAATCACATGGCCATGGCTGTCGCCCAGCACCTGGATTTCGATGTGGCGCGGCTCCTGGACGAACTTCTCGATGAAGATGCGGTCGTCGCCGAAGCTGTTGCGGGCCTCGTTCTGGCAGGAAGCAAAGCCTTCGAAGGCTTCCTTGTCGTTGAAGGCCACGCGCAGGCCCTTGCCGCCACCGCCGGCCGAGGCCTTGATCATCACGGGGTAGCCGATGCCCTTGGCGATTTCCACCGCCTGCTCAGGGCCGCTGATGGCGTCGTTGTAACCGGGGATGGTGCTCACGCCGGCTTCCAGGGCCAGCTTTTTGGAGGCGATCTTGTCGCCCATGGCGGCAATCGAATGCGCCTTGGGGCCGATGAAGGCGATGCCCTCGTCTTCGCAGCGCTGGGCAAAGGCTTCGTTCTCGCTCAGGAAGCCGTAGCCGGGGTGGATGGCCTGGGCGCCGGTCTGCTTGGCGGCGGCAATGATCTTGTCGGCCAGCAGATACGACTCGCGGCTGGGCGCGGCGCCGATGTGCACGGCCTCGTCGGCCAGCTTGACATGGCGGGCTTCCTTGTCGGCGTCGGAATACACCGCCACGGTGGCAATGCCCATCTTGCGGGCGGTGGCGATGACGCGGCAGGCGATTTCGCCGCGGTTGGCAATCAGGATTTTGGTGAACACTTTTGATTTCCTAACGAATGTGGGGAGCGCTGGCATGGGTGCGCTGTGGTGCCTGGTCCGCAATGGATGCGGCGTATCCGCCTCCGCTCATGTCCCCCGCCCTGCGGGCTCCTCCTTGACTTCGCTGCGGCAGACACGCCGCACCCATTGCTGAGAAGGAGGTGTTTTCGGGGCATGCAAGACGCAGCGCCCCGACCGGGCTGCGTGGGCGCTTTGCGCAGGTCAAGGAGGAGGCCGAAGGCCGGGGGACACGGAGCAAAGCGCCCATGCAGCCCGGTCCGCCCTCCACCCCCCCTGCGACTGAACCGGAGGAGGTCACAGCGGGATATTCCCGTGCTTGCGCCAGGGGTTGTCGAGTTTCTTGTCCTTGAGCATCACCAGCGAACGGCAGATGCGCTTGCGGGTTTCGTGCGGCAGGATCACGTCGTCGATGAAACCGCGGGCGCCGGCCACGAAGGGGTTGGCAAAGCGTTCTTTGTATTCGGCTTCACGGGCGGCGAGCTTGACGGGGTCGTTCTTGTCTTCGCGGAAGATGATTTCCACCGCACCCTTGGCACCCATCACGGCGATTTCGGCGTTGGGCCAGGCCAGGTTCACGTCACCGCGCAGGTGCTTGGAGCTCATCACGTCGTACGCGCCGCCGTAGGCCTTGCGGGTGATGACGGTGATCTTGGGCACGGTGCACTCGGCATACGCATACAGCAGCTTGGCGCCGTGCTTGATGATGCCGCCGTATTCCTGGGAGGTGCCGGGCATGAAACCAGGCACATCGACAAAGGTCACCACGGGAATGTTGAAGGCATCGCAGAAACGCACAAAACGCGCGGCCTTGATCGAGCTCTTGATGTCCAGGCAGCCGGCCAGCACCAGTGGCTGGTTGGCGACGATGCCCACGGTCTGGCCTTCCATGCGGGCAAAACCGATCAGGATGTTCTTCGCGTACTCGGGCTGCAGCTCAAAGAAGTCGCCGTCGTCCACCGTCTTGGTGATCAGCTCCTTCATGTCGTAGGGCTTGTTCGGGTTGTCGGGCACCAGGGTGTCGAGCGACCGGTCGGCGCGGTCGGCCGGGTCGTTGCTGGGGCGCACCGGGGCTTTTTCGCGGTTGTTCAGCGGCAGGTAGTTGTACAGGCGCCGCAGCATCATCAGGGCTTCGACGTCGTTCTCGAAGGCCATGTCGGCCACACCGCTCTTGGTGGTGTGGGTGACCGCGCCGCCCAGTTCTTCGGCCGTGACTTCTTCGTGGGTCACGGTTTTGACCACTTCAGGGCCCGTGACGAACATGTAGGAGCTGTCTTTCACCATGAAGATGAAATCGGTCATGGCGGGCGAATACACCGCGCCCCCGGCCGAGGGGCCCATGATCATGCTGATCTGGGGAATCACGCCGCTGGCCAGCACATTCTTCTGGAACACATCGGCATAGCCGCCCAGGCTGGCCACGCCCTCCTGGATGCGCGCACCGCCCGAGTCGTTCAGCCCGATCACGGGAGCGCCGACCTTCATGGCCTGGTCCATGACCTTGCAGATCTTCTCGGCATGGGTTTCCGACAGGGCGCCACCGAAGACGGTGAAGTCCTGGCTGAAAACGAAGACCAGGCGGCCGTTGATCATGCCGTAGCCGGTGACCACGCCGTCGCCGGGGATCTTGTTCGCTTCCATGCCGAAATCGGTGCAGCGGTGCTCCACGAACATGTCCCACTCTTCGAACGTGCCGTCGTCGAGCAGCAGTTCGATGCGCTCACGCGCAGTGAGTTTGCCCTTGGCATGCTGCGCATCAATGCGCTTTTGCCCGCCGCCCAGGCGCGCCAGCGCGCGCTTTTGCTCCAGTTTTTCCAGGATTTCGTGCATATCGGTCCTTTGGTGGTAATGCTCTGTTTTTGATAGCTGTCAGCGCTTATTGGGATTGCGCCAAAAGCAGATTTCTTGCCGCTGTGGAAGCGGCGATGCGCCCTGCGGCCACCTCGGCCTGCAAGGACGGCAGAAGGTGTTGAACGGCCGGGTGGTGGCGAAATGCGTGCTTCAGCCCCGCGTCGATGCGCTCCCACATCCAGGCCAGCGACTGCTTTTCGCGGCGCAAGGCCAGGCGGCCATTGGCCGTCTGCAACTGGCGGAACTGCGTCACCGCCGCCCAGAAGGCATCCACCCCCTGCCCCAGCAGCGCGCTCAGCTGCACCACCTGGGGGTGCCACAGCGTCTCGTTGTGGTGCGCATTCTCGGGATTGCCGTGCTGGCTCAAAAGGCGCAGGGACGAGGTGATCTGCGCCTCGGCCCGGGTGGCGGCGTTCTTGTCGATGTCGGCCTTGTTGATGACCACCAGGTCGGCAATCTCCATCACGCCCTTTTTGATGGCCTGCAGGTCGTCGCCCGCATTGGGCAACTGCATCAGCACGAACATGTCGGTCATGCCGGCCACGGCAATCTCGCTCTGGCCCACGCCCACGGTCTCGACGATGACCACGTCATAGCCTGCCGCTTCGCAGACCAGCATGGCTTCGCGGGTTTTCTCGGCCACGCCGCCCAGGGTGCCGCTCGAAGGGCTGGGGCGGATATAGGCCTGCGGATGCACCGACAGGTGCTCCATGCGGGTCTTGTCGCCCAGGATCGAGCCGCCCGACACCGTGCTCGACGGATCGATGGTCAACACCGCCACGCGGTGGCCCTGGCCGATCAGGTACAGGCCCAGCGCCTCGATGAAGGTGGATTTGCCCACACCGGGCACCCCGCTGATGCCCAGCCGGAAGGACTTTCCGGTGTGGGGCAGCAGCGCTGTCAGCAGCTCGTCGCCCTGCGCACGGTGGTCCGGGCGGGTCGATTCGAGCAAGGTGATGGCCTTGGACAGGGCGCGGCGCTGCACGGCGGCATTGCCGTGCAGCACGCCTTCCAGCAACGCGGCAGGAATCACGCGATGGCCTTGCGGATCTGCTCCAGCACGTCCTTGGCGCTGGCGGGGATGGGGGTGCCAGGGCCATAGACGCCCTTCACGCCGGCTTCGTACAGGAATTCATAGTCCTGCGCCGGAATCACGCCGCCCACGAACACGATGATGTCGTCGGCGCCCTGGTCCTTGAGCGACTGGATGATGGCGGGCACCAGGGTCTTGTGCCCGGCCGCCAGGGTGCTGACGCCCACGGCGTGCACGTCGTTCTCGATGGCCTGGCGGGCGCATTCCTCGGGGGTCTGGAACAGCGGGCCCATGTCCACGTCAAAGCCCAGGTCGGCAAAGGCCGTGGCCACCACCTTGGCGCCGCGGTCGTGGCCGTCCTGGCCCAGCTTGGCGATCATCACGCGGGGACGGCGGCCCTCGGTGTCGGCAAAAGCGTTGATCTCGCTCTTGAGCTTGTCCCAGCCTTCGGCCGAGTCGTAGGCGGCGGCGTACACGCCGGTGACCTTCTGGGTGTCGGCGCGGTGGCGGCCAAAGACCTTTTCCAGTGCATCGGAGACTTCGCCCACCGTGGCACGCAGGCGCACGGCATCGATCGACAGCGCCAGCAGATTGCCTTCTCCGCTTTCTGCTGCAGAAGTGAGAGCATCCAGCGCTTGCTGCACCTTGGCTGCATCGCGATTTGCCTTGATGGCGTTGAGGCGGGCCACCTGGCCTTCGCGCACCCTGACGTTGTCGATCTGCAGGATGTCGACCGGGTCTTCCTTGGCCAGCTTGTATTTGTTGACGCCCACGATGACGTCTTTGCCGGAATCGATGCGCGCCTGCTTTTCCGCGGCAGCGGCCTCGATCTTGAGCTTGGCCCAGCCGCTGTCCACGGCCTGGGTCATGCCGCCCATGGCTTCGACTTCTTCGATGATCTTCCAGGCGGCGTCCATCATGTCCTGGGTCAGCTTTTCCATCATGTAGCTGCCCGCCCAGGGATCGATCACGTTGGTGATGTGGGTTTCTTCCTGGATGATCAGCTGCGTGTTGCGCGCAATGCGGGCCGAGAACTCGGTGGGCAGGGCAATCGCTTCGTCGAGGGCGTTGGTGTGCAGGCTTTGCGTGCCGCCAAACACGGCCGCCATGGCCTCGATGGTGGTGCGCACCACGTTGTTGTAGGGGTCTTGCTCGGTCAGGCTCCAGCCGCTGGTCTGGCAGTGCGTGCGCAGCATCAGGCTCTTGGGGTTCTTCGCGCCGGTTTCCTTCATGATGCGGCACCACAGCAGGCGTGCAGCGCGCATCTTGGCGACTTCGAGGTAGAAGTTCATGCCAATCGCCCAGAAGAAGGACAGGCGGCCCGCGAACTCGTCCACGTCCATGCCCTTGGCGATGGCGGTTTTCACGTATTCCTTGCCGTCGGCCAGGGTGAAGGCCAGCTCGAGCGCCTGGTTGGCGCCGGCTTCCTGCATGTGGTAGCCCGAAATCGAGATCGAGTTGAACTTCGGCATGTTGCGGGCCGTGTACTCGATGATGTCGCCAATGATCTTCATCGACGGCTTGGGCGGGTAGATGTAGGTGTTGCGCACCATGAACTCTTTCAGAATGTCGTTCTGAATGGTTCCGGAAAGCTTGTCCTGGCTCACGCCCTGCTCTTCTGCCGCCACCACGTAGCCGGCCAGCACGGGCAGCACCGCGCCGTTCATGGTCATCGAGACCGAGACCTTGTCCAGCGGGATCTGGTCGAACAGGATCTTCATGTCCTCGACCGAATCGATGGCCACGCCGGCCTTGCCGACATCGCCCGTCACGCGGGGATGGTCGGAGTCGTAGCCGCGGTGGGTGGCCAGGTCGAACGCCACCGACACGCCCTGCCCGCCGGCGGCCAGGGCCTTGCGGTAGAAGGCATTCGATTCTTCGGCGGTCGAGAAACCGGCGTATTGGCGAATCGTCCAGGGGCGCACGGCGTACATGGTGGCCTGGGGGCCGCGCAGGTAGGGCTCAAAACCGGGCAAGGTGTTGGCGTAAGGCAGGCTGGCCGTGTCTTCCGCGGTGTAGAGCGGCTTGACGGTGATGCCATCGGGCGTCACCCAGTTCAGGGCGTTGACGTCGCCTCCGGGGGCGGACTTGGCGGCGGCCTTGGCCCACGCCTCCAGGCTGGCGGTGGCGAACTCGGGCGAGCTGGGATGCTGGGGGTCACTCATGGCGAAGGTGTCTCCGAAGATGGCGTTGGACGGTCTCAGGCCGGCGCCTGAACTGGCGGCAAGTTTACATCATTCATAATTATTCATTCAAAATATTGGTGCCAGCTTACAATCGCGGCCATGTCTGCAGTCACCCTCACCCCCCGTCCTTTATATGAAGAGGTCGCCGAACAGCTGCGCCAGCGCATTTTCCGGCGCGAGCTGGAGCCTGGTTGCTGGATTGACGAACTGAAGATTGCCGAAGAATTCGGCATCAGCCGCACCCCTTTGCGCGAGGCCCTCAAGGTGCTGGCGGCCGAAGGCCTGGTGACGATGAAAGTGCGCCGGGGCGCCTACGTGACCGAAATGTCGGACAAGGACCTGCGCGACGTCTACCACCTGCTGTCCCTGCTGGAAAGCGATGCAGCGGGCGTCGTGGCCACGCACATGGGCCCCGAAGAACGCGCCCAGTTGCAGGCCCTGCACGCCGAGCTGGAAGCCTCCACCCAGGACCGGGACCGCTTCTTTGCCGTGAACGAGCGCTTTCACCTGCTCTTGCTGGAACTGGCCGACAACCGCTGGCGCAGCCAGATGGTGGCCGACCTGCGCAAGGTGATGAAGCTCAACCGCCACAACTCCCTCCTGAAACAGGGTCGGATCGACGACTCGCTGCGAGAGCACCGCGCCATCATGGCCGCCCTGGAAGCCGGGGATGTCGCCAGCGCAACGCAAGCCATGCGCCAGCACTTTGCACAGGGACTCGAGGCAGCGGCGTAATCCATCAGAGCACAGAGCCATCAGAGCAAAAAGGGCGCTCCCCGCAGAGAGCGCCCTTTTTTTCAGCCCTTGACGGGCGGGATCAGCCGACGTTCAGCAGGCCAAAACTGTCGTCCAGCGACACTTTCCACACCCCGCCCACGAGCTGCAGCGAAGCGCCCACGGGGGTGGCTTCGCTCTCGGCCACACCGATGTCCACACTGCCCATGCCGGCGGCAGGGCCATTGCTGGCGGTGAAGACACCTTCGTAGCTCAGCAACTGCACCACCTTGCCCGAGGCATCGACCAGGGCCATGCCATCCGCTGTGCCGTTTTGCAGGCCAGGTGCATTGACTGAGACCTCACCAAAGCCGGAGTTATTTTCGTTGGCGATCACTTTGCCGGTCAGCGACAAGGCGCTGCCGTAGGTGATGGCCGCAGTCGCCGCGTTGCCGTTGTAGAGCACGATGCTCCAGCCCGTCAGGTCGGTGCCTGCCACGCCCTGGATGCCGATGGCCTCGCCCACGTCCGTCGAGGCGTTGTCATAGTGGATTTCGCTGATGAACACGTTCGCGGGGGCCGGTGCAGGTGCAGGGGCCGGCGCAGGGGCCGGCGCAGGGGATGGTGCGGGCGCGGGCGCGGGCGCCGGTGCAGGGGCGGCACCGGGGCTGCCCGCTTCGCTGGCCAGTTTCAGTTCAACCACCACCGGGTCGTGGTCGGACGACTTGTACATATCGTTCCGGTCCAGGCCCGCATTCACCGAACCGTCGCCAAACTCGTCGTTGTAGTCCAGCGCCACCTGCTCATCGGAATTGAGATTGAAGTGGACCACGCCGGTCACTTCGCTGCCCAGGCCCTTGGTGAGGACATGGTCCAGCGAGCCGCGCAGGCCGTCAAAGACATAGCTGTAGTCGCCGGGATTTTTCTGCAGGGTGTAGCCCTGGCTTTCCAGGTAAGTGACCGGAGTTTCCTCGCTGTAGCTGTTGAGGTCACCGACCAGCACATAGTCGCCATCGGTGGCGCCGGTGGGGTGGGTTTTCAACCAGGCGTCCAGGTCCTGGACCGCGGCCAGACGGGTGGCCGCGGAATTGCCCTGGCCATCGCCCTGGTCCTGATCGCCCGCCAGGTTGGCCGCCGAGCCCTTGGACTTGAGGTGGTTCACCACGACGGTGAACTGCTTGCTGCTGTCCCCCACCTGGCCAAAGGTCTGGGCCACGGGCAGGCGGTTGTTGGCGGCAAAGGCGTCGTAGGTGGTGGTGTTGGGCGTCACGGCGCTGCCCAGGGGCTGGACGGCGGTGGTGTCGTAGACGATTCCCACGCGGATCGCATCGCTGCCCGTCTTGTGGCCGGCAATGTAGGCAAACTTGGCGCTGCCCACCGCCGCATTCAGCGCGCTCACCAGGCTGGCAATCGCGCTGCTGGCGCCGTCGCCGTTGTTCTGCAGCTCGTTGAGGCCAAACACATCGGCGTCCGTGGCCAGCAGGGCGGCGACCAGCTTGGCCTGCTGCTGGGCGAACTCGGTGGCGTTGTTCGCGCCCCGGCCGGCAATCGAATTGCCTTCGGGGGTGGTGAAGCTGGCGGTGCCCAGGGTGGTGAAGTAGTTCAGCACGTTGAAGCTGGCCACCTTGACTTCGGCATCGCCCAGGCTGGCGGGCTGGGTGGGTCGCACGCTGGCCGTCAGCGCTACGGTGTCGGTGGGCTGCAGTTCGTATTCGCCAAAGCTGTAGCTGAGCACGCCGGTCACGCTGGAAGCCGTGTCGCCCACACGCAGAAAGCTCACGCTTCCGTCCTGCTGCACCCCCATGGCGGTGCCATTGGCCACGCCGTCGGCCGTGGTGTCCCGGGTGATCATCGAGCCGGCGTTCAGTGCGGCCAGGGTGGGGTTTTGCAGCGTGCTGCCGTCTTCGATCTGGATGCGGTTGCGCACCAGGAAGTCCTCGTAGGCGGCATTGCCGGTCACGCTGGGGGCGTTGATTTCGGTGAAGGTGAAAGGCACGGCATCGGCGTAGAGCGTGGTTTCGCCAAAACGGGCAAAGGTGAAGGTATCGGCCACATGCAGATTGCCACCGCTGCCCGCGGAGATTTCCACGCGCATGCCTTCAAAACGCTCCAGGGTGGTGCTGTTGGCAATCGGCAGGCGAACCTGGGTGATCGGGTCCAGGTCGGCCACCGTGCCGTCCTTGCTCACCCGCAGATCGAGCGGGTTGGTCAGCTCGGTCAGGCCATTGAACTCGGCCACCGTAGCGCTCAAGGTGACGATGTCGCCCACGCTGTCAGCCGTCACAGGCGAGGCGTCGGTGCCATAGAACACGGCCACGCCTTCGGAGGTGGCGGCATCGCCATCGCGGTCCAAGGTTTCTTCTTCGATGAAGAACATCTTGAGTTCGGGCTTCCAGGCCGTGACGCGGGCCTGGACGGTGACGGTCTGGCCGACCAGCGGGCTGGCATCGGCCGCCCCCTGGATCGCGCTGATGCGGGTGAAGACCGGGTCATCGCCCGTGTCATTGCCCACGTTCACGGTGACGGCCTGTGCGATGGCATGGCCGGCTGCATCGGTGGCCACCACGGTAAAGGCATAGGCCTTCTGGGCGTTGGCGGCGTCGAAGTCCAGATTGCCGGTCTTGAGCGTGACCTTGCCGTCGGCAGCGATGCTCAGCAGGGCGGCATCGTCCTGCAAACCGCTTTGGAGGCTGTAGGTGACCGAGGTGGCCGAGTTCGGCGCATTGAAGTCCGTGTCGATGGCGGCGGCGGTGTACAGCAGATTCTGGTTCTCGACTGCGCTGGCGGTGGTGGCCGAGGTGAAGGTGGGCGCCGCTTCGTCCAGGTTGGCAACCTTCAGCGTGAAGAGCGTGCTCACCGGGGTGGAACCGGCCACGGAGCTGTCGGCCCCATTCACGGTGACGGCGTAGCTGGACTTGGCTTCAAAGTTCAGCGCCGTACCGGCCTTGAGGTAGAGCGCACCGGCATCGGCTTCAAAACTGGCGGCATCGGCGCCGGAGAGCGTCACGGCATTGGTGCCCAGGCCATCGTCGGTGAGGACGATGTCGGCGACCTTGGTGCGGGTGGACACCACGGTGTTTTCGGTCAGGATGGGCAGGGTGTTGGCCGGCGCCACGGCGGTGGGGGCATCGTTCGCGGGCGCGATCTGCACGGTGACGGCGGTCGGCGCCGAGTCCTGGCTGCCGTGGCTCGCCACATAGCTCAAGGTGACGGTGCCATGAAAATCGGGGGCGGGGGTGTATTTGATGCGGTTGTTCTCGATCACCGCCGAGCCCATGCCCGCAGGGACGGTGACGGATTTCAGGGTCAGGCCTTTGGTGGTCTGCACCGGGGCATTGCCCCCCAGCACACCGTTCACCAGCCCCAGGGCGTTGCCCAGCAGCGAACCCACCAGGCCTTGCTGACCGGGAAGGTCGTTGGCCAGCACGTCGATCAGCACCCCCATATCTTCCAGGGTCTTGGCCTGGTCCGCCTGTGTCTGGGGCGTGTTGTTGCCAAGCAGGGTGCCAAGCAAGGGATTCAAGTTGAGCAAAGCCATTGTGGTGAAATACAAAAGAAAACGAATATCCGGCCAGGCAAGGCCGGGGTAGTGTGCACATCCCCTGGGATCTCAACCCCCATGCGGAGCTCCCCGTAAGGGGGGTGCAAGCCCGAGCATCCCTGTTGAATGCTTAAATTTCGTGACAATCCACGGCCGTGTCCGCCCCCGCCGCCTGGCCTGCGGTCTGTGCCCCCGCCGCCTCTGACCGCCCTGCGGGAGGGAGGGCCGGTGGCGCGCCGAGCCGGCGAACGATGTCCCTTGATCTTTGTTGAAAATGAAACCTACCCCCTGGCGCCTGAGCGTGGCGCCCATGATGGATTGGACCGACAGGCACTGCCGGTATTTCCACCGCCTCCTCAGCCAGCACACCCTGCTCTACACCGAGATGGTCACCACGGGCGCCCTGCTGCACGGCGATGTGGCACGGCATCTGCGCTTCAACGCCGAAGAACACCCAGTGGCGCTGCAATTGGGCGGCAGTGAGCCAGCCGACCTGGCCCAGGCCGCCCGGCTGGGTGCGCAGTGGGGCTATGGCGAAATCAACCTGAACTGCGGCTGCCCCAGCGAGCGGGTGCAGCGGGGCGCCTTTGGCGCCTGCCTGATGAACGAGCCCCAGCTGGTGGCCGACGGCGTCAAGGCCATGGTCGATGCCGTGTCCGTGCCCGTCACCGTCAAGCACCGCATTGGCATCGACAAGGACGAAAGCTATGCCTTCGTGCGCGACTTTGTCGGCACCGTGGCCGAGGCAGGCTGCAAGGTGTTCATCGTGCATGCGCGCAACGCCTGGCTCAAAGGCCTTTCTCCCAAGGAAAACCGCGAGATCCCCCCGCTGCGCTACAGCGTGGTGCACCAGCTGAAGGCCGACTTCCCTGAACTGACCCTCGCGGTCAACGGGGGCCTGAGCACCGATGCGGCCGTGCAGGAACAACTGCACCAGCTCGACGGCGTGATGGTCGGCCGGGAGGCCTACCACAACCCCTGGTGGCTGGCGCGCTGGGATGCGCTGTACTTCGGCGCGCCTGAAAGCCCCCTGACCCGCGAAGCCGTGGAAGCGGCCATGGTGGATTACATGGAGCGCGAGGCCCAGGCGCATGGCACCCCGTGGGCCAGCATCGCCCGCCACATGCTGGGTTTGCGCCATGGCCTGCCGGGGGCGCGCCGCTGGCGCCAGGTCTGGAGCGACCACCGCCTCAAAGGCCTGCCCCCGCGTGAGGTGATGGCCCTGGCCCATGCGACAGCGCCCTTAATGGCCGCCGACTGAATCACCGCCAAAAAGCCCTTCACGCCTTGACTACACAGCGTTGGAAGCTCTTTTTTCAGGAGCAAAGACCGTTGATTTATGTCAAAACCTTCCATTGTGCAGGGGCCACAAAGCGGCTGAATATGGGTATTTCTACTTTGTACAAGGTGAAGCAAGTGCTGTTATATTGCACTGCAACATAAACCGGACTCGTACCATGCTTTACACGATCTTCGAGACCCAACGCTCCCTGATGGAGCCCTTTTCCGACTTTGCCCAGGCAGCTTCCAAGCTCTACAGCAATCCCCTGTCGCCGTTCAGCCAGTCCCCCCTGGCCCAGCGGGTGTCGGCGGGCTACGACCTGCTGTACCGCCTCGGCAAGGACTACGAAAAGCCGGCTTTCGATATCCCCACCGTGGACGTGAACGGCGTGAGCGTGGCCATCCATGAGCGCGTGGAGCTGAACAAGCCCTTCTGCGAACTGCGCCGCTTCAAGCGCTTCTCGGACGATCCCGACACCCTGACCCAGCTCAAGCAGCAACCCGTGGTGCTGATCGTGGCCCCGCTGTCGGGCCACTACGCCACGCTGCTGCGCGATACGGTGCGCACCCTGCTCAAGGACCACAAGGTCTACATCACCGACTGGCGCAACGCCCGACTGGTGCCCTTGTCCGAAGGCGAGTTCCACCTGGACGACTACGTGAACTACATCCAGGAGTTCATCCGCCACCTGCAGGGCATCTACGGCAACTGCCACGTGATGAGCGTGTGCCAGCCCACCGTGCCCGTGCTGGCCGCCGTGTCGCTGATGGCCAGCCGCGGCGAAACCACCCCCTTGACCATGACCATGATGGGCGGCCCCATCGATGCGAGCAAATCGCCCACGGCCGTCAACAACCTGGCCACCAACCGCAGCTTCGAGTGGTTCGAGAACAATGTGATCTACCGCGTGCCGCACAACTTCCCGGGTGCGGGGCGGCGCGTCTACCCCGGCTTCCTGCAGTACACCGGGTTTGTGGCCATGAACCCTGACCGCCACGCCACAAGCCACTACGACTACTTCAAGAACCTGATCAAGGGCGACGACACCAGCGCCGAAGCCCACCGCAAGTTCTACGACGAGTACAACGCGGTGCTCGACATGGATGCCGACTACTACCTCGAAACCATCCAGACCGTGTTCCAGGACTACAAACTGGTCAACGGCACCTGGGATGTGCGCGCCCCCAGCGGCGAGATCGAACGGGTCCGTCCCCAGGACATCCAGACCACGGCCCTGTTGACGGTCGAGGGCGAGCTGGATGACATCTCCGGCTCGGGCCAGACCAAGGCCGCGCACGACCTGTGCAACAACCTCCAGAAGGACCGCCAGCACATCGACGTCGAAGGGGCCGGCCACTACGGCATCTTCAGCGGCCGCCGCTGGCGCGACATGGTCTACCCGACCGTGCGCAGCTTCATCCTGGAACACAACCTGCCCCGCAAGCAGGCGGCCCCTGCCGCCGTGGTGGCCGCGGCGGACGCAACAGCCCCCGCAGCATCGATCCCTGCCGTGGCCGTGGATGTGGCCGCGTCCACAGGCGGTGTCGATACACCGGCACCCGCCACGCCCGAGACCCCGGCCAAGACCAGCATCAGCGCAGCGCCTGCCGCACGCAATGCGCGGAAAATGTCGCGCCGCAATTGAGCACCGCCCCAGGCCTCCCCGCCCTGAACCCGGCCCCCGGGCCGCTCAGGGACCTGGTGCTGCGCCTGGACGCCGCCCTGCCCCAGACCCAGTGCACGCGCTGCGGCTACCCGGACTGTGCCAGTTATGCGCGGGCCATCGCCGAGGGCACGGCGGCCATCAACCAGTGCCCGCCCGGCGGGGCAGAAGGCGTGGCCCGGCTGGCGGCCCTGACCGGGCAGGCCGTGCTGCCCCTGAACCCCGACCATGGCAGCGAAGCCCCGCGCACGGTGGCTTTCATTGACGAAAACTGGTGCATCGGTTGCACGCTGTGCCTCAAGGCCTGCCCGACCGACGCCATCGTCGGTGCGCACAAGCGCATGCACACCGTGATCGAAGCCGAATGCACGGGTTGCGAACTCTGCCTTCCCGTGTGCCCGGTGGACTGCATCGAACTCGAAAACGCCAGCGGCAGCGCCACGGGCTGGTCCGCCTGGTCGATGCCGCAGGCCGACCAGGCACGCCGGCGCTACCAGGCCCACCAGAGCCGGCTGCAGAAAACCCCCAACGCCCCTGAAGAGGCGCTGGACGCATGGGCGGCCCTCGATCACGCCCCTTCTGAATCCGCCGCCGCCACCCCGCAGACCGCGGCCTCCGCGCGCAGCGCCGCCATTGCCGCCGCCCTGGAACGGGCCCGGCAACGCCGCCATCCCACCCCGCCGTGAGCGGCACCTTCCCCGCAGGCGCCCACGGCGCGGCGCAGCGGCACATCGCCGATAATCTCGCCCCATGAATCCCCTGCTCTCCCAACTCCAGCCCTACCCTTTCGAGCGGCTGCGGCAGCTTTTTGCGGACGTCACGCCACCGGCCGAATACCGTCCCATCAGTCTGGGCATTGGCGAACCGCGCCACCCCACGCCGCAGTTCATCAAGGACGCCCTGTGCGCGCAGCTGGGCGGGCTGGCGGTGTACCCGGCCACGGCGGGCACGGGCGCGCTGCGCCAATCCTTCACCGACTGGCTGCAGCGGCGCTACCAGCTCACGCTCGACCCGGCCACGCAGGTCCTGCCGGTCAATGGCTCGCGCGAAGCGCTGTTTTCCTTCGCGCAGACGGTGGTCGATGCCTCGCGGCCCGATCCGGTGGTGGTCTGCCCCAACCCTTTCTACCAAATCTACGAAGGGGCGGCCCTGCTGTCGGGCGCCCAACCGTATTTCGCCCCCAGCGACCCGGCACGCAACTTTGCCGTGGACTGGGACAGCGTGCCGGCCGCTGTCTGGGAACGCACCCAGCTGCTGTTTGTCTGCTCCCCCGGCAACCCCACCGGGGCCGTGATGCCCCTGAGCGAGTGGGACAAGCTGTTTGCCCTCAGCGACCGCCACGGCTTTGTCATCGCCTCCGACGAGTGCTACAGCGAGATCTATTTCCGCGACGAGCCCCCGCTGGGCGGGCTGCAGGCCGCCGCCCAGCTCGGCCGCCAGGATTTCAAGAACCTGCTGTCCTTCACCAGCTTGTCCAAGCGCAGCAATGTGCCGGGCCTGCGCAGCGGCTTCGTGGCCGGCGATGCGGCCCTGGTCAAGGCTTTTTTGCTCTACCGCACCTACCACGGCGGCGCCATGAGCCCCGTGGTGCAGGAAGCCAGCATCGCCGCATGGAACGACGAAGCGCATGTGGTGGACAACCGCACGCTGTACCGCCAGAAATTCGCCCAGGTCACGCCCTTGCTGGCCTCGGTGATGGACGTGGCCCTGCCCGATGCCGGTTTCTACCTGTGGGCCAAGGTTCCGGGCAGCGACACCGACTTTGCCCGCGACCTGCTGGCTCTTTACAATGTGACTGTTTTGCCAGGCAGCTTCCTGGCCCGCGAGGCGCGGGGGTTCAACCCCGGCGCCAACCGCATTCGCATGGCCCTGGTCGCCGAAACCGCCGAGTGCGTGGAGGCGGCCCAGCGCATCGTCCAGTTTGTGCAATCCCGAACCTGAATTTCAACGTAGAACCGACACCATGAGCCAACAACTCCAGCAAATCATCGACGCCGCGTGGGAAGACCGCGCCAACATCTCCCTGCAAACTGCGTCCAAGGAAGT
>JAQUDN010000180.1 GCA_028685665.1 Burkholderiaceae bacterium | reverse complement strand
CCCTGCGCGCCCAGCTCAAGGACGAGCCCGGGGCGCGGCTGTTCATGGTGCCCCAGCGTGACATCCGCATCGGGGGCCGGCAAAGCAGTGCCTCGTTCGATTACACGCTGCAGGCCGACGATATTGGCGACCTGCGCACCTGGGAGCCGCGCATCCGCCAGGCGCTGTCCCAGCTTCCGGAGCTGGAAGACGTGAACAGCGACGTCGCGGACTACGGCCTGCAAACCTCGCTGCTCATTGACCGCGATGCCGCCACGCGCCTGGGCCTGACGATGGCCACCATCGACGCCACGCTCAACGACGCTTTTGGCCAGCGTCCGGTGGGGGTGATCTACAACCCGCTGAACCAGTACCGGGTGGTGATGGAGGCCGCGCCCAGCTACCTGCAAAGCCCCGAAACCCTGCGCGGCTTCTTCTTTGTGAACAACCTGGGCCAGCGCGTGCCCCTGACGGCCTTTGCGCGCATCACCCAGACCAACACCCCTTTGTCGGTGAACCACGACCGCGGCACGCCGGCCAGCAGCATCGGCTTCAGCCTGGCCCCGGGGGTGTCGCTGTCGCAGGCCACCGATGCGGTGCACAACGCGGTGTCCGAGCTGGGCGTGCCGGTCTCGGTGCGCGGCACCTTTGGTGGCACGGCCGGAGCGTTCCAGGATGCGCTGGCCGGCCAGCCCCTGCTGATCCTGGCCGCCATGGTCACGATTTACCTGGTCCTGGGCATCCTGTATGAAAACCTGGTGCACCCGATCACCATCCTGTCCACCTTGCCTTCGGCGGGGGTGGGGGCCTTGCTGGCGCTGATGGGCTTTCAGACCGAGTTTTCGCTGATTGCACTGATCGGGGTCATCTTGCTGATCGGCATCGTCAAGAAAAACGCCATCCTGATGATCGATTTCGCCCTGGTGCGCCAGCGCACCGGCCGGGCCACGGCGGCGCAGGCCATCTACCACGCCTGCCATCTGCGCCTGCGCCCCATCCTCATGACCACCCTGGCCGCGATTTTCGGGGCGCTGCCGCTGGCCCTGGGCCGGGCCGATGGCGCCGAACTGCGCCAGCCGCTGGGCATTGCCATCGTCGGCGGCCTGCTGGTGAGCCAGATCCTGACGCTCTACACCACCCCGGTGGTCTATGTGGCGCTCGACCGCCTGCGCGCCCGCATGGCATGCACCCTTGCTGCGCTGCGCCGATGGCGTGCCGCGCGGGCCCTCCGGCGCGCTGTGCCGGGCGTGCCCGCAGACCTCTGATGCCCTGGACCTTCGCCATGACCCGATTTCCCCTTTCCCTTGCGCTGCTGGCGGCGCTGCTGGCCGGCTGCAGCACGGCCCCGCCGTATGAACGCCCCGCCATCGATTTGCCTGCGGCCTTCAAGGAGGGCGTGCCTGGCAGCGGGGTCTGGCACATCGCCCAGCCCCAGGACCCGGTGCCCGACGACTGGTGGACGCTGCTGGGGGACGACACCCTGAATGCCCTGCAGGCCCAGGCGGCCACCGGCAACCAGAACGTGGCCCTGGCCCTGGGGCGTCTGCGGGCGGCCCGCGCTGCGCTGGGCAGCAGCCAGGCCGGCCTGCTGCCCAGTGTGGGCGCCAGCGCCAGTGCCAACCGAGCGCGCAATGGCAGCACCACCACGGCCAGTGGCACCACGGTGATCACCACCGGCCGCCTCACCACGACCGATGCGCTGTCGCTCAACGCCAGTTGGGAGCTGGACCTGTGGGGGCGCCTGGCCGGCGCGGTGGATGCGGCCAGCGCCTCGGCGCTGGCCAGTGCCGGGGACCTGGCGGCCATGCGCCTGTCGGTACAGGCCAGCGTGAACCAGACCTACCTGGCGCTGCGCGCCGCCGAGGCGCAGGGGGCGGTGCTGGCCGAGACCTTGGCGGCCTATGCCCGCATGGGGGAACTCACGCGCAACCGCTACCGTGCGGGCGTGGCCTCGGCGGCCGACGTGGCCCAGGCCGAGGCCCAACTCAAGTCCACCCAGGCCCAGCAGATGGAGGCCGAGATCACCCGGGCCCAGCTGGAGCATGCGCTGGCGGTGCTGGTGGGCCAGGCCCCGGCGCAGTTCAGCCTGCCGTCCACGGCCCGCCTGCCCGAGGTGCCCCCGGTGCCGGCGCAATTGCCCTCGCGTTTGCTGGAACGCCGGCCCGACATTGCTGCCGCCGAGCGCCGCGTGGCCGCCGCGAATGCGCAGATCGGGGTGGCGCGCGCCGCCTTCTTCCCTGCGCTGACGCTGTCGGCCTCCACGGGCTACCGGGGCGCGGCGCTCAGCGATCTGGTGGCCGCCCCCAATCTGTTCTGGGCGCTGGGCCCGGCGCTGGCCGCCTCGGTCTTTGATGGCGGCTTGCGGGCCGCGGGGGTCGAATCGGCCCGCGCCACGCTGGACCAGACGGCGGCGACCTACCGGCAAACCGTGCTGACGGCGCTGCAGGAGGTCGAAGACAGCCTGGTCGTGGCCACGGTGCTGGAGCGCGAGCAACAGACCCAGGCCGAAGCCGTGGCGGCGGCGCAGCGCGCGCTCGAGGTGGTCACCAACCAGTACCGCGCGGGCACGGTGGCCTACCTCAATGTGCTGACCGCCCAGACCACCGTGCTGTCGGCGCGGCGCAGCCTGATCGACGTGCGCAGCCGCCGCCTGGTGGCGGTGGGGACCTTGCTCAAGAACATCGCCGGGCGCTGGCCCGCCCTCTGAGGTGGTCAGCGCTGCGGAGCAGGCTCTTACATCAGCCCCAGCTGGGTCCACAGCCAGTGGCCCAGAAAGCGCTGGGGCAGCAGGGTGAACACGCCGGCCACGACGCAAGCGCCGACATAGACGCCCTGCATGGTTTTGCGGTGGCCCTGGATGTTGCCGCGCAGCAGGGAGCGGAACGACAGCACCAGCATGCCCAGGGTGAGCGGGATGAGCAGGTGGATGGGACCGAATCCCGCGAGGCGCGGGCCCTGGTCCCCGCGGATGAACAGGGCCGAGACGGCCGTGGCCACCATGAGCGTGACCCAGGCATAGCCTGCCGCGCGGTGCAGGCGCGGGTGCGTCTTGCGGCCCAGGCGGGCCCAGAGGGCCACAGGCCCGAGCGCGGTGGCGGCGAGCGCCGCCGCCAGGTGAATGGCGATGGTGGGAGTGATGGACATGGTGTTGGCCTCTGGAATGTTTCGACTGCGTCGGGCGCCCCATGCCGTACGCGCTGCGCGGGTCGCTTGGCAGGGTGCGGCGGATAATCCGTCCTTTTTTCTGGCCTGCAGGGCCCAAGGAAACCCACGTGGACATCGTATTGCTGCTCAAGGCCGCCCTCATGGGGGTGGTGGAGGGATTGACCGAATTTTTGCCCATTTCATCCACGGGGCACTTGATTCTGGCGGGTTCGCTGCTGGGTTTTCATGGCGAAAAGGCCCAGGTGTTCGACATCGCCATCCAGACCGGCGCCATCTTTGCCGTGATCCTGGTGTACTGGCAAAAAATTCGCAGCACCCTGGTGCAATTGCCCCGCCAGCGCTCGGCCCAGCGCTTTGCGCTGAATGTGCTCATCGGTTTTGCGCCGGCCGTGGTGCTGGGCCTGCTGGCCGGCAAGGCCATCAAGGCGCATTTGTTCACGCCGCTGGTGGTGGCCAGCACCTTCATCGTCGGGGGGCTGGTCATCCTGTGGGCCGAGCGCCGCCCTGCCACCGCCACGCGCATTCAGCAGGTGGACGACATGACGCCGCTCGATGCGCTCAAGGTCGGCCTGGTGCAATGCCTGGCCATGGTGCCGGGCACCAGCCGCAGCGGTGCCACCATCATTGGCGGCATGCTGCTGGGCCTGTCGCGCCAGGCGGCCACGGATTTTTCCTTCTTTCTGGCGATCCCGACCTTGATCGGCGCCGGGGCGTACAGCCTGTACAAGGAGCGCGCCCTGCTGTCGCTGGCCGATCTGCCCTTGTTTGCCACCGGCCTGGTGTTTTCCTTCCTGAGTGCCTGGCTGTGCGTGCGCTGGCTGCTGCGCTACATCAGCACCCACAATTTTGTGGTGTTTGCCTGGTACCGCATTGCGTTTGGCTTGCTGGTGCTGGTGTCCGCCGGGACCGGTTGGGTGCAGTGGTCCGCCGCATAATGGACCGCATGCCTATTCCACGCCGCTTTCTGTCCGCTTCCTGTCATGCCCTGGGGTGGCTGTGCCTGGGTCCGGCCGCTGTCGCCCAGGAGGCTGCGCCGATGTCCATGGCCGCCGCCCCGGAGGCCCGTTCCGACGTGGCGACCGCGCCTGTGGCGGCCACCACGACCCACTACGTGCTGGGCCCGATCGTGGGTGTGGGCCCCGACTATGCCGGCGGCGATGGCCGTTCGACCAGCCTGCGCCCGGCCTGGGCCATCGAGCATGGACGCTTTCGCCTGAGCACGGGGCGGGGCAGTGCGCTGATGGGCTATGGCCTGGCCCAGCGCGAAGAAGGCGCCAGTGCCACGCTGGCCGCCACCGACGGTTTTTTGCTCAGTGCCTCGCTGCGCTTGGACAACGGGCGCGGGGGCAGCGATTCGCCGCGGCTGGCGGGGCTGCCTGACATCCAGCGCACCTTGCGGGGTCGGCTGGGGGCTTCGTATGCGCTGAGCCGGCGCTGGACCGTGGGCGCGGGCGTTTCCCAGGACCTGCTCGACCGGGGCGGCGGCGCCCAGGTGTCGGCCAATCTGGGCTACACCTTGCCCATCACAGAGCAGACCCGCCTGGTCTGGGGCCTGGGGGCCGGGTGGGGCGATGGCACCTATATGCGCAGCCATTTTGGGGTGCCGCTTTCGGCTGCGCCCCTCAGCCCCTTGCCGGCCTACACGCCGCGCGCGGGTTTCTACAGCGTCGATACGGGGCTGGAGCTCATGACGGCCATCAACCGCCACTGGGTGGTGTGGGGCGCGCTGGGGGTGTCGCAGGTGCAGGGCGAGGCCCGGCGCAGCCCGCTGACGGTGCAGCCCATCGGCTACACGGCGTCGGTCGGTTTGGCCTACCGCTGCTGCAAGTGAATTCCGCTGCGGGAAAGTACGTGCCATGGCCTTTGTCTCTGGGAATGTTTCGCGCTGGGCCCTGAGCCTGGCACTGGCCCTGTCTTTGTCGCTGACCGCGTGCGGTGGCGGCGATCCCGCCGCGGCGGGGGCCGAGCTTCCCCCGGCCCAGACGGCACCGCCCAGCGGCTCGGGCGAACTCCAGTCGGCGCTGCTGCTCAGCAGCTTCACGGTGAATGAGATTGCGCAGGCGCTGGACAGCACAGACACCCGGGTGCAGGGTCTGCAGCCGGTGTATGGCGTGCGTTCCTACCGCCTCGAATACCAGACCACCGACGCCCAGGGGCAGGCCGTGCGGGCCTCGGGCCTGGTCAATGTGCCCATCAAGGCCCCGGGCGCCAGAAGCCCGGTGCTGGGCTACCAGCATGGCACGATCTTTCGCGATGCCGAAGCGCCCAGCAACCATGCCGTGGCCTCGGAAGTCGCGGTGGTGCTGGCTTCGGTGGGCTATATCGTGGTCGCGCCCGACTACGTGGGCTACGGTGTCTCGAAGGGCCGGCCCCATCCTTACCTGCTGTCGGCGCCTTCGGCGGCGGCCACGGTGGATTTCCTCACGGCAGCCCAGACCTGGCGCCAGCGCAACCAGGTGGCCGACAACGGCCAGCTGTTCTTGACGGGCTACTCCGAGGGCGGCTACGTGACCCTGGCGGCGCACCGCGCGCTGCAAGAGAGCCAGTCGCCGCACCTGCAGGCCCTGCGCCTGGTGGTGCCGGGCGCCGGGCCCTACAACGTGCAGGCCACCCTCGATGGCCTGGTGCGTCTGGTGCGCAACGAGCAAGCCCTGATTGGCGCCTTGATCAACCCGGGCTTTCTGCGCTACCTGGGCGGCAGCGCACAGCGGGAGGTGCGCCGGCTCCTGCTCCGCCAGCTTTTGCCGGACGATGCCGATGTGCTGATCGACACCCAGTTCATCGACCATTTCCTGGCCGATGACGAGGC
>JAQUDN010000179.1 GCA_028685665.1 Burkholderiaceae bacterium | reverse complement strand
GACGCCCCCGACACGCCCCCCGCCGCACAGCCCCCAGCGGCCGAGGTCAGCGCCTTGGCAGCGGCCTTTCCGCCCGCGATGGATCTGGACCTGAACCTGGATCGTCCCCAGGCCTCGACCCCGCCCCCGCAGCCCACGACCCCGCCCGCTCCGGTCGCTGCCGGCAGTTTTGCGGCCGCTGCCGCAGCAGCCGTCTCCGCCCAGGAGGCGCCGGCCGCCCCGGCCTTCACCGCCGCCGAGCCGCCGCCCGCGCCCCTCCCTGCGCCTGCGCAGTCTTCGGCACCCGCAGCCCCTCCCACGGACGAACTGCCCCCCCTGGAATTTGCGGAAACGCCGGCACCGGCACCTGCGCCGACGCCAGCCCCTGTGCCGGCGCCAGAACCCGCAGCCCCGCCCCAGCCCCCCGAAACCCGCGAGGCCGAGGCCGCCCCCCTGCCCCCGCCCACCGGGGCCACGGAGGCCGAAGAAGAACCCGAAGACGAGGTCATCGCCCTGGATTTCCCGAGCACAGCAGCGGCGGCGGCCCCCGCACCGGCCAGTGCAGCAGCACCCAGCGGCAACCCGGCCCTGGACCGCCCGCCCCTGGAATTCGATCTGGGCGACCTGTCGCTGGACCTCGATGTGCCGGCGGCCACGCCGTCCAGCCCGACCAGCGCAGCCGCCCCGGCCGCCAAAGCGGAAGTGGCCGCCACCTCGGTGCACGACACCCAGGCCACCAAGCTGGCCTTGGCCGCAGAGTTCGGCGCCATTGGCGACGTGGATGGCGCACGCAGCCTGATCGAGGAAGTGATCGACGAATCCACGGGCGAGGTGCAGGCCCGCGCACGGCGCATGCTGGCGGATATGGGCTGATGCAGCAAGCAGCCCCCCGCCCCTCTTCCGAGACCCCCTGCTCCCCCGAACCGCTGATGCGGGTGGCCCTGGGCGTCAGCTACAACGGCCAGAACTACAGCGGCTGGCAGAGCCAGTTGTCCGGCAACACCATCCAGGACCACCTGGAGGCCGCGCTGGGCCGCTTTGCCACCCACCCCGTCAGCACCCTGTGTGCCGGCCGCACCGATGCCGGCGTGCACGGGCTGATGCAGGTGGTGCACTTTGACACCCCGCTGCGCCGGCCACCGGCCTCCTGGGTGCGGGGCACCAACACCTTTCTGCCCCCCGACATTGCCGTGCAATGGGCCCAGCCCGTGCCCTCGGCCTTCCATGCACGCGGCAGTGCCGTGGCCCGCCGCTACGCCTACGTGCTGCTGCAGTCGCCCGTGCGCCCCAGCGTCGATGCGGGCCGGGTGGGCTGGGTGTTCCGCCCGCTGGACGAAGCCGCCATGCGGCAGGCCGCACAGCACCTGCTGGGCGAGCACGATTTCACCTCTTTTCGGGCCTCGGCCTGCCAGGCCAAATCCCCGGTCAAGACCCTGCAGCGCATCGACATCACCCGGCGCGGCGCGTCCGGCCCGCCGGGCGAGGCCGGCTGGACCCCCTGCTACTGGCGCTTCGAGTTCGAAGCCAATGCCTTCTTGCACCACATGATCCGCAACCTCATGGGCTGCCTGATCGCGATTGGACAGGGCACACAAGCCCCGGACTGGATGCGCGAGGTGCTGCAGGCCCGCTCGCGCGACGCCGCCGCCCCGACGTTTTCCCCCGACGGCCTGTACTTTCAGGGCCCGGTATACGAGCCGGCCTGGGGCCTGCCTGCGCGGACGGCTGCGTATGATTGGCTGCCATGAGCCCGTCTTCGCCCGATACCCCCTACCGCAGCCCCACCGCCCGCACCCGCATCAAGATCTGCGGCCTGACCCGCGAACAAGACGTCGATGCCGCCGTGGCTGCGGGTGCCGACGCCATCGGCTTCGTGCTGTATGCCCCCAGCCCCCGTGCGGTCACCCCGGCACGGGCCGCGGAACTGGCCCGGCGCCTGCCCCCTTTTGTCACCCCGGTGCTGCTGTTCGTGAACGAGTCTGCTCCCAATATCAGAGCTGCTACCGCACTACTGGCGGGAGCTACAGTGCAATTTCATGGTGATGAGACACCCGCCGACTGCCTGGCCGCCACCGACCAGGGCACCCGCCCCTTTGTGCGCGCCGCCCGGATTCCCCTGGGCGATGGAGCGGCGCACTTTGACCTCGTAAAATACGCCCTCGAACATTCCCAGGCCCAGGCCATCCTGCTCGACGCGCATGTCGAAGGGTATGGCGGCGGCGGCAAGGCATTCAATTGGTCACTGCTACCACCAAGCGTCAACTCTCACCTCGTTTTGTCTGGTGGACTCACGCCTGCAAACGTGACCGATGGCATTGTGCAAGTGCGCCCGCGTTGCCGAACGCTGGCGGTTGATGTCAGCTCCGGCGTCGAAGCCGACGGCCCGGACGGCCACCCCCTCAAGGGCATCAAGGATGCCGACAAAATCCACCGTTTCATCGCCGCCGTGCGGGCGGCCGATGCCCAACTTGCAAAGAATGTCCATGTTTCCCTACCAGCAACCTGACCTCTCCGGCCACTTTGGCCCCTATGGCGGCAGCTTCGTCAGCGAAACCCTGACCCATGCCATCCAGGAACTGCGCGAGGCCTATGCCCGCTACCAGCACGACCCCGAATTCCTGCGCGAATTCCACTACGAACTCAAGCACTTCGTGGGCCGCCCTTCGCCCGTCTACCATGCCGCCCGCACCAGCCGGGAAATGGGCGGCGCGCAGATCTACCTCAAGCGCGAAGACCTGAACCACACGGGCGCCCACAAGATCAACAACGTGATCGGCCAGGCCATGCTCGCCAAGCGCATGGGCAAGCCGCGCGTGATTGCCGAAACCGGCGCCGGCCAGCACGGCGTGGCCACGGCCACCATCTGCGCGCGCTACGGCCTGGAATGCGTGGTCTATATGGGGGCCGAAGACGTCAAGCGCCAAAGCCCCAATGTCTACCGCATGAAGCTGCTGGGCGCCACCGTGGTGCCAGTGGAGTCGGGCAGCAAGACCCTCAAGGACGCGCTGAACGAGGCCATGCGCGACTGGGTGGCCAACGTGGACAACACCTTCTACATCATCGGCACCGTGGCCGGGCCGCACCCCTACCCCATGATGGTGCGCGACTTCCAGAGCGTGATCGGCAAGGAATGCCTGGTGCAGATGCCCGAGATGCTGGCCGAACAGAACATCCCCGCGCAGCAGCCCGATGCGGTGGTGGCCTGCGTGGGCGGGGGCAGCAATGCCATGGGCATCTTCCACCCCTACATTCCCTTCGAATCCACCCGCCTGATCGGCGTGGAGGCCGCAGGCGAAGGCCTGGACGGCGACCGGCACTCCGCCTCGCTGCAAAAGGGCAGCCCCGGCGTGCTGCACGGCAACCGCACCTACATCCTGCAGGACGCCAACGGCCAGATCACCGAAACGCACAGCGTCAGCGCGGGCCTGGACTACCCCGGCGTCGGCCCCGAACATGCCTGGCTCAAGGACATCGGCCGCGCCGAATACGTGGGCGTGACCGACCGCGAAGCGCTGGCCGCCTTCCACTACCTGTGCCGCACCGAGGGCATCATCCCCGCGCTGGAGTCCAGCCACGCCGTGGCCTACGCCATGCAACTGGCCAGGACGATGCGTCCGGACCAGTCCATCCTGGTCAACCTCTCCGGCCGGGGCGACAAGGACATCGGCACCGTGGCCGACCTCAGTGGCGCCGATTTCTACTGCCGGCCCAGCTGCCAGGGCCAGTCCGTCAAGGGCGGTGAACAACCCATCAAGATCGTCAAATGAGCCGCATCGAAGCCACCCTCTCCCAGCTCAAGGCCCAGGGCCGCAAAGCCCTGATTCCCTACGTCACCGCCGGCTTTCCTTTTGCCGACATCACCCCCCCGCTCATGCACGGCATGGTCGAGGCCGGGGCCGACATCATCGAACTGGGCGTGCCCTTTTCGGACCCCATGGCCGATGGCCCCGTCATCCAGAAAGCCGGTGAAAAAGCCCTGGGCCTGGGCATCGGCATGGTGCAGGTGCTCGACCAGGTGCGGGAATTCCGCCAACGCAACCAAAGCACCCCCGTGGTGCTGATGGGCTACGCCAACCCGGTCGAGCGCTACGACCAGGTGCATGGCCCGGACGCTTTCGTGCGCGATGCGGCCGCCGCCGGCGTCGATGGCGTGCTGATCGTCGACTACCCCCCCGAGGAATGCGAGGCCTTCGCGGCCAGCCTGCGCACGCAGGGCATGGACCTGATCTTCCTGCTGGCGCCCACCTCCACCCCTGAGCGCATGGCCCAGGTGGCGCGGGTGGCCAGCGGTTATGTCTACTACGTCTCGCTCAAGGGCGTGACGGGCTCGGGGGCCCTCGACACCTCGGCCGTCGAAGCCATGCTGCCGCGCATCCGCGAGCATGTGCAGATTCCCGTGGGCGTGGGCTTTGGCATCCGCGATGCCGCTACCGCCCAGGCCGTGGGCCGGGTGGCCGATGCCGTGGTGATCGGCAGCCGCATCATCCAGCTGATCGAAGAACAGCCCCATGAAAAGGTGGTGCCCGTCACCGTCGATTTTCTGCGTGGCATCCGCAAGGCGCTCGACGCCTGAAACAAGGAGAAACCATGTCCTGGCTCGAAAAACTTCTGCCCTCCAAAATCCAGCAAACCGCCCCCAACGAGCGGCGCCAGATGCCCGAGGGCCTGTGGATCAAATGTCCCAGCTGCGAAGCCGTGCTCTACAAAGCCGACCTGGAACACAACCAGAACGTCTGCCCGCAGTGCAGCCACCACCACCGCCTCGGCGCCCGCGCCCGGCTCAATGCCTTCCTGGACCCCGAAGGCCGCTACGAAATCGGCCAGGAAGTGCTGCCGGTCGATGCCCTGAAATTCAAGGACAGCCGCAAATACCCCGAACGCCTGAAGGAAGCCCTGGAGCAAACCGGCGAGACCGATGCCCTGGTCGTGATGGGCGGTGCCGTGAAAAGCATCAGCCTGGTGGCCGCCTGCTTTGAATTCGACTTCATGGGCGGCAGCATGGGCAGCGTGGTCGGCGAGCGCTTCGTGCGCGGGGTCGAAACCGCCATCGAACAGAAAGTGCCTTTTCTGTGCTTCACCGCCACCGGCGGCGCGCGCATGCAGGAGGGCCTGCTCTCGCTGATGCAGATGGCCAAGACCAATGCCGCCCTGACGCGCCTGGCCAAGAAAGGCCTGCCCTACATCAGCGTGCTGACCGATCCGACCATGGGCGGCGTGAGCGCCGGCTTTGCCTTCGTGGGCGACATCGTGATCGCCGAACCCAAGGCCTTGATCGGCTTTGCCGGCCCCCGCGTGATCGAATCCACGGTGCGCGTGACGCTGCCCGAGGGCTTCCAGCGCGCCGAGTTCCTGCAGACCAAGGGCGCCGTGGACTTCATCTGCGACCGCCGGGAACTGCGCAACACCGTGGCCAGCAGCCTGGCCATGCTGCAGCGCCTGCCCGCCGACGCCGTGCTCTAAGGCGCGGCGACCCCACATCTGAAGCCCAAGCCCAGCAGCACTTTCAGCACTCAAAACCCCTGCAGCACGGCGGCCTGCAGATGGCCCAGGACCATCATGGCCACCTGCAAGGCCACCAGCGCGGCCAGCGGCGCCAGATCGACCCCGCCGACCAGCGGAATGATGCGGCGAAACGGCCGCAGCACCGGCTCGCACAAACGCTCCATCACCTGCGCCAGCGGTGAACGGGTCTGCACCCAGGACAGCACGGTGAACATCAGCAGCAGGCCGATCACCCCCGACATCGCCACCCGCACCAGGCCGAACAAGGCCAGCCAGGGCAACCAGGCCCAGGCCGCCCCCGCCCCCAGCGCCAGCCAGAGCAGGAAATACTGCAGCAACTGCAACACCAGGGCCGCGGCCAGGCTGGACAGATCCCAGCGCCCCGTGGGCGGAATCACACGCCGCAAGGGCATGACCAGCCAGTCGGTCAGGGCAAAGACCAGCTGGCCGACCGGGTTGGCGAAAGGGATGCG
>JAQUDN010000178.1 GCA_028685665.1 Burkholderiaceae bacterium | reverse complement strand
CCCAGGCGCCCCAGGCGGCGAACCAGTTGTTCGTGTCGCCGTACAGGACCACGGTGGTGTCGGGCGCCACGCCAGCCTTTGACAACAGGGTTTCGAAGCCCTGCTTACCCACGATGTCGCGGCGCACCTTGTCGTTCAGGTCGTTGTGCCAGGAGAAGTTGACCGCGCCGGGCACATGGGCCCGTTCGTACAGGCCGGGGTTGACGCTGACCTCGATCACACGGACCTTGGGGTTGTCCAGGTTCTGTGAAAGCCACTCGGTGCTGACCAGCGGGCCGGCGGGGATGGCGGTGCTTGCCATCGCGGCGCTGCCGGCCAGGCCGAGGGCGACGACCGGGAGCCAGGTTTTCCAGGACGCCAGGGCGGGGCTGAGGGGATGGGACATGGTGAACTCCTTCAGGGTGGCTGGATGCGGCACAACGCCGTCTCTAGAAGCCAGTGTAGGAAGGAGTGTCTACCCGCCCAAGCGACCTTTTTGTCCTTGTTTATGCGGAAAACCGATATGCCTGTCCTCGCGGATACTTCGCGCTTTCATTGCCCCGAGCACACCGCACCCCACCCATGTCCGACGACAACCAGCTCTTTGTTCCGCCTTCGTTTGTTGCGCTGTTCCACGATGCCCGGGGCCGCTTGCAGGCACCCAAAGAACAGGTGCTGGCCCGCTATGAGCTGTGCGCGGACCTGGCGCAGTTGCTGGTGGAGCAGGCACAGATCCTCTACCACCGCGAGGCCCCGTCGGAGGCGGTGGTCCTGCGGCAGATTCACCAGGGCCTGGCGGCGGAGGGTGGGCCGGTCACCCCCGCTGAGGCGCAGTGGGTGACGCAGCGCCTGGCCGAGCTGCTGAACTGGCCGAGTCCTGAGCTGCTGCCCATCGCACCTGGCCAGTGAGGCTTACAGCGTGCGCGAGATGATCTCTTTCATGATCTCGTCGCTGCCGCCGTAGATGCGGCCCACGCGGGCATCGACCCAGGCGCGGCCCACCAGGTACTCGCTCATGTAGCCGTAGCCGCCGTGCAGTTGCAGGAACTCGTCGAGCAGCTTGTTCTGCAGGGCCGTGGCGTTGAGCTTGCACATGGCCGCGCGCTCGGGGGTGAGCTTGCGCTCCAGGTGCAGGGCCAGGCAGTCGTCCACGAACACGCGCAGCATCGTCGCCTGCGCCTTGGCCTCGGCCAGCTTGAACTTGGTGTTCTGGAACTGCAGGATGGACTGGCCGAAGGCCTTGCGGTCGCGGGTGTAGTCGATGGTGCGCTGCAGGAAGGTCTCGATGCACATGGCGGCGCGCACGCCGATCACCAGGCGCTCCTGGGCCAGTTCCTGCATCAGGTACTTGAAGCCGGCGTTCTCTTCGCCCAGGCGGTTGCCCACGGGCACGCGGCAGTCCTCGAAGAACAGCTCGGAGGTGTCCTGGGCCAGCAGGCCGATCTTTTCGAGCTTGCGGCCCTTGCTGAAGCCGGGCGTGCCTTCATCGACCACGATCAGCGAGATGCCCTTGGCGCCTGCCTCGGGGTCGGTCTTGGCCACCACGATCACCAGGCCGCAGTTCTGGCCGTTGGTGATGAAGGTCTTGGAGCCATTGAGGACGTAGTGGTCGCCCTCGCGGCGGGCGGTGGTGCGCACGGATTTCAGGTCGCTGCCGGTGCCAGGCTCGGTCATGGCGATGGCGCCGATCACCTCGCCCCGGGCCATGGGCAGCAGCCAGCGGTCTTTTTGTTCGGTGTTGCCGTAGGTGTGGATGTAGGGCGCGACGATGTCGGAGTGCAGCGGAAAGCCCACGCTGGTGCCGTTGACGCGGGCCAGCTCCTCGATCAGCACGGCGGCATGGCCGAAGTCGCCGCCCACGCCGTAGGGCTCGGGCAGCAGGGTGTTCAGCAGGCCTTCCTGGCCGGCCTTGAGCCACAGCGACTTGGGCACGATGCCCTGGCGTTCCCACTCGGCGATATGGGGGGCGATTTCCTTGTCCACAAAGCGGCGGACCTGGTCGCGGAACATTTCATGGTCTTCACGGTAAACGGTGCGCATGGCGGGCATCCTTCAAAGGGGGGGTGAAACAGGAGGGGGTCTTCAGCGGGGCGGATCAGCGCTGCACCCGAAAGCCGCTGTCGGGGTCGTTCTTGAACTGGTCCTTGAGCACCCGGCGCAGCAGTTTGCCGGTTTCCAGGCGGGGCAGCTGCTCGGCAAAGACGATGGTGCGCGGCAGCTTCAGGCGCGCCAGCCGTTCGCTGCTGAACCGGCCAATGGCATCGGCCAGGGCCTGGTCCGGCGCATGGCCGGGGCGCAGGCAGACCACGGCCTTGGGCACTTCGCCAAAGTCCGCATCGGGCACGCCGACCACGGCCGCGTCGGCCACGGCGGGGTGGGTGTTCAGCACGTTCTCGATTTCCTGGGGGTAGACGTTGACGCCGCCTGCCAGGATGAGGTCGGCGCGCCGGTCGCTCAGGTAGAGGTAGCCCTCGGCATCGACATGGCCGATGTCGCCATAAGTGGCCCAGCCTTTGTCGTTGTAGGCGTCGCGGGTCTTGCCGCTGTCGTTCAGGTATTCAAAGCTCTGGCCGCCCGAGAAGTAGATGCGGCCGACCTCGCCCGGGGGCAGTTCCTGCCCGTCGTCGCCGACGATGTGCAGCTGTCCCGACAGCACCCGCCCCACCGAGCCCGGGTGCTTGCGCCATTCCTGGGAGGTGATGAAGGTGGTGCCCACGGATTCGGAGCCGGCGTAGTACTCGTAGAGCACATCGCCCCACCAGTCCAGCATGGCCTGTTTGATGGGCACGGGGCAGGGGGCTGCCGCGTGCACCGCCATGCGCAGCGCGCGCAGGTCGTAGCGCTGGCGCACCTCCAGGGGCAGCTGCAGCAGGCGGGTGAACATGGTGGGCACCCACTGGCTGTGGGTGACGCGGTGGCGTGCCATGAGGGCCAGCGCGGCTTCCGGTGCGAACTTGGCCATGATCACGGCGTGTCCGCCCACTTCCAGCGTGCGCAGCACAAAGCGCAGCGGCGCGGCGTGGTAGAGCGGTGCAGGCGACAGGTAGACGCTGTGTTCGTCGAAGAAATACATCTTCTGCCAGGCCTGCACCTCGGCTTCGAGTTGGTGGCGCTCGGTGGCGGGCGTCAGGGTCCGGCGCACGCCCTTGGGGCGCCCGGTGGTGCCGGACGAATACAGCAGGTCCCGTCCCAGCGGGCGCTGGTCCCAGTCCAGGTGGGCCGGGCCACTGGCTGCAGCGCGGGCGAGGGCCTGCTGCCACGGGCTGCAGCCGGCCACGGTCTCGGCCACCCCCTCGTCCACCGCGAAGCACGGCACACCCTGCCGGTCGGCCGGTTCGGGCAACAGGGCGGCACAGGCGCGCGAGACGAACACCGCGCGCGCGCCGCTGTCTTTCAGGATGTAGGCCACTTCCGGCGCGGCCAGGTGGGTGCTGATGGGCGTGAAGTACAGCCCCGCCTGCCGGGCAGCCAGCCCCAGCACGATCAGCTCAAAGCGGTTTTCCATCAGCAGCGCAATGCCGTCGCCTGGCGCCAGGCCCAGCGAGACCAGCGCACGGGCCGTGGCCTGGACCTGCTGGTTCAGCGCGCCAAAGCGGAGGATTTCGCCCGTTTCGGCGGCGATCAGGGCGGGGGCATCGGGCTGGCGGGCAGCCCAGGTCTGAAAAACCGTCATGGTGTGAGCGATCTGCTGCGGGGCAGCGATAAGCCTGTCGTCTGTGGGCTGGACAAACAGGGCTGGCTTGGGTATGAATTCAAGATGAGTCTGCTTAATAGTGATACTTAAATCTCGAAAAATAAGTTTACACCTCAATTTTTTGAAAAAAATACAGACTAACCATCTTGACTCAGCCACATCAATCTTTTTAAATCTATTTTTTGAGACGAAAGTTTCAAAGAACTTCTACTTTGAGAGACTGCCATGAACCAAGCCTTCATCATTGATGCCATCCGGTCCCCGATGGGCCGCTCCAAGCCCGATTCCGCCTTCGCGGGCGTCCACCCCGGCGACTTGCTGGCCCAGGTGCTCAAGGGCCTGGTGGAGCGCAATGGCCTCGACCCCGCGCTGGTCGATGACGTCATCACGGGCTGCGTCAGCCAGGTTGGCGAGCAATCGGCGGGAATCGGGCGGGTGGCTTTGCTGGCGGCCGGGTTTCCGGAGCATGTGCCCGCCACCACCATCGACCGCAAATGCGGCTCCAGCCAGCAGGCGGTGCATTTCGCGGCGCAGGGCATCATGGCCGGCGCCTACGACATCGTGATCGCCTGCGGTGTCGAATCGATGAGCCGCGTGCCCATGGGCAGCGCCCGCATCGGCCAGAACCCCTATTCGCCCGGCTTCGAGGCCCGCTACGCGCCGGGCCTGGTGGGCCAGGGCGTGTCGGCCGACCTGGTCGCCGCCCAATGGGGCCTGGGCCGCGAGGAACTGGACGTGTATTCCGCCCGCTCGCACCAGCTGGCGCACCAGTCGCGCGCGGCCTTCCAGCGCGAAATTCTGTCCATCCACACCCCCAATGGTGTGGTCCGCGAGGACGAAACCATCCGCCCCAGCACCACCGCCGAGGGCCTGGCCACGCTCAAGCCCGTGTTCCGCACCGAGGCGCTGGCCGAACGCTTCCCGCAGATCGGCTGGCACACCACCGCGGGCAATGCCTCGCAGATGAGCGACGGCGCCGCCGCGATGCTGCTGGTCAGCGAGCGCATGGCCGCCAAGCTGAGCCTCCAGCCCCGCGCCCGTTTCGTGGGCTTCGATGTCTGCGGCGACAGCCCGCTGATGATGCTGTCCGCCCCCATTCCCGCCACCCGCCGCGTGCTGGCCAAGACCGGTATGCAGCTGGCCGACATCCAGCACTACGAGATCAACGAAGCCTTCGCCCCCGTGCCCCTGGCCTGGGCCAAGGAGCTGGGCGCCGACCCGGCCCGCCTGAATCCGCGCGGTGGCGCCATCGCCCTGGGCCACCCGCTTGGCGCCTCGGGCATCCGCCTGATGACCACCATGCTGCATGCGCTGGAAGACAGCGGCGGCCGCTACGGCCTGCAGTCGATGTGCGAGGCCGGCGGCATGGCCAACGCCACCATCATTGAACGGATTTGACCCCCCTGAGTCGCTGCGCGCCTTCCCCCAGGGGACGCCACCAGTGGCCCGGCAAAGCCGGTTCCACGGTGGCCCAGGTGTCAAAGCCATGGTTGCCACAGGCTCTTCCCTATTTCCCCATCTGATTTGAAAGACTGTCATGAAACTCGAAGCTTCGATGTCCGCCGTCGTCACCGGTGGCGCCTCCGGCCTGGGCCTGGCCACCGCCCGCCTGCTGGCCGAGCGCGGCGTGAGCGTGGTGATTGCCGACATCAACGAAGAGCAGGGCCTGGCCCGCGCCGCCGAGCTGGGCCCCCACGCCCGCTTCGTCAAGGCCGATGTCTGCGACACCGACGACATGAACCGCGTCTATGACGCCGCCGAGGCGATGGGCCCGCTGCGCGCGCTGGTGCATTGCGCCGGCCGGGGCGGCCCGGTGCGCCTGGTCGAGAAGGATGGCAGCCCCGGCTCGCTGGAAAAGTACGAATCCATCGTGCGCCTGAACCTGGTCGGCACCTTCAACGTGCTGCGCCTGGCCGCCGTTCGCATGGCCAAGAACGAGCCCATCGAGGGCGAGCGCGGCGCCTGCGTGCTCACCGCCTCGGTGGCGGGCTACGAGGGCCAGATCGGCCAGATCCCTTACGCCTCGGCCAAGGCCGGCATCATCGGCATGACCCTGGTGGCCGCGCGCGACCTGGCGACCAAGTTCGTCCGCGTCTGCACCATTGCCCCCGGCATCTTCGACACCCCCATCCTGGACAAGCTGCCCCAGGCGGTGAAGGACTCGCTGGCCGCGTCCATCCCCAACCCCGCCCGCCTGGGCCGCCCGCACGAGTTCGCCATGCTGGCCGCCAGCATCCTGGAGAACCCGATGCTGAACGGCGAAACCATCCGCCTGGATGGCGCGATCCGCATGCAA
>JAQUDN010000177.1 GCA_028685665.1 Burkholderiaceae bacterium | reverse complement strand
TGCGGTCGAGTGCTTTGGGTGACTGGGGGGCTTTCGCCTTCGGGAGGGCTTGCTTCAGAATGGCGGGCTGCGGTGGTGGCCCATGGCAGGCCATGCCGCAAGCGCTGCCGATCGGCTCCTTTTTTCTCGATGGACACCCCTTCCATGAACCCACTTGCCCAGCTCCAAGACCCCCGCCTGCTCCAGACGGGTGCCCTCCTCAACGGCCAATGGGTCGCGGGCACCCACCGTTTTGACGTGTACGACCCGGCCACCGGCCTCAAGCTGGCCGATGTGGCCAATCTGGGCCCCGAGGAGGCCGAGGCCGCCATCGCCGCCGCCCAGGCCGCCTGGCCCGCCTGGAAAAGCAAGACCGCCAAGGAGCGCAGCCTGTTGCTGCGCCGCTGGTACGACCTGCTCATGGCCCACCAGGACGACCTGGCCCGCATCATGACCGCCGAGCAGGGCAAGCCCCTGGCCGAAGCCCGGGGCGAGGTGGCGTATGGCGCCAGCTTTGTCGAGTGGTTTGCCGAAGAAGCCAAGCGCGTCAACGGCGAAACCCTGCCGCAGTTCGACAACAACCGCCGCCTGCTGGTGCTCAAGCAGCCCATCGGGGTCTGCGCCGCCATCACGCCCTGGAACTTCCCGCTGGCCATGATCACGCGCAAGGTGGCGCCCGCCCTGGCGGCCGGCTGCCCGGTGGTGATCAAGCCGGCCGAGCTCACGCCGCTCACCGCGCTGGCGGTGGCCGAACTGGCCCTGCGGGCGGGCATTCCGGCCGGCGTGCTGAATGTCCTGACCGCCGACAGCGCCAACTCGATTGCCATCGGCAAGGTGCTGTGCGCCAGCGATGTGGTGCGCCACATCAGCTTCACGGGCAGCACCGAGGTCGGCCGCATCCTGATGGCCCAGTCGGCCCCCACGGTCAAGAAAATGTCGCTGGAGCTGGGCGGCAACGCGCCCTTCATCGTGTTCGACGACGCCGACATCGACAGCGCCGTCGAAGGGGCTTTTGCCAGCAAATACCGCAACGCCGGCCAGACCTGCGTCTGCACCAACCGCTTTTACGTGCAGGAAGGCGTGTACGAAGAGTTTGTGCAGAAGTTTGCCGCCAAGGTGCGCACCGCCAAGGTGGGCAATGGCTTTGAAGACGGGGTCAGCCAGGGCCCGCTGATCGAGGAGGCCGCGCTCGAGAAGGTGCAGCGCCATGTCGATGACGCCCTCGCCAAGGGCGGCCAGGTGCTGGCGGGCGGCCAGCGGCTCAAAGACCTCGGTTCGGGCCAGTTCTTCGCGCCCACCGTGATTGCCCACGCCCGCGCCGACATGCTCTGCGCGCGCGAGGAAACCTTTGGCCCGGTCGCACCCGTGTTCCCGTTCAAGACCGAGCAAGAGGCGGTCGATGCCGCCAATGCCACCGAGTTCGGGCTGGCGAGCTATTTCTATACCCGCGATATTGGCCGTGTCTTCCGCGTCAGCGAGGCGCTGGAATACGGCATGGTCGGCATCAATGTGGGGGTTCTGGCCACCGAGCATGTGCCTTTTGGCGGCGTCAAGCAGTCCGGCCTGGGCCGCGAAGGCTCGCACCATGGCATGGACGACTACGTCGAGATCAAGTACCTCTGCCTGGGCGACATCTTGAAGTGAGACCGGGCGGCCCGGGCCGGCGCAGACCCGGGCGGGCAGCGCAGTGGGACAATCGGGGCCATGCACCCTAAAGACCTTCTTGCTGCCTGCGCTGAACTTGTCAGGCTCACCCTCACCTTGGAACACCCGGCCGATGCGGTCGTTTCGCGTTTTTTCCGCGACCACCGCGGCCTGGGGCCGCGCGAGCGCGCCACCCTCGCCGAAACCGTCTACACCGTTCTGCGCAAAAAGCTGCTGTTCGACCACCTCGCACCCTCGGGCTCGGGCGCCAAGGAACGGCGGCTGGCGATTCTGGGCTTTCACGGCCCGCGCGACTTCCTGAACGGTGCCCTGACCGACCAGGAGAAAAACTGGCTCGACCAGTGCGGCACCATCGACCCCTCTGACCTGATGGAGCGCCACCGCCACAACCTGCCCGAGTGGCTGGTCCAGCCCCTGAAAGACCAGCTGGGCCCGGATTTCTGGCCCCTGGTGGAAAGCCTCTCGCAGGCCGCCCCGCTCGACTTGCGCGTCAATGCCTTGAAGGAGAAACGCGCTGAAGTGCAGAAGGAGCTTGCCCGAGCAGCTATTAAATCAGTAGCAACGCCTTATTCCCCCTGGGGCCTGCGCGTCGAAGGCAAGCCGGCGCTGACCAAGCTCGATGTTTTCACGCGCGGCGCCATCGAGGTGCAGGACGAGGGCTCGCAGCTGCTGGCCCTGCTGCTCGATGCCAAGCGCGGCGAGATGGTGGTGGATTTCTGTGCGGGGGCTGGCGGCAAGACCCTGGCCGTGGGCGCGACGATGCGCAGCACCGGGCGCCTGTACGCTTTTGATGTGTCGGCCCACCGGCTGGATGCGCTCAAGCCTCGCCTGGCGCGCAGCGGCTTGTCGAACGTACACCCCGCCGCCATTGCCCACGAGCGCGACGAGCGCATCAAGCGCCTGTCCGGCAAGATCGACCGGGTGCTGGTCGATGCGCCGTGCTCGGGCCTGGGCACCCTGCGCCGCAACCCCGACCTCAAATGGCGCCAGTCGGCCAAGTCCGTGGAAGAGCTGGTGGCCAAGCAGACGGCCATCCTGGACAGCGCCGCCCGCTTGCTCAAGCCCGGTGGCCGGCTGGTCTATGCCACCTGCAGCATCCTGCCGCAGGAAAACGAGGCGATTGCCGAGGCTTTCAGCGCCGCCCACCCTGAATTCGAGTGGCAGGACGCCGGCGAGCTGCTGGCCCAGCTCAAGGTCGATGCCGCCGCCAGCCTGTGCAGCGGCGGCAGCTCCGGCACCGCCTACCTGCGCCTGTGGCCGCACCGCCACCATACCGACGGCTTCTTTGCGGCCGTCTGGACCCGAAAGCCCTGAGGCCCTGCATCGGCGCTGAGGGCTTGGGCGCTCTGTGGGCGCCAGCGGCGCCGCCCCGCAGGGCGGTTGCCTGAACTTTGGGGGAGCGACCCACTCCCACACGCAACACAGTTTGGACCGGACGGGCGCCCTGGGCGCTCAGTGAGGGGTGAAAATGACGTCATGGACCGATGGGGCTTTTTTCAACGCAGCCCTGGACTGGCTGGGCCAGGGGCTCTGGAACCTGGCCTGGTGGCAGGTGCTGCTCTACACCTTGGGGACCACGCACATCACGATTGTGGCCGTCACCCTGTTCTTGCACCGCGCCCAGGCACACCGCTCGCTGGAGCTGCACGCCATTCCGGCGCATTTCTTCCGGTTCTGGCTGTGGATCGGCACCGGCATGGTCACCCGGGAATGGGTGGCCATCCACCGCAAGCACCATGCCAAATGCGAGACGCCTGACGATCCGCACAGCCCGCAGACGCGCGGCCTGCGCACCGTACTGTGGCGCGGCGCCGAGCTGTACCGGGCCGAATCGCAACAGCCCGAAACCCTGAAAAAGTTCGGCCACGGCACCCCCGACGACTGGATCGAGCGCCGGATTTATGCCCGCTTCAGCGGCCAGGGCGTGGTGCTGATGCTGCTGCTGGACCTGCTGTTGTTTGGCGCGGCGGGCGCGGCCGTCTGGGCCGTGCAGATGGCCTGGATTCCTTTCTGGGCGGCCGGGGTGGTCAATGGCCTGGGCCATTTCTGGGGCTATCGCAACTTTGAAGCCAGCGATGCCAGCACCAATCTGTCGCCCTGGGGCCTGCTGATCGGCGGCGAGGAGCTGCACAACAACCACCACACCTACCCGACATCGGCCAAGTTCTCGGTCCAGCCCTTTGAGTTCGATGTGGGCTGGCTCTACATCACGCTGATGCAGAAGATCGGCTGGGCCCAGGTCCGGAAGGTGGCGCCCCGGCTGCAACTGGGGGCGGTCAAGCCCGTGGCCGACGAAGACACCCTGGAGGCGCTGATTGCCCACCGCTACGAGGTCATGGCCCGCTATGCGCGCGATCTGCGCCGGGCTTGCCAGGCCGAGGTCGCGGCACTGCCGGCGCGCCACACCGACCCGTCTTGCCTGCAGGCGGCCCGGCGCTGGCTGCACCGCGATGCCGACAAGGTGCCCGCAGCCGCCCAGGCGCAACTGGCCCAGGTCCGTGCCGCCTGCCCGGCACTCGACCAGATGGTGGCCATGCGCGAGGAATTGCGCCAGCTGTGGCTCAGCACCACGCGCTCGCGTGAACAGCTGACGGCCGATCTGCAGGCCTGGTGCCGCCGTGCCGAAGACAGCGGCATTGCGGCCCTGCGGGAGTTTTCAGGGCGTCTGCGGGCCGCGTACGTGTGAGTCAGTCAGGCCCGGTTTGCGGGCTTGGGCCTGTGCGGGCCCTGCCGCGTCGAATCTCCTGGGTGATGCGTCCGGCCAGCCAGGCGGACAGCCCCAGCGCCAGGAGCAGGCAGCCCATGGCAACCCCCACCAGCTGTAGCAAGCGATTGCGCAGAGGGGCATCCAGTGTGTGATGGGGGACACCCATGTACAAGGTCCAGTCTCCGCCATGGATCGGGTGCAGCGTGTTCGTGACGGGGATGCCCTCAAAACTCACACTGTGAAAGAGCCCGCGCTCCTGGCGTTCGACGGCTGCCATAAAAGTGGGGCTGGCGCGCCGGCCGACATAGGTATCGGCCTCATGGCTTCGCGCCAGCACCGTGCCTTCCCGGTCGATCACGCGGGCAAGCCAGTCCGGGTCGCTTCCTTCCTGCACCAGGATGTCGCTGATCGTGCTCGACCAAAGAATCATCCGCAAGACAAATTTTCTGTCCTCCCCGTGCCGGATGGGCACCGTCACCGCCAGCAGCTTCTGGGGCGAGATTTTCGTCACGAAAGGCCCGGAGGCATTGGGTTTTCCGGTCTTGAGGGCCTCCTGGACCAGTCCGGTGTAGCTGGAAGGAATGGTCTTGCTGCCATAGGGCAAGGAAGTCAGGAACAGGACTTGCCCGGTGGCATCCACCAGGGTGATGGCCCGAAACTCGGGGTGCTGCTCAATCACCCGTTGGGCGGTTTCGTACAGGGTTTCCCATTGGTTTTTTTGTGCAGCCGAGGAGGCGGCCAGGCCCTCCAGCAGGTTCACCGCCAGTTGCACCCGGGCTTCGACCTTTTTCGCCACAATTTCCGAGCGGATTTGAAAATCGTTCAGGATCCGCTGGCGATGCTGCTGGTGGACTTGCACGATGGTGTAGGCTGAGAACAGCGCGATGGGCAGCATGGCCACCAGCGACAGCCCGGTCAAACTCCATCGAAGGCTGATGTTTTTGTTGAACAACTGAATCATGGCGACAAGCAGCAGTAAAAAACGAAGCAACGCAAGCATTCTGCCCCACACCTTGCGCGGCCTCATTGCCGTCTCGTTCATTGGAACGATGTTCTTGCTGGGGATTCCCATCTTTGGGTATGTGACCCAGGAGCAATCCAGGCAGCTCATCAACGACCGGGGGCAGCACCTGCACACGGTGGCCCAGGCCACGGCCACGGTGGTGGCCAGCAATCTGCGTGAACGGATGCGCGAGGTGGAGTTGCTGGCCCAAACCCCTCTGTACACCCGGGGGGAGCTCGGCACCACAGACTTTGACGCCAGTTTGCAGCGGGTGCGCAAGTCCTACCCGCACTATTCCTGGATTGGCGTGGTGGACCTGGACGGGACGGTGCTGCACGCCACCGAGAACATGCTGGTGGGGCAGAGCGTGGCCGCCCGGCCCTGGTTTGTGCACGCCCGCTCGGGCGCTTACGTGGGCGATTTGCATGAAGCGGCCTTGCTGGGGAAGTTGTTGCGCGATCAACTGCATGAGTGGCCGATCCGTTTCCTGGACTTTGCTGCGCCCGTTTTCGATGCCGAGGGACAGTTGCGGGCCGTGGTGGGCTCCCATGTCCATTGGCGCTGGGCCAGGGAGGTCATCGCCACCCTGAAACCCTTGGATGCGGACAGCGAGGGCATCGACGTTTTTATCGTCAACCATGCCAATGTCGTGATTTACCCGGACCAGGTGGAGGCGGTGCAGGCCCTGCCCAGCGTGCCCCGTATTGCGATGGACCAGGCTTTCGGTTTTTACGACTGGGGCGGAG
>JAQUDN010000029.1 GCA_028685665.1 Burkholderiaceae bacterium | reverse complement strand
GACCGGCGAGCGTGGCACGCACCTTGCGCAAGGCGGGCTGTGGATCGCCACCGTCCAAGGAGACCTCCAGGGTGCGCAGCAGCACATCCAGGGCCGGCTCTCCATCGAGTTCCAGCACCACATTGTCCTGGGCGGCCGTGATGCGGTGCAGTGGCCCGACGGGCTGGCATCCTTGGGTGACACGTGACAACAGGGCCACCCCCGCACCGAAAGCCACGCCGGAAAGCCCGCCATCGAAAACGCCGGCAGCAGCCCCTTGCCCAGGCAGATTGCCATTCCCCGCCACGGCAAACTGCACCTGGGGGCCTCGGCTGGCACTCAGGCCGCCGAACAGATAGCCTGAATCAGTGCGCTCGGCCATTTCCCTCAACAGCTCCGCCAACTCCGGTGTGTGCCCATCGGCATGCACCAACGCCGTGTGGGCGCTGAAACCGCTGGCGGGATGGCGCGGCAGCGGCGCCACGCCGGAGAACACCCGGTATTGGTCCGAGGGCAGGTCCAGGAGCATGACGGTCAGCGCAGGTTCGTCAAAATACTCGGCGTTGCTGGCACAGACCCCCACACCCACCGTACCCGCCCAATCGGTCACCTCGGGCAATTCCGCACTCAAAAAATCGAACAGGGCTTCTGCCTCGCTCGCATAGTGATCGGTGATGTAGACCACGCCGAGGCTGGGTGCCGCAGCATAGGACGGCAAAGCCATCTGGGCCCGCAACTGGGCCAGAACCAGAGCCACGGCCATGCGCCACTGGGGGTGGGTGGCATGGCCGGTCGGAAAAAGTTTCATGGAGCGTCTCACAAGGGGGCGGACGGGTGCGCGCGACGGGCCGGAGACCGCCTCGGCACCGGATCAAGCCGCTGGCTTGCGCGGGGCACGCCGGACGGGGGTCTTTTTCACCACGGGCTCGGCAGCCTCGCTCGGCTCCTGGGGAGCGACCGCCTTGGCTGCCGGTTTTTTGGCGGCAACATGCGCGCCCCCTGCGGCGGCATCACTGGCCATGCGCGTGGCATCCTGCATGCTCTGCACTCCCTGGGCTGCAAGCTGGGTTGCTGTCTTGATCGCTTCTTCCGCCAAGCCCGTGGCCATGCTCTTGGTCGAGTCGAGGGCCGCCTGGGCGGCCGCATCGTTCATGGCGTTCGCCGCAATTTGCTGGAACTGGCTGGTCAAGGCGCCCCACCACTGCAGGGGATCGACCAGACTGGCCGCACCAGCGGCTTTCTCAGCCCCCTCCCCCTTGGCCGCTTGAGAGGCCTCGGCACGCGGAGCCTCGGGCGCAGGTTTGTCTGCCGCAGCGCGGGCCGCAGTCTGGGTGGCGGCGCTGGCCGCCTGCGCCATGGAGGCGGTTGCCTTCTGCACACTGTCCAGCACGCTGTCGGCGCTTTTCGGCGTGAAGGCACTCGCCAGGTCGGTCATGCTGAAGTTCATGCCTTTGAGCGTCGCCAAGGTCATCTTTTGCACTTCGAGCGCCTGCAAGGTGGCGGCCAGGGCCCGCGAGTTCTGGTCCAGCCAGAACTGCACCGCCTTCAATTCATCGATGCGCTTTTGCAACTCTTCGACACTGATCGTCGGCGCCACCCAGCTGGACAGGGACGGCATTTGGGGCATGCTGCTCGACGCCCCCTTGGCCAGGTTCTGCAGGAAATCAAAACCGGGGACGAACTTGCCGAAACCGAAAGGGGATGTGTCACTCATGGCTGCTCCGCAAAAGGTGGATAGGTGTCAAGAGGAGGCAGCTTACCCGAAGAGGTCCGCAAGACGCGCCCTCGGGGCTCAGTGTTTATGCCCATGTCCCATGGGGGCCGCCTCTGCGTTGCCAGGCGCCTTGGCATGCACCGGCACCGTCAACTCCTGGCGGGTCTCGCCCCCCTGGAGATCCTTGAATACCAGCGTGAGGGGCAGACTGCCCCCCTGGTTCAAAGGGGCTTTGAGGTCCATGAGCATCACGTGGTAGCCCCCTGGGCGCAATTCCACCGCCTTGCCCGCAGGCAAGTCCAGGCCGGCGATGGCCCGCATTTTCATGACATCGCCCTCCATCTTCATTTCATGGACTTCCGCCACCGCCGCAGCGGAAGACTCCACCCGGAACAAACGGGCCCCTTGAGGCGACATGAGGCGCATGAAGGCCCCGGTGGCTTTCTGCCCCGGAACACTGGCCCGAGCCCAGGCCCCTTCGACCTGCACAGCCGGCGTTTGCGCCCATGCACTGCAGCCCAGTAGCGTGCCGATGCTGATGGCCAGTGCGGGCAAGAGGTTCATGAAACGCATGGAAAACTCCTTCAAAAATCAGAACAGTGCGGATTCGCCCCAGCGCAGCGCCGCAGCACGGCACCCACACGATGGCAGACCACCAGCCTGTCAATATAAAGCCAAATAGGGGCTGAAAGCTTGTCCAACCTACGTCAACCGCTATTAAATAAAGAGCATTTATTGACCACAATCTCCGGACACTTTCACACCCCGTGCCACATCGACAGGCTGCGGGGCGTAGAGCCTGTTCATGGTCTTTTGAGGATGCTGCAAGGGGGCAAGACGCCGCCATCGAGGTGGCCACCGCGGTTCAAGCGGGTGGCCTGGACAAGGCGGGTAACGCGGAGTGCGGTGTTTTTCCGCCTTGCCCGCAGGGTTGCTCCGTGCCAAACCATTGCTTGACTTAGGTCAAACCGCCTCCGAGCAGTCCGCCACACAATGGATCCGTCAATTCACCTTTCCAGGAGCTGAGTCCATGGACCTTCCGCAGGCTGCGCCTTATCAAAACCAACTGCTTGAAAAGCAGGCGATGCTGCTCGCCCAGATCGCCGCCCAACGCGGGGGCACCGTAGGGCGCGCGGAAGTGGCCGCAGCGCATTTCGCCCATCCCGAGGATTCGCAGGCACAACTGGCCACAGAACGTGAACTGGAATTTGCCCTCAATGAGCATGAAATCGACCACCTGAACGCGATCGAGGCCGCGTTGAACCGGATCAGCGCGGGGACCTATGGCCAGTGCACCGACTGCGGGAGCCCCATTACGGCCGCACGCCTGCAGGCCACACCCGAAGCCTCCCGCTGCATCCACTGCCAAGGGCAGGTGGAAAAGCACCATCCCGCCTGATATCCATTTTTTCGTTTCAAGGAGTTATCGAATGAGCACTTTCCACGCCGTCGTCTGGATGGACCACGCAGAAGCCCACATCGTGATGTTTGACCGTGAGCATCTGGAAGCGCAGCGCATCAAGACCCGCAGCCACCATAAACACCAGGGCAAAGCCGCCGACACCGTCGCTTTTTTCACCGACGTGGCGCAAGCACTGACACAGACCCATGAGGTGTTGCTGGCAGGCCCTGGGCTCGCCCGCAACGAGTTCCGCGCATGGTGCCAACAACATCAAGCCGAGGTGGCAAACCGGATCGTGGACTCTGTCGCGGCAGACCACCCCTCGGATGCACAACTGGTCAGCATGGCACGCCAGTACTTCCAGAAATTCGACCAGATGGCCAGCGATCCTTCTCTGGCTTGAGCATCCCATCCGGGCCAACGGCCCGGGAAGGCGTCGAAGAAGGCGCTTTTCACCTGGGTGATGGCCAAAGGGCCAAAGCATAAAAAAAAGCCCACTGAAAGTGGGCTTTTTTGCATTGAATGCTTAATTGGTTGCGCGAGGAGGATTTGAACCTCCGACCTTTGGGTTATGAGCCCAACGAGCTACCAGACTGCTCCATCGCGCGGTAAGCTTCAAATTATATCTTATTCTGCAACGGCTGCTGCATTGCTTTCAGATTCTGCCGCACCGCGGTCCACCAGTTCAACCAGTGCCATGGGAGCGTTGTCACCCACACGGAAGCCCATCTTCAGAATACGGGTGTAACCACCAGGACGCACCTTGAAGCGGGGGCCCAGATCATTGAACAGCTTGGTCACGCTGTCACGATCACGCAGGCGGTTGAAAGCCAGGCGGCGATTGGCCACCGAGTCTTCTTTGGCCAGGGTGATCATGGGCTCGATCACACGGCGCAGTTCCTTGGCCTTGGGCACAGTGGTCTTGATGGCTTCGTGCTCGATGAGCGAATTCATCATGTTTTGCAGCATCGCAAGGCGGTGCGAGCTGGTGCGATTCAGTTTGCGGAGTCCGTGTCCGTGACGCATGGTGCTTTCCTTCTTTCTATTTAAATCAGACAGCCGTATCAGGTACTGTCCGAGGCACTTGCCCCGATATGGGGGCTGAATTCTAACTTAACGCTTGTCCAGGCCAGCAGGTGGCCAGTTTTCAAGCTTCATACCCAGAGTCAGACCGCGGGAAGCCAGGACTTCCTTGATCTCGTTGAGCGACTTGCGGCCCAGATTGGGCGTCTTGAGCAGCTCGTTCTCCGTGCGCTGAATGAGGTCGCCAATATAGTAAATATTTTCGGCCTTCAGGCAGTTTGCCGAGCGAACCGTGAGTTCGAGCTCGTCCACAGGGCGCAGCAGAATCGGATCGAACGACGCATTGCCACGCGGACCCGCAGGCGCATCGAATGCGGAAAGCTCGCCGCCTTCCAGCTGGGCAAACACCGCCAGTTGCTCGACCAGGATCTTGGCCGATGCACGCACCGCATCTTCTGCCGTGATCGCACCGTTGGTTTCGATCTCCACCACCAGCTTGTCCAAATCGGTACGCTGTTCCACACGGGCGCTTTCGACCGTGTAGCTGACGCGCTTGACAGGGGAAAACGAAGCATCGAGAACGATACGGCCAATCGACTTGGTAGGCTCGTCGGCATAGCGGCGCAGGCTACCAGGAACATAGCCACGGCCTTTTTCCACCTTGATCTGCATGTCCAGCTTACCGCCTTGGGACAGGTGGGCAATGACATGGTCAGGGTTCACGATTTCAACATCGTGGGGAGTCTGAATATCGCGAGCCGTCACAACACCTTCGCCATCCTTGCGCAGGCTCAGGGTCACTTCGTCACGATTGTGCAGCTTCAACACCACACCCTTCAGGTTCAGAAGAATGTTGACAACATCTTCCTGCACACCGTCGATCGACGAATACTCATGCAGAACACCCGCAATGGTGACTTCTGTCGCTGCGTAACCCACCATGGACGAGAGCAGGACCCGCCGAATGGCGTTACCCAGCGTATGGCCATAGCCACGCTCAAACGGCTCCAGCGCAACCTTGGCACGGTTGTGACCAAGCTGTTCGACAGTGATTGCTTTGGGTTTCAGCAAATTGGTTTGCATGCAGACTTCCTCTCAATACCCCCAGCTCGTTACACCGGTAAGGCTGGTGAAGCGCCTAAACCGCGATGCCTCGCGGTTCAGGGACGGTTTTCTCGAAATACGTAGCGCTAATTAACGCGAGTACAACTCAACGATCAGCGATTCGTTGATATCAGCACCGAACTCATCACGGTCAGGAACCTTCTTGAAGATGCCTTCTGCTTTTTCAGCATTGACATCGACCCAGGCAGGCAGACCCACTTGGGCAGCCAGCTGCAGTGCTTCCACAATCCGGTTCTGCTTCTTCGACTTTTCGCGAACAGCCACCACGTCACCGGTCTTGACCAGGTACGAAGGAATGTTGACCGATTGGCCATTCACGGTGATCGCCTTGTGCGACACCAGTTGACGGGCTTCGGCACGCGTAGAGCCAAAACCCATGCGGTACACGACGTTGTCCAGGCGGGACTCCAACAACGACAGCAAGTTCGCACCAGTGCTGCCCTTGCGGCCTTCGGCTGCCTCGAAGTAGCGGCGGAATTGCTTTTCCAGCACGCCGTACATACGCTTGACCTTCTGCTTTTCACGCAGTTGCAGACCGTAATCAGAGGTACGAGCACCCGAGGTGCGACCATGCTGACCTGGCTTGGAATCAAACTTGGCTTTGTCCGCGATGGAGCGGCGGGCGCTCTTCAGGAACAGGTCTGTGCCTTCACGGCGGGAGAGTTTGGCCTTGGGGCCGAGGTAACGTGCCACTTGAGCTTCCTTTATGTCATCTACCGCAAACCATTGCGGGAGCCGCCTGTGTCACTTTCGTGCACGCAGGCGGCGGTGGGCTTGAAGAATTAGATACGACGGCGCTTTTGAGGACGGCAGCCGTTATGGGGGACCGGAGTCACATCAGAAATCGATGTGATGCGGATACCCAGGGCTCCGAGAGCACGGACCGACGATTCGCGGCCAGGACCAGGACCCTTGATTTCAACGTCAAGGTTTTTGATACCTTGATCAATCGCTGCGCGGCCAGCCACTTCAGATGCAACCTGTGCTGCAAAGGGAGTGGACTTGCGCGAGCCCTTGAAACCTTGACCACCAGAAGAGGCCCAGGACAAAGCATTGCCCTGGCGATCTGTGATCGTAATGATGGTGTTGTTGAACGAGGCGTGCACGTGGGCAATACCGTCCGAAACGTTCTTACGGACTTTCTTGCGAACGCGTTGCGCAGCGTTATTGGCAGGAGATTTAGCCATGTTGATCTTTCAATCTCTTTATTTCTTCAGAGCTGCTGCACCCTTGCGCGGACCCTTGCGAGTGCGTGCATTGGTACGGGTACGCTGACCACGCATGGGCAGACCGCGACGATGGCGGAAACCACGGTAGCAGCCAATGTCCATCAAACGCTTGATGTTCATTGTGGTTTCGCGGCGCAGGTCACCTTCAATGGTGAACTGCTCGATTTGCTCGCGAATTTTTTCGAGGTCGCCATCCGTCAGATCCTTGATCTTCTTGGAGTAAGCGATACCAGTTGCTTCGCAAATCTTGCGAGCGCGGGTGCGACCAATGCCAAAAATGGCGGTCAAACCGATTTCCGCGTGCTTGTGGGGCGGAATATTGATGCCAGCGATACGTGCCATGTGCGTCCTCTAAAACTTGTCTAAATCAACCTTGGCGCTGCTTATGGCGCTGATCCGTGCAGATCACGCGCACAACACCCTTGCGGCGGATGATTTTGCAGTTGCGGCAGATTTTCTTGACCGAAGCCGAAACTCTCATTTCATTCTCCTAAAACTTGTTCATTGGTACCAATGCTTGAGACATTGAGCACCATTTTTGCCTGCGAAAGATCGTCGGGCGTTTACTAAAACGTTACTCTGATTTCAGCTGAGGTCTCTGCTATAGACACCCCAGTCGATTTCTTGATGGATCAGCTGCCAGGGTTCGCCTTGAAGTTGGCTTTCTTGAGCAACGATTCATACTGCTGTGACATCATGTAGTTCTGTACTTGGGACATGAAGTCCATGGTCACAACCACAATGATCAACAACGATGTTCCACCAAAATAGAACGGGACGTTGTATTTCAAAATCAAGAACTCAGGCAGAAGACAGACGAAAGTGATGTAAACAGCACCCGCCAATGTCAGACGCACAAGGATCTTGTCGATGTACTTGGCGGTTTGCTCTCCCGGCCGAATTCCAGGAATGAACGCGCCACTTTTCTTCAGGTTATCTGCGGTCTCGCGGCTGTTGAAAACCAATGCCGTATAGAAAAAGCAGAAAAACACGATCGCTGCAGCGTAGAACATGACATATACGGGCTGGCCGGGGGCCAGAGCTCCAGAAATATCACGCAACCAACGCATGGACTCACCAGCACTGAACCAGTTCACAACCGTTGCCGGCAGCAGAATGATCGAAGAAGCAAAGATGGGAGGAATTACACCTGCCATATTCAACTTCAAGGGCAAATGCGAAGACTGGCCACCGTACACTTTGTTGCCAACTTGGCGACGCGCATAGTTAACCAGAATCTTCCGCTGACCGCGCTCGACATAGACCACGAAATAAGTGACAAGACCTACCAAGAGAACGATGAAGATAGCAGCCAGGATACTCATCGCACCCGTGCGAACCAACTCCAACAGTCCACCAATCGAACTTGGCAACCCTGCAGCAATCCCGCCAAAGATCAGGATGGAAATACCATTTCCCAAACCACGCTCGGTGATTTGTTCACCCAGCCACATCAGGAACATGGTACCTGCGGTCAAACTGACCACAGCTGTCAAACGAAAGCCTATGCCAGGACTCAATACAAGACCGGCAGAACTCTCCAGAGCTACGGCAATTCCCAGAGACTGGAAAAGAGCCAGACCCAAGGCACCGTACCGGGTGTACTGCGTAATCTTGCGGCGCCCTGTTTCGCCTTCTTTTTTCAGCTGCTCAAAAGCAGGAAGCACATAGGTCATCAATTGCATGATGATCGACGCCGAAATATACGGCATGATCCCCAAAGCAAAGACCGTGAAACGCGACAGTGCACCACCCGAGAACATGTTAAACAGGTTCAGGATGCCGCCCTGCTGACCATTGAACAACTGCTGAAGTTGGGCTGGATCGATGCCGGGCACAGGGATATGAGCCCCGATACGGTAAACGACCAGCGCAAGCAACAGAAAAACCAGGCGGCGGCGAAGATCGCCAAACTTGCCGGTCTTTGCAATTTGAGTTGCGCTAGTAGCCACAGTCACCTTCTTTCAGGATCAGATCAGGCCAAGCTGCCGCCAGCAGCTTCAATAGCCGCCTTAGCACCAACCGTGGCACCAATACCGCTCAGCTTGACAGCCTTGCTGATGGAGCCGCTTTTGATGACCTTGACCACTTTGGCCAGTTCACCAATCAGACCTGCTTGCTTGAGGGTCAGCACGTCGACTTCTGGCAAACCCAGCTTGTCCAAAGAAGACAAAGTGACTTCTGCATTGAACTTCAGCAGGTGCGACTTGAAGCCCCGCTTTGGCAGACGGCGCTGCAAAGGCATTTGACCGCCTTCAAAACCCACCTTATGGTAGCCACCCGCACGGGATTTCTGACCTTTGTGACCACGGCCAGCGGTCTTGCCCAGGCCGGAGCCGATACCACGGCCTACACGGCGCTTGGCATGCTTGGCACCGTCTGCGGGCTTGATGCTATTGAGTTCCATGATCGATCTCTCAGAGGATTTTGACCAGATAGCTGATCTTGTTAATCATTCCGCGAACTTCGGGAGTATCTTGCAGCTCGCTGACGCTATTGAGCTTGCGCAGACCCAGGCCACGGACAGTAGCGCGGTGCGATTCCTTGGTGCCAATAGGGCTGCGCACCAGTTGAATCTTGACAGTTTGTTGCGTAGTCATTTAAGGACTCCGGTTCAGGCGAAGATGTCTTCGACCGTTTTGCCGCGCTTGGCTGCCACTTGCGACGGAGTCGTGGAGTTGACAAGCGCATCAAAAGTGGCGCGAACCATGTTGTAAGGATTGGACGAACCATGGCTCTTGGCCACGATATCGGTCACGCCCAGGACTTCAAACACTGCGCGCATTGGACCACCAGCAATGATGCCGGTACCCTTAGGAGCCGGAGCCATCATCACGACAGCAGCACCATGGTGGCCTGTCACTTGGTGATGAATGGTGCCGTTCTTCAACGAAACCTTCACCAGATTGCGACGGGCTTCTTCCATAGCCTTCTGCACAGCCGCTGGCACTTCCTTGGATTTGCCTTTGCCCATGCCGACGCGGCCATCACCATCGCCAACCACAGTCAGTGCTGCGAAACCGAGAATACGGCCGCCCTTCACGACTTTGGTGACGCGGTTCACCGCGATCATTTTTTCGCGCAGACCGTCGTCACGACCTTCGTCTTGCACCTTGGGGGAGAATTTAGCCATTTTTTGTTCCGCTCCGCTTAGAACTGCAGACCAGCTTCACGGGCGGCGTCGGCCAAGGCCTTGACGCGACCGTGATAGGCAAAGCCTGCGCGATCAAATGCAACCTTCTCGACACCTGCAGCCTTCGCTTTTTCAGCGATACGCTTGCCGATGATCTGGGCTGCAGCAGCATTGCCGCCCTTGCCCGAGCCGCCAAGCGACTGGCGCACGTCGGCTTCTGCAGTGGAGGCACTTGCCAGCACTTTGCTGCCGTCGCCGGAAATCACACTGGCGTAGATATGGAGGTTCGTACGATTCACGGTGAGACGCGCCACGCCTTGCTGTGCAATGCGGATACGTGTCTGACGCGAACGACGAAGACGCTGCTCTTTCTTTATCAACATGTTGCAGCTCCTTATTTCTTCTTGGTCTCTTTGATCGTGATCTTTTCGTCCGCATAGCGGATGCCCTTGCCTTTGTAGGGCTCAGGTGGACGAACAGCACGAATCTCAGCGGCAATTTGACCTACGCGCTGGCGATCAGCACCCTTGACGATCACTTCCGTGGGCGTAGGGGTGGCAACCGTAATGCCAGCAGGCATTTCGAAATTGACAGGGTGGGAGTAACCGACAGCGAGGTTCAGCTTGGTGCCAGTAGCGGCAGCCTTGTAACCCACACCAACCAGGTTCAGCTTCTTTTCAAAGCCCTTGCTCACACCGACAACCATGTTGTTGACCAACTGGCGCAGGGTACCGCTCATGGCATTCGCTTCACGCGAATCGTTGGCAGGCGCAAAGCTGAGCTTGCCATCGTTGCTGGACACTTTGACCAGCGCGTTTTGCGCCAGGGTCAAGGCACCACCAGCGCCCTTGACGCTGATTTGGTCTTCTTTGATCGACACATCCACGCCAGCGGGGATGGTCACAGGCATTTTTCCTACACGGGACATTTCAGTTTCTCCTCAATGCCGCGGGTTAGGCCACGTAGCAAAGGACTTCGCCACCAACACCGGTAGCGCGCGCTTTGCGATCGGTCATGACGCCCTTGGGAGTCGTGACAATTGCCACACCCAGACCGTTCATAACTTGTGGAATGGAATCACGGCCCTTGTAGACACGCAATCCAGGGCGGCTGACGCGCTCAATGCGCTCAATCACTGGACGGCCTGCGTAATATTTCAGGGCGATTTCGAGTTCAGACTTGCCGGATTCGGTTTTGACTTCGAAGCCGTCGATATAACCCTCGTCCTTCAACACCTGGGCGATAGCGATCTTCACTTTGGAAGAAGGCACCAGCACCGTGGCCTTAGAGACCATTTGGGCGTTGCGAATGCGGGTCAGCAAGTCAGCGATGGGATCACTCATGCTCATGTTGTATCTCTCCTGCCTGCTTACCAGCTGGCCTTGGTGACACCGGGGATGTCGCCTGCAAAAGCCAGTTCACGGATCTTGGCACGGGCCAGACCGAATTGACGGAAGGTGCCACGTGGACGGCCGGTGATTTCGCAACGGTTGCGCTGACGCGTAGGATTGGCATTGCGTGGGAGCTTCTGCAGACCCAAACGGGCTGCATCACGCTCTTCATCGGTGCGTTTCGCATCGCCCGCAATTGCCTTCAGTTCAGCATACTTGGATGCGTACTTGGCTGCCAGTTTTTCGCGCTTCAGTTCGCGCTGGATCAAAGCTACTTTAGCCACACGCCACCTCAGTTCTTGAACGGAAAACGGAAACCAGCGAGAAGCGCTTTGGCTTCTTCATCGGTCTTGGCCGTTGTAGTGATGCTGATATTGAGACCGCGCAAGGCATCCACCTTGTCGTACTCGATTTCAGGGAAAATGATCTGTTCTTTGACGCCGATGTTGTAGTTGCCACGGCCATCGAAGGCGCGGCCAGAGATACCACGGAAGTCACGAACGCGGGGCAGAGCCACGGTCACGAAACGATCGAGGAACTCATACATCTGCACGCCACGCAGGGTGACCATGCAACCAATTGCTTGGCCTTCGCGGATCTTGAAACCAGCGATGGCTTTCTTGGCCTTGGTGACCACAGGCTTTTGGCCAGCAATCTTGGTCAGGTCCGCCACAGCGTTGTCCATGACCTTCTTGTCCGACCCAGCCTCGCTCACACCCATATTGAGTGTGATCTTAGTCAGACGGGGCACCTGCATAGGCGAGGTGTAACCAAACTGCTTGGTCAGTTCGGGAGCGACTTTGTCGCGGTAAATTTCTTGGAGTCGTGCCATGTTTACCCCTTAGGCCGCCTTGATTTCAGCACCGCTGGACTTGTACACACGAACGCGCGCACCGTCAGCCTGCACCTTGACACCGACGCGATCAGCCTTGCCGGTAGCCGCATTGAAAATGGCCACATTGGATTGGTGAATCGGCATAGCCTTTTCAACGATCCCACCTGTCGTACCCTTCATGGGGTTTGGCTTGGTGTGCTTCTTGACCAGATTGATGCCATCGATGACCAGATAAGAGTCGTCTTTGCGCAGCGACACTGTGCCGCGCTTACCCTTATCGCGCCCCGTCAGCACGATGACTTCGTCGCCTTTGCGAATCTTGTTCATTGCGCGTCCTCAGAGAACTTCAGGAGCCAGAGACACGATCTTCATGAACTTTTCGGTACGCAGTTCACGCGTCACGGGTCCAAAGATACGGGTGCCGATAGGCTCCAGCTTTGCATTCAGCAACACCGCAGCATTGCCATCGAATTTAACGAGCGAGCCATCGCCACGGCGAATACCCTTCGCCGTACGCACCACCACTGCGCTATAGACCTCGCCTTTTTTGACGCGGCCGCGCGGAGCAGCTTCTTTAACGCTCACCTTGATGATGTCACCAACGCTGGCATAGCGACGCTTCGAACCACCCAGCACCTTGATGCACAGGACGGACTTAGCGCCGGTATTGTCGGCAACCTCTAACCGAGATTCTGTCTGGATCATTTCAATATTCCCAACTTGCACCAGAAGATTGACAGCCCCAGAGTCCTTCTCAAGGGCTGAAAATCAGCCAGTCAGTCTTGGGCCCGTCGTCCGCCTTGCAAACCATTTGCAAGACTTCTCGCTGGGCAGAAACTTCACGTATGAAACGCGAAGCCCTCTATTGTCTGCAATCTTATAGAGCGAGTCAACCATCTTTTAGCCCGATTTTGGCAAATAGTGGGGGGTCAAAGCCAAAAATTCGCGGAGTTGGGGGTCGGCCTCCAATTCCTGGGCCATGAGTTCGGCCACACGGGGCGCCAATGCCTCGGCTTTTCGGGCATCGAGGAACAGGCAACGGGAGCGCCGCGCCAGCACATCCTCAACGGTGCGGGCATATTCATAGCGAACCGCAAAGCGGACCATGGCCTCGGTCAAGCCATCATCGAGCCACACCCGTGCACCCGGCATGTCCTGCAAGAAAGCCGCTTCGCTGCCATAGGAGTGCATCCCCTGCGGATCGCAGAGACGGTGCTGCACAGGGGCATTCGGAGCGCCCTGCAAAGACAAATGGCGGGTCCTGGAAGGGCCGCAGGGCGTTAAGAGCCCCTCGGCAAAGCACTTTTGCAGCACGTCTTCGGCCATCGCCCGATAGGTCGTCCACTTGCCTCCTGTCACGGTGACCAACCCGCTGCGACTGACCAAGACGGTGTGCTCGCGGCTGATCTGCTTGGTCTCATTGCCTTCTTCGTCCTGGGGCTTGACCAGGGGCCGCAATCCCACCCACATGCTGCGGACATCGGCCGCAGTTGGCGCGCGCTGCAGATAGCGGGCCGACTCCTCCAGAATGAAAGCCACTTCCTGCTCAAAAGGCTCGGGCTCACGGACGATGTCATGGCGCGGGCTGTCGGTGGTCCCCAAAATCAACTTGCCCAGCCAGGGCACGGCAAAAAGCACCCGGCCATCCGCCGTCTTGGGCACCATGAGGGCATGGTCAGACGGTAAAAAGTCACGATCCACCACGATGTGAACGCCCTGGCTGGGCGCCACCATGGGGCGCACGGCACGCCCAGTGGCATCGCCGTCCATGGCCCGCAGGGTATCGACCCACACCCCCGTGGCATTGACCACGCTGCGTGCCCGCACGGTGTAGGACTGCCCCGTTTCCGCGTCTTCACACACCCATCCGGCCACACGGCCTTGCTCGTGCAAGAGCGCCTTCACGGGACAATAGTTCAACAGCAAAGCCCCTTCGCGTGCGGCACTGCGCGCCAGGGCCAAGGCCAGACGGGCGTCATCAAACTGACCATCCCAGTATTTGACGCCGCCGTACAGGCCGTCTGGCCGCACAGTCGGCAGGCATTCACGGGTTTTGCAGGCCCCCAGGAACTCGGTGGACCCCAGCCCCGCCTTGCCCGCCAGCGCGTCATAGACCTTGAGCCCCGCACCGTAAAACGGGATTTCCCACCATCGGTAAGAAGGCATCACGAAAGGCAGGGGCTGAGCCAGGTGAGGCGCGTTGTGAAGCAAGGTGGTGCGCTCATGCAGGGCCTCGCGTACCAGGGCAATATTGCCCTGGGCCAGGTAACGGACCCCGCCATGCACCAGTTTGGTGGAACGCGAGGACGTGCCCTTGCCGAAGTCGTGCGAGTCCACCAAAACGACACTGAGCCCCCGAGCAGCCGCATCCAGCGCCACCCCCAAGCCCGTGGCACCGCCGCCCATCACGGCAAGGTCGTACTGGCGCGGCTGTGCCAGCCGCGCCAGCAGTTCGGAGCGAAGCGTCGGAAGAGGGTGAGAAGCTGTGGTCATGCGCGCCGATTGTCCATACGGACCATGAAAAATACGGGTTTACCCTGCAATCATTGCCCTGTACGGAATGGAATCGGCGCCACTGTCCGCCGCTTGGCAGACAGGCGACAGGCCGCCTCACCGCCAACACCGGCCCCCGGCAACACGGAGACCAGCGCCCGTTCAGCGTGCCTTGCCGGCCTTCCAGGCGTCCAGCAGGGTCTGGTAGGCGATGGTCTCGCCCTTGGGCTTCTCATTCGCCAGCTTCTTCCAGGGCGCGGCCTTGTCGCTCAGCCACTTGGCGGGGTCGCCCTTGGGGTTGAGCTTGGGCGCGCACTTGGCCATGCCGGCGCGCTCCAGGCGGGCCATGACCTGGTCCATCTCGTCGGCCAGGGTGTCCATGGCGCCCTGCGGGGTCTTCTCGCCCGTCACGGCCTGGGCCACGTTCTTCCACCACAGCTGGGCCAGCTTGGGGTAGTCGGGCACGTTGGTGCCAGTGGGCGACCAGGCCACGCGGGCCGGGCTGCGGTAGAACTCCACCAGACCACCGAGCTTGGGCGCCATGTCGCTCATGGCCTTGCTCTGGATGTCGGACTCGCGGATCGGCGTCAGGCCCACCAGGGTCTTCTTCAGCGAGGTGGTCTTGGCGGTCACGAACTGGGCATAGAGCCAGGCGGCGGCGGTCTTGTTGGCGTCGTGGTCCTTGAAGAAGGTCCAGCTGCCCACGTCCTGGTAGCCGTTCTGCATGCCCTGCTTCCAGTACGGTCCGTTGGGGCCGGGGGCCATGCGCCACTTGGGCGTGCCGTCGGCGTTCACCACGGGCAGGCCGGGCTTGGTCATGTCGGCGGTGAAGGCGGTGTACCAGAAGATCTGCTGCGCGATCTGGCCCTGGGCGGGCACGGGACCGGCCTCGCCGAAGGTCATGCCCGTGGCTTCCTTGGGCGCGTACTTCTTCATCCAGTCCACGTACTTGGTCAGTGCGTAGACGGCGGCCGGCGAGTTGGTGGCGCCGCCACGGGCCACGCTGGCGCCCACCGGGGTGCACTTGTCGTCGGCCACGCGGATGCCCCACTCGTCGATGGGCAGGCCGTTGGGCGCGCCGATGTCGGCGGTGCCGGCCATGGACAGCCAGGCGTCGGTGAAGCGCCAGCCCAGCGAGGGGTCCTTCTTGCCGTAGTCCATGTGGCCGTAGATGGGCTTGCCGTCGATCTGCTTCACGTCGTTCGAGAAGAACTCGGCGATGTCCTCATAGGCGCTCCAGTTCAGCGGCACGCCCAGGTCGTAGCCGTACTTGGCCTTGAACTTGTCCTTGAGGTCCTTGCGCTCGAACAGGTCGGCACGGAACCAGTACAGGTTGGCGAACTGCTGGTCGGGCAGCTGGTAGAGCTTGCCATCGGGGCCCGTGGTGAATTGGGTGCCGATGAAGTCCTTGAGGTCGATGCCGGGGTTGGTGTAGTCCTTGCCCGCACCACCCATGTAGTCGCTCAGGTTCAGGATCTTGCCGTAGCGGTAGTGGGTGCCGATCAGGTCGGAGTCGCTGATCCAGCCGTCGTAGATGGACTTGCCCGACTGCATCGAGGTCTGCAGCTTCTCGACCACGTCGCCTTCCTGGATCAGGTCGTGCTTGACGGTGATGCCGGTGATTTCGGAAAACGCCTTGGCCAGGGTCTTGGCCTCGTACTCGTGGGTGGTGATGGTTTCGGACACCACCGAGATTTGTTTCACCCCCTTGGCCTGCAGCTTCTTGGCGGCCTCGATGAACCACTTCATCTCGGCCATCTGCTGGTCCTTGGACAGCGTGGAGGGCTGGAACTCGCTGTCGATCCACTTCTTGGCCTCTGGCTCGCCGGCCAGGGCCGCCTGACCGGTCATGACCGCCACGGCCAGTGCCAACGCCGAATAACGCATCTTCATGGTGTTTGTCTCCTCATCATCGCATCCCCTTTTTGGACACACAGGTCAAGCCACTCCGGGGAAGGAGTGAGTGGCTCAACAGGAACCCCTCAGCCCTTGCGCAACACCAGCACGAGCAGCGCCATGGACAGGACAAAACTGATCCAGATCGAAGGCTCGGCCGACAGCCCCAGCCATTCGGCCAAACGGCCGCTGATGCCCACAAAAATCAGATTGACGTAGGCCGCCGAAAGCAGCCCGATGAAAAGCCGGTCCCCCCGGGTGGTCTCCATCGGCAAGAACCCCCGGCGGGAGAGCGTGGGAGAGCGGATCTCCCAGACGGTCATGCCCACCAGCATCAGCACGATGCACACAAAAAACACGGCCACCGGCGTGGTCCAGGCCATCCACTCGAACATGGCGATTGCTCCTTACACCCGGCCCATCGCGAAACCCTTCGCGATGTAATGCCGGACAAACCAAATCACGATCGCCCCCGGCACGATGGTGAGCACCCCCGCGGCGGACAGCGTGGCCCAATCCATGCCCGAAGCACTCACCGTGCGCGTCATCGTCGCGACGATGGGCTTGGCGTTCACGCTGGTGAGCGTGCGCGCCAGCAGCAGCTCCACCCAACTGAACATGAAGCAGAAAAACGCCGCCACGCCCACGCCGGCCTTGATCAGCGGCAGGAAGATGGTCAAGAAAAAGCGGGGGAAACTGTAGCCATCGATGTAGGCGGTCTCGTCGATCTCACGCGGGATGCCCCCCATGAAGCCTTCCAGAATCCACACCGCCAGCGGCACGTTGAACAGCAGATGGGCCAACGCCACGGCGATGTGCGTATCCATCAGCCCCACCGTGGTGTAGAGCTGGAAGAAAGGCAGCAAAAACACGGCCGGCGGCGTCATGCGGTTGGTCAGCAGCCAGAAAAACACATGCTTGTCGCCCATGAACTGGTAGCGGCTGAAGGCATAGGCCGCAGGCAGCGCCACCGTGAGCGAAATCACCGTGTTGATGGCCACATAGATCAGGCTGTTGATGTAGCCCGAATACCAGGACGCATCGGTGAAGATGGTCTGGTAGTTGGCCCAGGTGAAATGCTGCGGAAAAAACGAAAAGCTCGACAGGATCTCCTCGTTGGTCTTGAAGCTCATATTGACCATCCAATAGATGGGCAGCACCGCAAAGACCAGGTAGGCGATCAGGAACAGCGTGCGTTTCTGGAAGCGTTTTTCATGCATGGCCGGCCCCTTCGCCCTGGGTGGTGCCCACGCGCTGCATCCCGTTGTAGAGAACGAAGCACAGCAGCAGGATGATGAAGAAATAGATCAGCGAGAACGCGGCGGCCGGCCCCAGGTCGAACTGGCCCACGGCCTTGGTCGTCAGGTACTGGCTGAGGAAGGTCGTGGCATTGCCCGGCCCGCCGCCCGTGAGCACGAAGGGCTCGGTGTAGATCATGAAGCTGTCCATGAAGCGCAGCAGCACGGCGATCATCAGCACGCCGCGCATCTTGGGCAGCTGGATGTAGCGGAAGACGGCGAATTGGCTGGCGCCATCGATGCGGGCCGCCTGGTAGTAGGCGTCGGGAATCGAGCGCAGCCCCGCGAAGGCCAGCAGCGCCACCAGCGGCGTCCAGTGCCACACGTCCATCAGCAGCACCGTGAGCCAGGCCTGGGTGGCATTGCCGGTGTAGCTGTAGTCGATGCCCAGTTCCTGGAGCATGCGGCCCATCAGGCCGATGTCGGCCCGGCCATAGATCTGCCAGATCGTGCCCACCACGTTCCAGGGAATCAGCAGCGACAGCGCCACCACCACCAGCACGGCAGACGACTTCCAGCCTTGGGCGGGCATGGACAGCGCCAGCGCAATGCCCAGCGGAATTTCCACCGCCAGCACCGCCAGCGAGAACGTGATCTGCCGCAGCAGCGCGGAATGCAGCTCCTCATCCCGCATCACGGCGGCAAACCATTCGGTGCCGACGAACACACGGCGCTCGGGCGAAATGATGTCCTGCACCGAGTAATTGACCACGGTCATCAAAGGCAGGATGGCCGAGAAAGCCACGCACAGAATCACGGGAAGGATCAGGAACCAGGCCTTCTGGTTCACGGGTTTGGTGCTTGTGCTCATGCCAGCAGCTCCTCGTTCTGGTAGACGCAGGTGTGCTCACCCAGCACCTGCAGCCAGATGGCATCGCCCACCGAGGGCAGGCGCGTCTCGGGGCTGAGGCGCACCTTGAGGGCGTGCTCCCCGACACGGGCCGTCAGCATCAGGTAGGTGCCGATGTCCTGCACCTGGACCACGGTGCACGGCAGCGCGCCGGCCTGCTCTGGCACGGCCAGGGCCAGGTATTCGGGACGGATGCCCATTTGCAAGGCCCCGGTCGGCAAGGCCCGTGGCACGGGCCATTGCAGCCGGCATCCCGCGACAGACAGGTGCGCCCCTTCCACCAGGGCAGGCAGGAAGTTCATGCCCGGCGAGCCAATGAAATGGCCCACAAACACATGCTGGGGGCGTTCGAACAAGGCATCGGCCGAGCCCACCTGCACCGCACGGCCCCGGGTCATGACCACGACCTGATCGGCGAAGGTCAGCGCCTCGACCTGGTCGTGCGTGACGTAGATCAGGGTGAGCTTGAGCTCGTGGTGGATCTGCTTGAGCTTGCGGCGCAGCTGCCACTTGAGGTGGGGATCGATCACGGTGAGTGGCTCGTCGAACAGCACGGCGGCCACATCCGAACGCACCAGCCCCCGGCCCAGCGAAATCTTCTGCTTGGCATCGGCCGACAGGCCTGCGGCGCGCTGGTTCAGCTGGCCGCTCATCTCCAGCATCTCGGCGATCTGGCCCACGCGCTGGCGGATCTGCGCCTCGGGCACCTTGCGGTTCTTCAGCGGAAAGGCCAGGTTCTCCGCCACGGTCATGGTGTCGTAGATGACCGGAAACTGGAATACCTGCGCGATATTGCGCTCCTGCGGGCTGGCACGGGACACGTCGCGGCCGTCGAAGGTCACCGTGCCATGCGAGGGCACCAGCAGGCCCGACATGATGTTGAGCATGGTGGTCTTGCCACAGCCCGAAGGACCGAGCAAGGCATAGGCGCCGCCGTCCTCGAAAGCCATCTTGAGCGGCAGCAGCGCATAGTCCTGGTCCTGCTGCGGATGGGGCTTGTAGGAATGGGCGAGGTCGAGTTCAATGCGGGCCATTTCAGCGCCCTCCCTGGCGCAAGGGGGCACGAAGCAAGCGCCCATCGGCCCCGAAGACATAGGCCTGGGCCGGGTCCAGATGCAGGCGGATGCCCACGCCCAGTTCGAAATAATGCACCCCCGTGAGTTGCGCCACCAGGCTCCCCCAGGGGGTGTGCGCATGCACGAAGGTGTCGGAGCCGGAGATTTCCGCCAACTCCACCACGCCCGTCACATTGGCATCTCCCGGCCGCGCCTGCACACGCAGCGCACTCGCACGAACCCCCACGGTGAGGCCCACCGCCAGGGCGTCTGGCGGCAAAGGCAGGGCCAGTTCGGTCCCGTCCGGCAAGACCACGCCCTGGCCCGAAGCCCGGGCGGGAATGAGGTTCATGGGCGGATCGCTGAATGCGCGCGCCACTTGCAGCGACGACGGGGTGTGAAACACCTCGGCCGTGGGCCCGTACTGCAACAGCCGCCCCTCGTGCAGCACGGCGGTGTAGCCGCCCAGCAACAGCGCCTCGCCCGGCTCGGTGGTGGCATACACCACCGTGGACTCGCCCTGCGCAAACAGCTGGGCCAGCTCCTCGCGCAACTCCTCGCGCAGCTTGTAGTCCAGATTGACCAGGGGCTCGTCCAGCAGCATCAGGGGCGCCCCCTTGGCCAAGGCCCGGGCCAGGGCCACGCGCTGCTGCTGCCCGCCCGACAGTTCGGCCGGATAACGGTCCAGGAACATCTCGATGTGCAAGCGGCTGGCCAGCTCACGCACCCGGCCGTCGATGTTTTTTTCACCCCGCAACCTCAGGGGCGAAGCAATGTTGTCGGCCACCTTCATCGAGGGGTAGTTGATGAACTGCTGGTACACCATGGCCACATTGCGCTCACGCACGGGCATGCCGGTCACCTCCACGCCATCCACGCGCACCGCGCCGGCCGTGGGCGTATCCAGGCCCGCCATGATGCGCATCAGACTGGTCTTGCCGGCCTGCGTGGCCCCCAGCAGCACCGTCACGGCCCCGCTGCGCGGTGCCAGACCGATGTCATAGAGCCAGGTCTGCGCCCCGACCTTCTTGCTGATGCCCTCCAGAGCCAGCTGCATTCGATCTCCCTTTCGTGCGGCCCGAAGGCCTGCTTGGTCTGACAACGCCCGAGAAGCGGGGCTGAAATTTTCGTATTTGTCTATTTTTGTTCGTTTTGATTCGAATTTAATCCAGGATTACCCTTAAACAAGTTCTTTTTTGTTCGATTTAAAGTACGTACCATCCACCCTCCCCCCACCGACACCGCCGCCTCCGCGTGAACACGAACCCCCGCCAACTCCATCTGCTCGCAGAAGTCCGCACCCGCACCTCCGCCACGGTGGAGCAACTCGCCGACACCCTGGGCGTGACACTCCAGACCGTGCGCCGGGATATCCAGAGGCTGGCCGAGTCGGGGCTGCTCACCCGCTTTCATGGGGGCGTGCGGGTGCCCAGCTCCACGGTCGAAAACATTGCGCACACCCAGCGCGAAACCCTCCACGCGGAAGGCAAGGCGCGCATTGCCCGCGCCGTGGCCCAGCAAGTCCCCCACGACTGCTCTCTGATCCTGAACATCGGCACCACCACCGAAGCCATCGCCAGGGCGCTGATGCACCACCGCGGGCTGCGGGTGATCACCAATCACCTCAACGTGGCGGCCATCCTGAGCAGCAACACCGACTGCGAAGTGATCGTGGCCGGTGGCGTGGTGCGCGCGCGCGACCGGGGCATCGTGGGAGAGGCCGCCGTCGATTTCATCCGCCAGTTCAAGGTGGATATCGCGCTCATCGGCATTTCGGGCATCGAGCCCGACGGTTCGCTGCGCGACTTCGACTACCGCGAGGTCAAAGTGGCGCAAACCATCATGGCGCACGCCCGCGAAGTCTGGCTGGCAGCCGACCACAGCAAATTCAACCGGCCGGCCATGGTCGAACTGGCCCGCCTCGACCAGATCGACCGGCTGTTCACCGATGCGCCCCCGCCCGAGCCCTTTCCTGCCCTGCTGCGCGATGCCGAAGTGGTCTGCACCGTGGCCGCATAGGATGAAAAACACCCCTGGGTCGCCTGGGCTGCGGGGCGGCCCTTGCCTGGCGTCCACGGACGGGGCGCGCCCCCACACCGCATGGGGGCGCCCCCATGGATTCACGAATGACGGAGACCTTGTCCACCATGACCTACCTGCTCGCCCTCGACCAAGGCACCTCCAGCTCCCGCAGCATTGTTTTTGACGAAAACGGCCGCATCGTGGCGCAGGCCCAGCGGGAGCTGCCGCAGATCTACCCCCAGCCCGGCTGGGTCGAACACGACCCGCTGGAGATCTGGCGCACCCAGCTGGCCACCGCGCGCGACGCCCTGGCCCAGGCCGGCCTGGCCGCCAGCGCCGTGCGGGCCGTGGGCATCACCAACCAGCGCGAAACCACCGTGCTCTGGAACCGCCAAACCGGCCAGCCGGTGCACCACGCCATCGTGTGGCAAGACCGGCGCGCCGAACCCGCCTGCGCCCAGTTGCGCGAGCAGGGCCACGCCGCCACGATCCAGGCCAAGACCGGCCTGCTGGTGGACGCCTACTTCTCGGGCACCAAGCTGCAATGGCTGCTCGACCAGGTGCCCGGCGCGCGCGCAGCCGCCGAACGCGGCGAACTGGCCTTTGGCACGGTGGACAGCTGGCTGATCTGGAAACTGACCCACGGCCAGGTGCATGCGACCGACGTGAGCAACGCCTCGCGCACCATGCTGTTCAACGTGCACACCAACCAGTGGGACGATGAGCTAATGGACCTGCTGCGCATTCCCCGGAGCTTGATGCCCGAAGTGCGGCCCTCGAGCGCCCACTTTGGCGACATCGCCGCCGACCTGCTGGGCCACCGCATCCGCATCGGCGGCGTGGCCGGCGACCAGCAAAGCGCGCTGTTCGGCCAGGCCTGCTTCAGCGCAGGCATGGCCAAGAACACCTACGGCACGGGCTGCTTCATGCTGATGCACACCGGCGCCACCTTCCAGACCTCGCAGAACGGCCTGATCACCACCAGCGCCGCCCAGATCGCCCCCACCCAGGCGGGTTCGCCGGCGGCGCCGCTGGCCTACGCGATGGAAGGCAGCGTTTTTGTCGGTGGCGCGGTGGTGCAGTGGCTGCGCGATGGCCTGCGCGCCATTTCCACCAGCAGCGAAGTGGAATCGCTGGCCCACAGCGTGCCCGATGCCGGCGGGGTGGTCATGGTGCCGGCCTTCACCGGCCTGGGCGCCCCTTACTGGCAGCCCGAGGCGCGCGGCACCATCACCGGCCTCACCCGCGGCACCACACTGGGCCACATCGCCCGCGCGGCCCTTGAAAGCATTGCCTACCAAAGCGCCGCCCTGCTGCTGGCCATGAGCCGCGATGCCGTGGCCGCCGGCGGCGCGCCGGTGAGCGAGCTGCGCGTGGACGGCGGCGCCTGCGTGAACGATTTGCTGATGCAGTTCCAGGCCGATCTGCTGGGCATTCCGGTCCTGCGCCCCGCCGTCATCGAAACCACGGCCCTGGGCGCGGCCTTCCTGGCCGGCCTGTCGAGCGGCGTCTATGACAGCACGGACGCCTTGTCCCGGCTGTGGCGGGCCGAGCGCTCCTTCGTGCCCACCCTGGACACCGACCGCGCCCAGGAAAAGATGGCCCGCTGGGAGCACGCCGTCCGCCAGGCCACGGCCGAGTAAGCGCCGCACGGGGCCGGGGGCCGGGACGCTACCATCGGGCCCCTGTTTGTCGTCTTACGCCTTTTTGCCACCGTCCTGTCATGAGCACCACGCCCGCCTCCCTCTCTGCCGCCCTGCCCGTCATCGCTTTCATCGGGGGCGGCAATATGGCCAGCGCCCTCATCGGCGGCCTGATCCGCCAAGGTTTACCGGCCAGCCAGATCGAGGTGGTGGAGCCCTGGGCCGACGCCCGCGCCGCCCTGCACACCCTCTACGGCCTCGAAGCCCAGGCCGAAGCCGGCCCGGCCCTGCAACGCGCCGGCATCGTGGTCTGGGCCGTCAAACCCCAAACCTTCCAGGAAGCGGCCGCCCAGGCCCGCACCTGGACCCAGGACGCGCTGCACCTGAGCGTGGCCGCCGGCATCCGCTCGGACAGCATCGCGCAATGGCTGGGCAGCGAGCGCATCGTGCGCACCATGCCCAACACCCCCGCCCTGGTCGGCAAGGGCATCAGCGCCCTGTATGCGCGCCCTGCCGTCAGCGCGGCCGAGCGCCAGAGCCTCGAAGCCATCATGGCCCCCACCGGCGAATTCCTGTGGGTGGACCGGGAAGCCCAGCTCGACGCCGTCACGGCGCTCTCGGGCTCGGGCCCGGCCTATGTTTTCTACTTCCTCGAAGCCATGGCCCGTGCCGGCACCGGCATGGGCCTGAGCGAAGCCCAGGCGCACCAGCTGGCCGTGGGCACCTTCGTGGGCGCCGCGGAACTCGCCCGGCGCTCGACCGAATCGCCCGCCGTGCTGCGCGAGCGCGTCACCTCCAAGGGCGGCACCACCTATGCGGCGCTGCAATCGATGGAGCAGGCCGGCGTGGGCGAAGCCTTCGTGCGCGCCATGCAGGCGGCCGAACAGCGCGCGCGCGAACTCGGCGATGAGTTCGGCAAGTAAAAATGCAATGAAAAAAGGCTCTGGCGCTGATGCAGCAAGCGCCAGCAGCTATCAAAAGCAAAGCGCCTGAGCGGCACTTCAGCGCAGCAGGCCACTGCCGGCAATGCCGGCAAACAGCGTGAACCCCAGCCAGTGGTTCACGCGAAAGGCCTTGAAACAGCCCTCGCGGCTGCGCGTGCGGATCAGCCACCCGTGCCAGACCACCTGGGCCAGCGCGAGGGCCATCGCTCCCGAAAACAGAGCACCCAAGGCAAGCGGGGCGAGGGCCAGCGCCCAAAATGACAAGAACAGCCCATAGAACACCAGAATGGCCGCCACATCCCAGCGCCCCAGCGTGATGGCCGAGGTGCGCATGCCGATCTTCAGATCGTCGTCGCGGTCCACCATGGCGTACTCGGTGTCATAGGCCAGCACCCAGAACAGATTGCCGGCCCACAGCCACCAGGCCGTGGCCGGCACCGCGCCCTGCACCGCCGCAAAAGCGATGAGGATGCCAAAGTTGAACGCGATGCCCAGCACCGCCTGCGGCATGGCAAAAAACCGCTTGGTGAACGGGTACAGCACTGTCACCAGCAGGGCCGGCACCGACCAGGCCACGGCCTCCCAGCGGGTGGTCAGCACCAGCCCCAGCGCCAGCAAGGCCAGCGCGGCCCCCAAAAGCAAGGCCTCCTTGACCGACACCTGGCCCGAGGTGATGGGCCGCTGGGCCGTGCGCTTGACATGGCGGTCGAAATCGCGGTCGGCCACGTCGTTGATGCAGCAGCCCGCGCTGCGCATCAGGACCGTGCCCAAGCCGAAAACCGCCAGCAGATGCCAGCCCGGAAAACCGCCCGCGGCCACCCACAAAGCGCTGAGCGTGGGCCAGATCAGCACCAGCCAGCCCGCAGGGCGGTTCCAGCGGATCAGGTCAAGGTAGAGCGAAAAGCGGCGGCGAAGAAGGGAGGGCATGCAAGGGACACAAAAGAGAGACATCCACCCGGGGCGCGGCCCGCCTGGGACAGGCGAACGGCAGAGCCCGGGCGCGGCGGGGCCTTACTTTAAACGCCCCCGGGGACGCCCTGGGACCTGGGCAGCCCCTCCCGGCCTGCGGCAAAGCCCCGCAAAAACTGCACCAAACCCGGCTCTGCGCCCAGACGCTGGGCCAGTGCGCCAGCCTGGAGCACATCGCGGGTGGTGCCCAGATCCGTCTGCCACTGGCTGGCCTGCTGCTGCCAACGCTGCACCCGGGCGGGCAGCAGCGGGGCCAGGGCTTCGATGTTGTAACGCAGGCGCTTGGCCAGAATGCGCGCGCGGTGCAGTCCCTCGGGATGGCCGCCATCGCGCAGCGCCTCGGTCCATTGCGTGTGCAGACGCACCAGGCGCTGGCGCGTCCAGCGGCGCACCGCCTTGGCGGATGGCGCTGGCGCCCGCCCCTCGGGCAAAGACGGTGCGCCCGGCCCGTCCAGGGTCTCGAGCCACGCGGTCAGCTCCAGCAAAGACGCTCCCACCGCCGGCCTGTGCAAGGCCTTGCGCACCGCCTCACGGCCCTGGATGGCCGCCTGGGCCAGGCCCTGCTCCAAAGACTGCCAGGCCCGGGCCCGCGCGGCATCGCCGGCCACATACGCGGCCTGCAAGGGCGGCAGGGTCTCGCCGTGGGCGACATCGATGTCGCGCA
>JAQUDN010000028.1 GCA_028685665.1 Burkholderiaceae bacterium | reverse complement strand
CAGCGCATGATCGTGATGAACGCCGGCCATATGGAGCAGTTCGGCACGCCCGAAGAGGTCTACCACACCCCTGCATCGATGTTTGTGGCCAGCTTCATCGGCTCGCCGCCCATGAATTTGCTGCACCATGCGCCCCACAGCAAACCCGGCACCGTTGTGGGCATTCGCCCGGAGCACCTGGACATCACCCCCACCGGCTGGGAAGTGCAGGTGGACACGGTCGAATTGCTGGGCGCCGAGCGCCTGGTCTACGCCACCCTGGGACAGGACCGCCTCATCGTGCGCATCGACGCGGACCGCGCCGCCCCCCAGGCGGGCGAGACCCTCCATGTCACGCCCCGCGAAGAGCGCCTGCACTGGTTTGATGCCCAGACAGGCCAACGGCTCTGACCCGAAGACAGGGAGCGCCTGGCGTCGCGGCCTTTGGATTTCCCCGATGGAGACCTCTCACATGCCCTCCCCCTGGCCCTATCCCCGCTGGATCGCCCACCGTGGCGCTGGCAAGCTGGCACCCGAAAACACCCTGTCGGCCTTCCGCCTGGGGGCACAGCACGGCTACCGCATGTTCGAATGCGATGCCAAGCTCAGCGCCGACGGCGTGCTTTTTTTGCTGCACGACGCCACGCTGGACCGTACCACCCATGCGGCCACCCAGCTTCCCCATGGCGCCAGCCGCCAAGGCGGTGACTACCCCTGGGGCACGCTGGCGCAGCTGGATGCGGGCAGCTGGCATTCCCGCACCTACGCGGGCGAGGCCCTGCCCACGCTGGAAGCGCTGGCCCGCTGGTGCCTGGCCAACCATTTCTGTCTGAATGTCGAAATCAAGCCCACGCCGGGCACGGAAGCCGCCACCGGCCACGCGGTGGGGGAGCTGCTGGCGCGCATCTGGCCCGCCACGGCCGTGCCCCCCTTGCTGACCTCGTTCAAACCCGAGGCCCTGGCGGCGGCCCGGGCCGTGGCGCCGCAGCTACCACGCGGCCTGCTGCTCGACACCCTGTGGGAGGGCTGCCTCGACCAGGCGCAGCAACTGGGCTGCCAGGCGCTGGTCTGCCACCACGGGCTGTGGGATGGCCCTCTGGTGCACACCGTCCACCGCCTCGGCCTGCGGGCCCTGAGCTACACGGTCAACGATGAATGGGCAGCGCAGCGCCTGATCGACCTGGGCACCGACGGCCTCATCACCGACCGGGTGGATCTGTTCAGCCCAGCCGCTTGAGGGCACAAAGGCCTTCCTTCAGCCGCGCCAGCCGCGCAACAGCAGCCATTGGCAAGACGCCATGGCCAGCACCAGCGCCGCATAGGTGAGCATCTTGCCGTCGCGGCCCAGCAGCACCAGCCCCCCCAGCAGCACCGCGCAGCCCACCGCAAAATGGATAGCAAGCTGCGCCCACCAGACGGGCGCCAGCGGCATTCTCGACACCCCAAAACGAGCCCCCAGCACCAGCGCCAGCGCCAGGGCGGCGGCCGGGGCCACAAAATTGAGCAGGTGGTTGAGCGTGGCCAGAAAACCCATGGATGTCCGATAAAAATGACGCAGATCAAGCCTTGCACAGGCCCTTCTGACGGGACGAGGCCATCAATTTTATAATCGCGGCCTATGGCAGTCTGGGCCCTCGGCATCAACCACACCACCGCGCCGCTCGATCTGCGTGGCCGTTTTGCGTTCGCGCTCGACCAGATTGCCCCCACGCTGCATGGCCTGCGCCAGGCGCTGGGGCCGTCCAGCCCGCAACACGGCATCGAATCGGCCATCATTTCCACCTGCAACCGCACCGAGGTGTACTGCGCCGGGGAACAAGCCGCCCTGGAAAGCACCCTGGGCTGGCTGGCGCACAGTGGCGGCGTCAGCACCGACCTGCTGCGCTCCCACTCCTACCTGCTGCAAGACGGCCTGGCCGCCCGCCACGCCTTCCGCGTGGCCAGCGGGCTCGACTCGATGGTGCTGGGCGAGGCGCAAATCCTGGGCCAGATGAAAGATGCCGTGCGGGCCGCCGAAAACGCCGGCGCCCTGGGCACCACGCTGAACCAGCTCTTTCAGCGCAGTTTTGCCGTGGCCAAGGAGGTGCGCAGCTCGACCGAAATCGGCGCCCACAGCATCAGCATGGCAGCGGCGGCGGTGCGGCTGGCAGGCCAGCTGTTTGAAGACCTGTCCAAAATCCGCGTGCTGTTCGTGGGGGCGGGCGAAATGATCGAACTGGCCGCCACGCACTTTGCCGCCAAGAACCCCCTGCAGATCGCCATTGCCAACCGCACGCTGGAGCGCGGCGAAAAGCTCGCCACCCGCTTTGGCGGCGAGGTGATGCGCCTGGCCGACATTCCAGCCCGGCTGCATGAGTTCGACGCCATCATCAGCTGCACCGCCAGCACCCTGCCCATCATCGGCCTGGGCGCGGTGGAACGTGCCCTCAAGAAGCGCCGGCACCGCCCGCTCTTCATGGTCGATCTGGCCGTGCCGCGCGACATCGAACCCGAAGTCCAGGCCCTGGGCGATGTCTACCTCTACACCGTGGACGACCTGGCCACCGTGGTGCAAACCGCCCAGGCCCACCGCCAGGCCGCCGTGGCCCAGGCCGAAGCCATCATCGACGCCGGGGTCCAAAGCTTTCTGCACTGGATGGACCAGCGCCACCCCGAGGGCGGCGTGGTGCCCCTGATCCAGCAAATCCAGACCCAGGCCGACCACTGGCGCGCCGCCGAAATCGCCCGCGCCAAAAAGCGGCTGGCCAAGGGCGAGGACATCGACACCGTGCTCGAAGCCCTGTCGCGCGGCATCACGCAAAAACTGCTGCACGGCACCATGGCCGAGCTGCACGCCGGCGATGCAGAAACCCGGGAGCACACCGCGCACACCGTCTCGCGCCTGTTCCTGCGCTCGCAAAGCAAAAACGGCCTGTAGCGGCGCCCGCCCGCACCTCCGCCCCTGAGACCAAGCCCAATCGGCCTCCAGCGCTTTCAGATCCAGCGCTGCAAGCTACAAAATAAGTAGCAAACCCCCTCCAGAACCCATGAAACCCTTTCTCAGAAGCCAGTTGGAGCGCGATGCCCAGCGCCTTGAAGAGCTGGACTTCCTGCTCTCGCGCGAAGACATCATGAGCGACATGGCGCAGTACCGCACCATCTCGCGCGAGCATGCCGAGGTCACGCAGATCGCCGGGCGCTACGCCCGCTACCTGCAGCGTGAAGCCGACCTGGCGGGGGCGCGCGAAATGCTGAGCGACCCCGACATGGCCGAAATGGCCCAGGAAGAAGTCACCAGCGCCGAGGCCGACCTGCGGCAGCTCGAAGACGAACTCCAGCGCCTGCTGCTGCCCAAAGACCCTCAGGATGCGCGCAACGCCTTCCTGGAAATCCGGGCCGGCGCGGGGGGCGATGAATCGGCGCTGTTTGCGGGCGACCTGGCCCGCATGTACCTGCGCTACGCCGACCGCGTGGGCTGGAAAGTCGAAACCGTGAGCGAAAACCCCTCCGAGCTCGGCGGCTACAAGGAAATCGTGCTGCGCATCGTGGGCGACCATGTCTATGGCGCCCTCCAGTTCGAGTCGGGCGGCCACCGCGTGCAGCGCGTGCCCGCGACCGAAACCCAGGGCCGCATCCACACCAGCGCCTGCACGGTGGCCGTGATGCCCGAACCCGACGAAACCGAGGCGGTCAAGCTGAATCCCGCCGACCTGCGCATCGACACCTTCCGCGCCAGCGGCGCTGGCGGCCAGCACATCAACAAGACCGACTCCGCCGTGCGCGTGGTCCACCTGCCCACCGGCATCGTGGCCGAATGCCAGGACGGACGCAGCCAGCACAGCAACAAGGCCAAGGCCTTGCAGGTGCTGCAGGCGCGCATCCAGGAAAAGGAACGCAGCGAGCGCGCGGCAAAAGAGGCGGCCTTGCGCAAGGGCCTGATCGGCAGCGGCGACCGCAGCGACCGCATCCGCACCTACAACTTTCCGCAGGGCCGGCTGACCGACCACCGCATCAACCTCACCTTGTACAAGCTGCTCAACATCCTGGAGGGTGACTTGGGCGATGTCTTGCAGGCCCTGGCCCATGCCCGCGAGGCAGAGCAGCTCGAAGAGCTGGAGCGGGGCGTCAACGCCTGAAGCCCTGAAAAGCAGGACTCAAAAATGGCTCTAAGCCAAACCCACCTTACGCATTAAGCTATTAAAATCATAGTGAACAAAGTCACCACCCTGCGCGATGCACTGGCCCGGGCGCACGCCCTTGGGCTGGAGCGCATCGATGGCCAGATGCTCTTGCTGCACCTGCTGGGCCGTGCAGGCCACGACCGGGCCTGGCTGCTGACCCACGACACGGACGCCCTGCCCCCCGCCCTCATGGCCTCCTACGAAGCCCTGTGCCAGCGCCGGGCCCATGGCGAGCCCGTGGCCTACCTGACCGGCACCAAAGAGTTTTACGGCCTGCCCCTGCAGATCGACGCCCGGGTGCTCGACCCCCGCCCCGACACGGAAACCCTGGTGGACTGGGCGCTGGAGGTGATCGCGCCCCTGCCTGCCCCGCGCATCCTCGACCTGGGCACCGGCAGCGGGGCGATTGCCCTGGCCCTCCAGCACGCCCGCCCCGATGCGCATGTCCGCGCCGTCGATGCCAGCCCCGATGCCCTGGCCGTGGCCCGCGCCAATGCCCACCGGCTCCAACTGGGTGTGGTGTTCCAGCAGGGCGACTGGCTGGACGGCCTGCAGGGCCCGTTTGACCTCATCGTCTCCAACCCGCCCTACATCGCGGAAGGCGACCCCCACCTGGCCGCTTTGCACCACGAGCCGGCCCAGGCCCTGAGTTCTGGCGCCGATGGCCTGGACGACCTGCGCACCCTGATTGCCCAGGCCCCGTCCCGCCCGGCCCACGGCGGCTGGCTGCTGCTGGAGCACGGCTGGGACCAGGCGGGTGCGGTGCACAAGCTGCTGGCTACCGCCGATTTCCAAGCCCTCCAATCCCGGACTGACTTGTCCGGGACAGTCCGGTGCAGTGGAGGACAAAAAGCCTGATCTCCTGGGGGCTATCATTTCCAGCTTCTGATGAAGGGCCCCCGCATGACCTGGCTCCGATGGCGCAGCAGCCTTCTGACACGCATCACCCTGATTTCCGTGGTTTTCATCCTGCTGGGTGGCAGTGTTCGTTACATCCTTCTTCCGATCTACCTGGAACGCGGCCTGAGCGCCAACGTGGCCCACCAGCAAGAAGCGCTGGCCCACTACATCGCAGCCAACCTGGAACAAGCCCTGCGCGGGCGCCTGGTCCAACTGGAACATCTGGCCGAAGCCCTGCCCCCCGAGCTGCTGCGCACCCCCGTCGCACTGGGCACCTGGCTGCGTGCGCGCGCGCCCCTGCTGCCGGAACTCTCGGGCGGGCTGCGGGTTTACAGCCCCACGGGCACCCTCCTGACCGCGCAGCCGCCTGAAAGCACCGAAGAGCGTCTGCACCGCGCGCTTGGGGCCATGCAGACACCCGACCGCCCGCGGCCCATCGGCAGACCCTACCGCACGGCAACCACCGACCGGCTCAGCCTGCCCCTGTCGGTCCCCATCACCAGCCCGCAAGGCCAGTTGCTCGGCTACCTCGAAGGCATCAGCGCCTTGGAAAAACCCGGATTTCTCGACCCGCTGATGCGCGAACGCATTGGCAAGACCGGTGGATTCCTCCTGGTCTCACCGCAAGACCGCCTGTTCGTGGCCTCCAGCACCCCCGCCATGGTGCTGCGCCCCACCCCGGCCGAGGGCGTGAACCCCCTGCACGACCGTGCCATGCAGGGCTTTCGGGGTACGGGCATCACGCGCAATGCCCAAGGCATCGAGGAAATCTCGGCCATCGCGTCCGTCCCCAGCGCAGGCTGGTTCGTGGTCACGCGACTGCCCACGGCCGAGGCCTATGCGTTCATTGACGAGGTCCAGCAATCCACCATCCGGGTGACGCTCTTCACCGCCGTGGCGGTGGTTGCACTGCTCGCCGTGATCATCCGGCATGTCTTGACCCCCTTGCGGACAGCGGCGGACTGCGCCGAAAAAATGAGCCGGGACGAACTGCCGCTCACCCGTTTGCCGGTGGCCTGTCCCCATGACGAGGTCGGCCACATGACCCAGGCCTTCAACCGGCTGCTGGAGAAGCTGGAACACAGCCAAGCCGAACTGAGACGCCAGGCCCACAGCGACCCCCTGACGGGACTGGCCAATCGCGTGACACTGTCGGCACGCCTGCAAGCAGCCCTGGCCCACGCGGAGCGCGACGGCCAGCGGATCGCCGTGCTCTTTCTCGACCTGGACGGGTTCAAAACCATCAACGATTCTTTAGGGCACGAAGCGGGCGATGCGGCCCTGGTGGAAGCGGCCGAGCGGCTCGCAGGCCTGGTCCGGGACACAGACACCCTGGCCCGTGTCGGGGGGGACGAGTTCGTCATCGTGCTCGGTGGCCTGGACGCACAACCCGAGCGGGCCGCAGGCGCTGCCCAAGCCCTGGCCCGCCAGTGCCTGGCGGCCATGGAGCCGCCCTTCCTGCAACCCGCGCACAGCCCCCCGCTGAGCTTGTCCATCGGGATCGCCCTCAGTGCGCCCCACAGCGATGCCGATGGCCTGATCGGCGCCGCCGACCGTGCGATGTACAAGGCCAAGCTGTCAGGCAAGGGCCGCTATGCCATGGCCTCCGAAGCCCCCGACGCCTCTTGCTGAACGAAAGCCCCCACCGCCCCTAAGTGCGTCAACCGAGCCCCCAGCGCGCATGCGCGAGCCGCTTGCGCCGTGCCAGACCAGCACGGGAGTCCCTGCCATGGCCAGGCTGGAGTCGAAAGTGAAATAATCGCGCATTCTTTTTCTAAGGCCCCAGCCATGAGCGACACCCAACAACGCATCGACACCCTCGTGAAATCCAACGACATTCTGTTGTTCATGAAGGGCAATGCCAGCTTCCCCATGTGCGGCTTCTCGGGCCGTGCCATCCAGATTCTCAAAGCCTGTGGCGTGGACCCCAAGTCGGTCGCCACGGTGAACGTCCTTGAAGACCCGGAAATTCGCCAGGGCATCAAGGAATACAGCCACTGGCCCACGATTCCCCAGCTTTACGTCAAGGGCGAATTCATCGGCGGGTCGGACATCATGATGGAAATGTACGAATCGGGTGAACTCAAGCAAGTGCTGGGCACCTGACCCGGCCCGGGGAAGACCAGGGACGTCCGCGCCCACCCTGCCAGCCACCTCCGGGTGGCTTTTTGACGGGCGGCTGCACAAGCCAGCCCGGCTCAGGCCGCCATCGCTTTCTCCTGAAACTGCCAGTTCTGCTGGGCACCAAAGACGGCATCGGGGTACGGCGAACGCCCGCGGCTGCCGTTGTAACGCCCCAGGGCCAGAAACAAGTCCCCCCGCTCGCGGTCGATGTAGTGCCGCAAAATCACGCAGCCAAAGCGCAAATTGGTCTGCAAGTGGAACAGCTTGCCGGGATCGCCATCTCCCAGCACACGGGTCCAGAAAGGCATCACCTGCATATAGCCCCGGGCGCCCACGCTGGACACCGCAAATTTCCGGAAGGCACTTTCCACCTGAATGAGGCCCAAAACCAGGGACACGTCCAGACCGGCCCGCTTGGACTCATACCAGACCGTTTGCAGAAAGTCACGGCGCACCTCCCATTCGGGCTTGCGGCGGCGCAAGCGGTCGCTCATGGTGCCCAGCCAGCGCAGGTAGTGCAAACGGGTTTCGGTGGACAAGAACACCGGCTCCGGCGGTGCCTGGTTGGCCACGGCCGACGTCAGCGCAGTACGCACCGAGTCGATGAGGGGCTCTTCCAGCTGCCCTCCCGCCCAGGCGGCCTGCGGCGCCGCAAGCCACAAGGCGGGTGTGGACAAACCGACCAGGCAAGCACGCCGGGACACGCCGGCAGAGGCCAGGGCAAGATCTGGCAGGCGCGTCATACCGCCATGCGGCCCTTCACATGGGCCAGGACATCGCCCAGAGCCACCTTGGTGGCGGTGGTATCGCGGCGGTGCTGGTATTCGACCTGCCCTTCCTTGAGACCGCGATCAGAGAGCACCACGCGATGCGGCACGCCAATCAGTTCCCAATCGGCAAACATGGCGCCAGGACGTTCGCCCCGGTCGTCCAAAAGCACATCGACGCCGCAGGCCAGCAGATCGCTGTAGAGCTTTTCAGCCGCCGCCTTGACCTCCTCGCTGCGGTCCATGCCAATCGGACAGATCACTGCCGTGAACGGCGCAATCGCATCGGGCCAGATGATGCCGCGCTCATCGTGGTTCTGCTCGATCGCGGCAGCAGGCAGGCGCGTGATGCCGATGCCGTAGCACCCCATTTCAAAAGGCTGGGGCTTGCCGTTCTCATCCAGGAACGTCGCCCCCATGGCCTTGCTGTATTTGGTGCCCAGATAAAACACATGGCCCACTTCGATGCCGCGCTCGATGGCCAGCTCCCCCTGGCCATCCGGGGAGCGGTCGCCCGCCACCACATTGCGCAAATCGGCGACCAGATCGGGCTCGGGCAAGTCGCGCGCCCAATTCACGCCCGTGAGGTGGGCCTGGGGCGCATTGGCGCCACACACCCAGTCGGCCATCAGCGCGACTTCACGGTCCGCCACCACGGTCACCGGTTTTGTCAGTCCCACAGGCCCCAGATACCCCGGCTTGCAAGCGAAATGCGCTTCGACTTCGGCCACCGTGGCAAAGCGAAATCCGCTGTCCAGCCCAGGCACCTTGGCGACCTTGATGTCATTCATCTCATGGTCGCCGCGCAGCAGCAACAACCACACCGTCGTCTTGACGATCTCATCGTTCTCGTTGACCTCGTCCGTCGCCAGCACCAGTGACTTGACCGTGCGGGACAGAGGCCATCCCAGGAACGCAGCCACTTCTTCACAGGTGGTTTTGCCCGGCGTCGCCACCTGCTCGAGAGCCTGGGATGCCGCCGGGCGAGGACCGGCCGGCGCCAAGGATTCGGCCTTTTCCATGTTGGCGGCGTAATCGCTTTGCGGGCAATAGACGATGGCATCTTCTCCCGTGGCCGCAATCACCTGGAACTCTTCGCTCAGGTCACCGCCAATCGCGCCGCTATCGGCCGCCACCGCCCGGTAGGTCAGGCCAAAACGGTCAAAAATGCGCCGATAAGCCTGGGCCATGACCTGGTAACTGGCCTTGGCACTGGCCTGATCGCGGTCAAAGCTGTACGCATCTTTCATCGTGAACTCACGGCCGCGCATCAACCCAAACCGGGGACGGCGTTCATCACGGAACTTGGTCTGGATCTGGTAGAAGTTCTTGGGCAGCTGTTTGTAGCTGCGCAGTTCCTGGCGCGCAATGTCGGTGACGACCTCTTCGCTGGTGGGCTGGATGACAAAATCCCGGCCATGGCGATCCTGGATGCGGAGCATTTCCGGCCCCATCTTCTCGAAACGACCGGTTTCCTGCCACAGCTCGGCGGGCTGGACCACGGGCATGGTGAGCTCCACCGCCCCCGCGCGGTTCATTTCCTCGCGCACGATCGCTTCCACCTTGCGGACCACCCGCAAACCCATGGGCATGTAGTTATAGATACCGGCCCCCAGTTTCTTGATCAGCCCCGCCCGCATCATAAGTTTGTGGCTGACCACTTCGGCATCGGCCGGAGCTTCTTTGAGGGTGGAGATAAAGAATTGGGAGGCTTTCATCGGAGCGATTTCAGTCTATTAGGACAGGTCCGCTTGCCGTGCCCAGAGCACCGTGCATAATGGACGCAGTTTAAAAATTTGGGGTTCGATTATGCTTGACCGGGACGGCTTTCGGCCGAACGTCGGCATCATCCTGCTCAACCAGAAAAACCAGGTGTTCTGGGGCAAACGCATACGCACCCACAGTTGGCAGTTTCCACAGGGTGGCATTGACCGGGGCGAAACCCCCGAACAAGCCATGTTCCGTGAACTGCACGAGGAAGTGGGTCTGCAGCCCAACCATGTGCGCCTGGTAGCCCGCACCCGGGACTGGTTGCGCTATGAGGTGCCTGACCGGTACATCCGCCGCGATGCGCGCGGACATTACAAGGGCCAGAAACAAATCTGGTATCTATTGCAATTAATGGGGCACGACTGGGATCTCAACCTGCGCGCAACCAATCACCCAGAATTCGACGCTTGGCGATGGAACGACTATTGGGTTCCGCTGGATGTGGTGGTGGAGTTCAAGCGTGGCGTTTACGAGATGGCTCTGACAGAACTGTCGCGTTATCTCCCTCGCTACGAGCAGCGCAACCGCTATCTCCGCAGCGGAATGCGTTCGCGCGATATGGATCCATCCCATGGACCACAACATCGCTTGAGCTCACTGTTGATTCATCCTGGCGCAGAGCTTCCACCAGGCGCCAGCTTTGACCCCGACCCCATGACCGCAGGATGATGGCAAGCTCCCCTGCCCATGCCACCACGCTGCAGTGACCTGGCAGCAGGGGCACACCCAGCCCCGGCTTTCGCTGCGCGATCCCCGGTCGCACGAGACGGTGGCGGGATGAGCGTGGCAGCTCTGGCCCACCGCCCACCGGGACAAAGTCCGCCTCGCGGCGGCCTCTACACCCAGCGCAAAACACAAGAAGCTTAGAGAGACGCCAGCACCAGGTTGTCCCGGTGCACCATTTCAGGCTCTGCGACATACCCGAGCAGCTGCTCAAACTCACTGGAAGGTTTGCGGCACAGCAGGCGGGCCTCTGCACTGGCGTAATTGGCAAGCCCGCGGGCAATCTCACGCCCGGAGTCGTCGCGCACTGCAATCACATCGCCCCGTGAGAACTCGCCCTCGACAGACGTCATGCCAATCGACAGAAGGCTCTTGCCTTCATCGCGCAACTTGACCACGGCCCCGGCATCCACCATCACCGACCCACGCAATTGCAGATGGTCAGCCATCCATTGCTTGCGGGCCTGGGTTTTCTGGGTCGGCGCCACCAACAAGGTACCCAGAGCCTCCCCCTGCGCCAAGCGGAGCAGGACCCCAGGTTCCCGGCCCCAGGCGATGACCGTGGAAGCCCCAGAACCCGCAGCGCGCTTGGCTGCCAGGATTTTGGTGATCATGCCGCCTTTGCCAATGCTGGAGCCAGCGCCCCCCGCCATGGACTCGAGCGCGGGATCCCCAGCCTGTGCCTCATGGACAAACTGGGCTGAGGTGTCCCGACGGGGATCGGCGGTATAGAGCCCTTTTTGGTCCGTCAAGATAATGAGGGCATCCGCCTCCACCAAGTTCGCAACCAAGGCACCAAGGGTGTCGTTGTCACCAAACTTGATTTCGTCTGTGACCACGGTGTCGTTTTCGTTGATCACAGGCACCACGCCCAAACGCAACAAGGTCAGAAGGGTCGAACGCGCATTCAGGTAACGCTCCCGATCGGCCAGATCGGCATGGGTCAACAAGACCTGGGCACTGCCCATGCCTTGCTCCCGGAGCTTGGTCTCGTACATTTGGGCCAGGCCCATTTGTCCGACAGCCGCTGCCGCCTGCAGTTCGTGGATCTCCTGAGGACGGGCGGCCCAGCCGAGGCGTTTCATCCCCTCGGCAATGGCACCACTGGACACCATCACCACCTCGCGGGGTGCACCGCCATCGCCACGCACCAAAGCAGCGAGCTGCCGGCTCCACTCGCCAATCGCTGCCTCATCCAGGCCACGTCCCTCGTTGGTGACAAGACTGGAACCTACTTTGACCACAATGCGGCGGGCACCGCGCAATACGCTGGAAACCATCTTTTGCTTCTTAGAGAGCTCTAGAGCTTGCTGCGCAAGCACCAGTAGCTATTATTTACATAGCAATCAACCAAGGATGCGGGGCTTCAGCCTGCGGCGCCTTCCACAAAACGGGGATCCACCTCGACCGGCGCATTTTCCGACCGCTGCTGGGACTGCACATGCCGGAAGATCGCATGGATCAGCGACTCGCAGCCTTCACGGGTCAAGGCCGAAATCTCAAACACCGGCCCTTTCCATTTGAAGCGCTTGACAAAGTCCTGCACACGCGCTGCCCGCTCTTCCTGAGGCACCATATCGAGCTTGTTGAGGACCAACCAACGTGGCTTGTCGTAGAGCTGCTGATCGTACTTTTTCAACTCCCCCACAATCGCTTTCGCCTGGGCCACCGGATCGACGTTTTCATCAAAGGGCGCCAGATCGACGATGTGCAGGAGCAAACGGGTTCGCTGCAAATGGCGCAGGAACTGATGGCCCAGCCCCGCCCCTTCGGAAGCGCCCTCGATCAGCCCAGGAATATCGGCCACCACAAAACTCTGCTCCGGACCGACACGCACCACCCCCAGATTGGGATGCAAGGTCGTGAAAGGGTAATCGGCGATCTTGGGACGCGCGTTGGACACCGCCGCAATGAAGGTGGACTTACCGGCATTGGGCATGCCCAGCAACCCCACATCGGCCAAGACCTTCAATTCCAGCTTGAGATTTTTCTTCTCGCCTGGCCATCCCGGGGTTTTTTGGCGCGGAGCACGGTTGATGGCACTTTTGAAGCGCATATTGCCGAAGCCACCATCACCGCCCTTGGCAATGGTGATGACCTCTCCGGGATTGAGCAATTCATAAAGGACTTCCCCCGTCTCAGCGTCGGTGATGATGGTCCCCACAGGCATCTTCAGCGTAATGTCGGTGCCAGCGGCCCCAAACATATCCGAGCCCATGCCATGCTCCCCCCGTTTGGCCTCATGCCGGCGGGAGTAGCGAAAATCCACCAGCGTATTCAGATTGGGATCTGCCACCGCAAAAACGTGGCCGCCGCGACCTCCATCGCCTCCATTCGGACCGCCGAACTCCTTGTATTTCTCGTGCCGAAAAGACACACACCCATTGCCGCCATCACCTGCGGCAATGTCAATAAAGGCTTCGTCGACGAACTTCATAGGGTATCCAGTTTACAAAATGGGGACCCTCTGAAAAACCGCCCCCTGCGAGAACGCTGAAGACCTTTCAGCCGGGACCAACGGAGATGACTTGAGGGTTCGATTCAAACGAAAAAGCCCCGACAGGGCGGGGCTTTCGGTAGCGACCTGAGAGAAGTATCTCAGGCAGGCGTCACATTGACCGTTTGCTTGGACAATGCGCCCTTGGTGCCGAAGGAAACATGACCGTCCACCAGGGCAAACAGGGTGTGGTCTTTGCCCAAGCCCACGTTGAAACCGGGGTGAAAACGTGTGCCACGCTGGCGCACGATGATGGAACCAGCGCTGATCAATTCACCACCAAATGCCTTCACACCCAGCATTTTTGGCTTGGAATCGCGCCCGTTTCGCGTAGAGCCGCCGCCTTTTTTCTGTGCCATGACATCGACTCCTTATTAAGCAGCAATCGCACCGATTTGCAGTTCAGTGAACTGCTGGCGATGGCCTTGGCGTTTTTGGTAGTGCTTGCGACGGCGCATCTTGAAGATATGCACCTTGTCGTGCTTGCCATGGGCCACGACCGTCGCCGTGACCGTCGCACCGGACACCAGGGGTGTGCCAACCTTCAGTTCAGCGCCGTTGCCGACAGCCAAAACTTGGTCGATCACAATTTCCTGGCCTACGTCCGCAGCAATCTGTTCTACTTTAATTTTTTCGCCGGAAGCAACGCGATACTGCTTGCCGCCGGTTTTTATGACCGCGTACATGTTGACCTCTTGATATGAGTTCTGCAGACCTATTTCTACAGAGCCCAAGATTCTATCACAGAGACCCCAAAACCAGAGGAAGCACCTCTGCCTGCCTCTGTGCCGGGCCCGGAGTCAATCGACGCTTTCCTATAATTCGGTCAAGCATCCTTCACGAACATCTTGACTGCAAACACCTACCCCGCCGCGGCATCGCCACTTGCCCCCATCGCCGATGACATGCACGAAGTGGATCGTGTCATTTCTGAACGACTGTCCTCCAGTGTGCCGCTGGTGGCCCAAATTTCGCAATACATCATTGCGGCAGGTGGCAAACGTTTAAGGCCCGCTCTTTTGTTGCTGGTGTGTGGCGCATTGGGCTACCGGGGGGCGCATCGCCTCAGCCTTGCCGCTGTTGTGGAGCTGATACATACCGCCACTTTGCTGCATGACGATGTGGTGGACGCCTCCACTTTGCGCAGAGGGCGCCCCACCGCCAACGAATCGTTCGGCAATCCCGCCAGCGTACTGGTCGGGGATTTTCTGCACACCCGCTCCTTTCAAATGATGGTGGAGACAGGAAGCATGCGGATCATGGAGGTTCTGTCGGAAGCCACCAATGTGATCGCAGAAGGAGAGGTTTTGCAGCTCATGATGATGCACGACGCCTCTCTGGACGAAACCGGCTATCTGCGGGTCATACGCTCTAAAACTGCCAAGCTTTTTGAAGCCAGCGCAAGGCTCGGCGCCATCCTGGCCCACAGCCCTGCCGCGGTCGAAGAAGCCTGCGCCACCTACGGACAAGCGCTGGGGACTGCATTCCAGATCATTGATGACGTTCTGGACTACGACGGTGATACCTCCGAAATGGGTAAGAACCTAGGCGATGACCTGCGTGAAGGCAAATCCACGCTGCCCTTGATCGCCGCCATGCAGCGTGGAACCCCAGAGCAAACCGCCATCGTCAAGCATGCGATTGAGCAAGGGTCTACAGAGCAATTGGCGGACATCGTGCACATTGTGCGTGTCACAGGAGCCCTGGAGGCTGCGCGTACGGCGGCCCATGAAGAGGCCCTCAGGGCCATTGCCGCGCTCGAAAAGATTCCTGCCAGCACATATCGATCGAGCCTGCTTCACTTGGCAGAATCCTTGCTGGAGCGGCGCTCTTAAGCGGAGCAAACCGACGGAAGGTGCCCTTCTCGCCTTCGCTCCTTTGGACTGCCTACTCCACGGACGTCTGGGCGATGAGGGAGCCCCCCCCCTCCCGCGGAGTCGAAAAGGCCTATCCCCCCAATATGGTCAATCCAGGGGGCAAGCCCTCACCAAAGCTCCGCCGCTGATCAGCGGCATCCAGCTCGACCACCTCGCTGACCATGCGGATCCATCCCACGGGGGCCTTGAGAGCCTTCAACTTGAGAATCACGGCACTGCGCAGTTCGAAGGGCAGATCCCTTGCGCGGTCACCACTCATCCGGGCGATTTGGGCCGCCACAAAACCCGCCGGCTCGATGGTTTTCCAATCCAACTCCAGAATTCGTGCCAGCCACCGGGTGGCCACCTCGACTGGTACGACATGGTGGGCGCTGCCATACAAAGGCACACGCGCACCGACACGCCCCAAGGCCCACCAGGTCTGCACAGACTCTCCAGGCTGCTGCAAACGCTCCAACAGCCATTGGCCTGTTTCGACCCGGTATGAGGCGGGCACCCTCTCCAGCGATGCCACCAGCCGCACCATATCGTCATAGCTTCCCAAGACCGGATCTTTGGCACGCTTGCGGGCATCGGCATCTTCCAGGTAACCGGCCAGCACTTCCATGATCTGTAGCTGCTGGGCTTCATCCAGCCCTCCTGCCGCACGGCGCCACAAGGTCCACCACTCAGTCCAATTACGGCTTTCAGCGCTGTATTGAATCCCTTGTGAAAACAGGGTCCAGAGTTGCCCCATGCGCCAGGCATCCAGAGAAGTCCCCAGACCAGGACGGAGGCAGTAACCCGCCAGATTCAGCCAGGTACGCTCATGCTCTGGAGAACGGCGCCGGCGTCGCATGCGCGCCCATAAAGTATCGAACAAGGCCCGCAGCAAAAAGAGATCCCAATCCTCTCGCTTTCCCAAAAGACACTCCAAAGCACTGCGCAGCTGGCGAACTTCCTTGCCATCGACAGGCTGGGACTGGACTCCAAAAATCCGCTCCACAAGGGCCTCGGCATCTCCCAGGCGGGGATGGGCCGGAACATTCTGCCCAGCCTTCGAAGCACCGTCTTGGTCAGCCGCCAAGCCCCTCAACTGGAATGCCAACAGCCAGCGCTGCTGTGGATTTTCCGTGCTGACACAATGCATCTCCAAAGTGCCCACCTCGGTCATGGAGGCGATCAACTGTACTTGTACCTCGGCACGGCGGCGACCCTGCGGGGCGGGCAGAGCCGTCGCAATCTCTGGTAACCGCACAAACCCTTCGGCACCGATATCCACCAGGTCACCGGCACACCACGGCTCGGCTGCGGCAGAAGCCACCAGATGAAAGCTGACCGCCTCCCCTAAACGCAAAGCAAAGGTGTGGGCACTCAAAGTGATCTCGGTACCCTCTGCGGTGCCACGCGGCAGTACACAAAAACCGCGCGGCGGCAGATGGGGGTGGTTCAACACCAAAAAGTAGCTGCGCGCCGAGCCACCACCCACGCCCGCCCCCAACCGGGGGACCCGTGCAGCACGCACCAGAGCATGGGCCACCGCCCCACGGGCCACGGCCACATCAGGGGCGTCGTTGTGCAACACCCGAATCGGTGCACCACGCCAAGCCGACAGCACATCCGCCAAACGCTGGGCCAAGGCCTGGCTGCGAAAGACACCCCCATTGAGCAACAAGGTGTCCGGGACAGGCAGTTGGCCGGACGCACCCCCTTCCGCCCCTGAAGGTATTGCCTCCTGAGCGGTCACAGGCTGCATCACTGCCGCATGGCGCTCCAGAAAAGCAGCCAGATGCCGGGTGATCGCAGGATCGGCCGGGTATGGGAGGCCAAACTCGACCAAGCCCGCACGCCGCTTGCGTGGGCGTCCGGCAGCAGCTTCCAAAGGCATGAACCCGTCCACCAACAGGCGACCAACCTCCTCCCGAGTGAACTCCACAGAACGCGCGGTACGGATCAGCTGAGAGCCCCCCCCCAATAACGTGACCTTGGTGCACTCCGGTGCCTGCGCTGCCAATAGCGTCTCTTTGGCGGCGCGGCAGCGCTGTACCAACTGGGAAAACTGCGCGGCCGACAAGGGAGTGTTCTCACCCAGGCGCTGTTCGGCGAGGCGGGCCAATGCCAGATCCATATTGTCCCCCCCCAGCATCAGATGGTCTCCCACGCCGATACGGGTCATCCCAAGCCCTCCCTCGGCACGATCCGAAGCGGATGTACCGTGTTCGACCTGAATGAGCGTCAAATCCGTGGTCCCGCCTCCCACATCGCAAACCAGGACCCAGCGGGCCTGTTGCAATTCGGACTGCCATTCGCGCTGATGGCGAAACAACCAATCATGAAAGGCCGCCTGTGGTTCTTCGAGCAAGCGCAATCTGGGCAAGCCAGCCCAACGAGCCGCTTCGACCGTCAGCGCACGAGCGCCTTCATCAAAGGAAGCCGGAACGGTGAGAACAATCTCCTGGTGCTCCAAGGGATCTTGAGCAAACTGGGCATTCCAGGCAGCCCGTACATGCGCAAGATAGCTGGCACTGGCCACCACAGGAGAAACCTTGGCCACCTGGGGATCTGCGCCCCAGGGCAAAATCGCCGCCATTCGGTCCACCCCCGCGTGGGACAACCAACTTTTGGCACTGGTAACCAAGCGCCCAGGCACCTGACTTCCCAGAACCTGGGCGTAACGACCGATGACAGCAGGTGAATCCCCCACGATGGAGGCATCCGCCCACAGCGGTGGCGCATCAACCGCACTCAACTCGCCCGAGGCAGGGTGGTAGCGCACCGAGGGCAGCAGCGGCCCGGCAGCGGTCTCTCCAGGCCCGACCTGCTGCGGGATCTCCAGCAGGGCAATCGATGCATCACCCGCAGCCCCATGGGCGGCATAGGCCACGACCGTGTGGCTGGTACCCAGATCAATTCCGACGGTGTACCGAGCCGTCACGTGCACTCCGCCTGGCTCAATCGCGCTGCCCCCGCACATCCAACTCGACCTTCCAGCGCTCAGACCCACCGACCGGGAGCGCTTCGAGCTCCAGGGTTCCTGCCTCGGTCACGCTGGCATGCAATCGCACGCGCACGACTTCTCCAGCCGCACGCCCCTGGGCAGGCAAAAAGGCCTCGATTTCGGTCAACTCGTGGAGCTCGTCTCCACCCCAGACATCGAGCAAGGTGCCCACCTGATCATGGCGGCGGACGGAAGACCCAAAAAACCGCAAACGCACAGACTCCCCAACGACCAGGCCAAACTCCTGCTCAGGCAGCGCTGCGGCAGTCCCTTCTTCCATGCCGAAAGGCGCCAGGCAGAGTGCTTGGATAGGGGGCTCCATACCCGGAATGGCGGGCATGGAGGACTCGATTGCTACATAGTAGGACTGCGCCGTACCGCCACGAATACGGACACCCCGGCCACGCCGCACATAACCGTAATAAGCCGCGCCGCGCGCGACAGCCAAATCCAGATCCGCCCCGCCCAGCAGGCGTGCAGGGGCAACCCCGTCGGCATCCAGCCAGGCATTCAAAACCGAAAGAACCCGCTCGGCCAACACATCGGACTTGAGCACCCCGCCATTGAACAAGACGGCGGTCGGATGCAAAAAGCCAGACGGAGCAGCCTGCGATACCCCAAAGCCATCCACATCACCCAAAGCACTGCGCTGGCGGGTCAGAAAGGCGCCAAGATGGCGGGTGATAGCAGCATCTTGTGCATAAGGCAGACCCAATTGGGTGAGCGCACCCCGCGCCCGGCTGAGCGGAGCCTCCGAAACAGCCACGCGGGGGAAGAAGCCTTCCAGCACGATCTGGATCAATTCTTTGCGGGTGACTTCCGTACGGATCGAGCCGCCAATCAATTTAGAGCCCCGACTGGGCACCACGATGGGCACGGAAACCAGCGAGGAGTCGGCCAAGAGCATTTCCTTGGCACTACGGCAGGCGTGGGCCAAAGCGCGTGTCTGCCAGGCATCCAACTGTGTCCCTTGCGCAGCGAGCTTGCGAGCGACGCCGTACGCCAAGGCCAGGTCCATATTGTCGCCCCCCAGCAGGATATGGTCCCCCACCGCCACCCGCTGCAGCTCCAAAGTCCCCTCACGCTCCAAAACGGCGATCAAAGACAAATCGGTCGTACCGCCCCCCACATCCACCACCAGAAGAATATCTCCCGATTGGACCTGCTTGCGCCACTGCCCTGCGCTGCGCTCAATCCAGCTGTACAACGCAGCCTGGGGCTCTTCGAGCAAGGTAAGGCGGGTAAAACCGGCAGCCTGAGCTGCCTCAGCGGTCAGTTCACGGGCAGCGGGGTCAAAAGAAGCAGGAATGGTGATGGTGACATCCTGCGCTTCGCAGGGAGCGTCGGGATGCTCCAGATTCCAGGCAGCCTTGAGATGCGAGAGATAGCGCACAGAAGCTTCCAAGGGGGAGATTCGCTGAACCTCCTGGGGAGCATCTGCGGGCAAAATGGCCGCACGCCGGTCCACGCCCGCATGGCACAACCAACTCTTGGCGCTGGAAACCAGCCGAATCGGCGTGGTAGCGCCGCGCGCACGCGCCAATTCACCGACAGCAAAGTCCTGGGTGGAGGACCAAGGCAGGCTGAAATCCCCCGGCGCCATCTCGCTAGGGTGCGGAAGATAGACAAAGGATGGCAACAAAGGGCGGCTCTCGATGGCCGCAGGCCCCGTCAACTGGGGAATCGAAAGCACGCCCTGTACGACCCTGTCGGCATCACTGGCGGCTGTATCGACCCAGGACAACGCGCAATGCGTCGTCCCCAGATCGATACCAATCGTGTACCGAGACGGTGCCGCCGCCCCCTCGAAAGAATGGGTCACAGGAGTATTCACAGCTCCACCTCCGCCTGCGCGAGGATGGAGGGATCGTGGGCTGCCGCCATTTGCGGAAGCCGCGTTTCCGTCGCTCGCCAACCGCGATGGCTCAGGGTGCCGACAAACGGCGCCTGTCCAAGCACCTGGCCAGTGAGCCGTATCGCTGCAGCATCAAAATCTGCGGCCAAGGTAATCCGACTGCCCTCGCCCTCCGTCAATACGGGCTCCAGATGGAAGTATTCACGAACCACTTTGCGACACCCGGCATGAACCACCCGCGCAGCAGCACCAATGTCTGCGTCACCATAAGACGCAATGTCCTCTTCGATGAAATCAATAAAACGGGCATCCCTTTGCAACAAACCCAGGACTTGCAAGGCCGCCCTGTCATCCACAGCATGGCCCCCAGGAACCGCGGGCACGGCAGGGGAAAGGGGGGCAGACGGCGCAGCAGCCACCGGAGCTACAGCGGACGGCACGGACTCATCCAAATCACCCGCACGCAGTCGCTCCACGCCGGCAGCGAAGTCTGGTTGGGAAAGAATAGAGAAGAAGCTACCGAAAGCAAGCGCAACGCGGCGCGTCAAGGAAGGGTGGGGTCTTGTCATCAAAAGATTCAGAGGTAATACGGGGGACGGCGCGTCCCACGGTGCTCAGGGGTCGTGCACGAACGGCACGGCGCACCGGAAGTGCTGTGGTCGGATGTTACCTAAACACAGCAGCACCCCATTTTGCGTTCACAAGCGCCAGACCACCATGGACGCTATCGCCGGTCCGCAAGGCACGCACACCGGAGGAGACCTCGCCACCCAGGCCAGTATGAAGAGAGACAGGATGATAGGATGATTTATTTACGGACATCCTGGCGACATGCCCTCTGCTTCTTTCGCTCCCCAAGAGACCTCGACCATGGCCCTTCCTGGAATTGGAAGGGCCCTCATGGCTGCAGGCAAATTGACGCAAAAAGAAGCAGAAACGCTGTACCAAAAATCCCAAGTCAGTCGAACCCGATTTCTGGCTGAATTGATCCATGCAGGCACGGTGTCATCCGCCGATGTAGCCCACACGGTCTCCACTGTGTTCGCCGTGCCCCTGCTGGACCTCGACGCGATAGATCCGCAAAGACTGCCCAAAGACCTGCTCGACAGCAAAATTGCCAGCACCTACCAAGTGCTCGCGCTGAGCAAAATCAACAATCGCCTGGTCTTGGCCACTGCCGACCCGACAGACCAGGAAGCCGCAGAGAAAATCAAGTTCACGACCCAAATGGGCGTGGACTGGATCGTGACCGAATTCGATAAGCTGAGCCGCCTGATTGCCCTGCACACCCAATCGGCCAGCGAATCGCTGGACTCGTTGACGGCACGGATCGATGAGTTTGATTTCGACGGCATTCAGCTGGAAGAACCCACAGAAAGCTCTGATCTGGGCTCATCCGATGTGGAAGATGCCCCTGTCGTCAAATTTCTACAACGCATGCTGGTGGATGCCTTCAATATGTCGGCGTCGGATTTACATTTTGAACCCTACGAAAACTACTACAGGGTCCGCTTCCGGATTGATGGCGAATTGCGCGAGATGGCCTCTCCTCCTGTCGCTATCAAAGACAAGCTGGCCTCGCGGATCAAGGTGATATCGCGGCTCGATATTTCAGAAAAACGGGTTCCGCAAGATGGCCGGATGAAACTGAAAGTGGGCCAGGGGCGTTTTATCGACTTTCGGGTCAGCACCCTGCCGACACTGTTCGGCGAGAAAATCGTCATCCGGATTCTGGACCCCAATAATGCCAAATTGGGCATTGATGCACTGGGATACGAGCCTGCAGAAAAAGAGCGCCTGCTGCATGCGATAGGGCGCCCACACGGAATGATCCTGGTAACCGGCCCAACGGGCTCGGGAAAAACGGTCTCCCTCTACACGTGCCTGAACCTTCTGAACAAGCCGGGGGTCAATATTGCCACGGCAGAAGATCCCTCAGAAATCAACCTGCCCGGGGTCAATCAGGTCAATGTCAATGAGAAAGCAGGGTTGACCTTCGCTGTCGCACTCCGGTCCTTTTTGCGACAAGATCCAGACATCATCATGGTCGGTGAAATCCGGGATGTGGAAACGGCAGATATCTCCATCAAGGCGGCACAAACCGGCCACTTGGTCTTGTCGACGCTCCACACGAACGATGCCCCGACAACCTTGACACGCTTGCGCAATATGGGGATTGCGCCCTTCAATGTCGCCTCCAGCGTGATCTTGATCACGGCCCAGCGCTTGGCACGCAAACTGTGTCCCATGTGCAAAGAATTGGCGGACATTCCCTACGAAACGCTTCTGGAGGCAGGGTACGCCGCAGACGAGATCGATGGATCCTGGACGACCTACAAACCCGTGGGCTGCTCCGCTTGCAACAACGGCTTTAAAGGTCGGCTGGGAATCTACCAGGTCATGCCAATTACAGAAGCCATTCAACGCATTATTCTGCGTGACGGCAGTGCACTCGAAATTGCAGCACAGGCCCACAAAGAAGGAGTCCGCTCACTACGGGAATCGGGCCTGCACAAAGCCAAAATGGGCCTCACCTCCTTGGAGGAAGTGCTGGCCGTGACCAACGAATAATGCCAACGCACCAGAAAGCAACCATGGCGACTTCAAAGCGTGACACCAAGGACTTCGTCTTTGAATGGGAAGGCAAGGACCGCAACGGCAAGGTCGTACGGGGTGAAATTCGTGCCCTGGGAGAAAACCAGGTGAAGGCGGCCCTGCGCCGCCAAGGTGTACTGCCCACCAAAATCAAACAGCGGCGCATGCGCTCCGGCAAAAGCATCAAGCCCAAGGACATTGCCCTGTTTACACGGCAGCTGGCGACCATGATGAAAGCCGGGGTCCCCCTGCTGCAAGCGTTTGATATTGTCGGGCGCGGAAATACCAATCCCAGTGTCACCCGGCTGCTCAACGAAGTGCGTGCCGATGTGGAAACAGGCACCTCGCTCAATGCGGCTTTCCGCAAGCATCCGCTGTATTTCGACAGCCTTTACTGCAATTTAGTGGAGGCGGGTGAAGCGGCCGGTATTCTGGAAGCCTTGCTGGACCGCTTGGCGCTCTACATGGAGAAAACCGAGGCCATCAAGTCCAAAATCAAATCGGCGCTGATGTATCCCATTTCGGTGGTGGTCGTCGCCTTCATCGTGGTCACGGTGATCATGATTTTCGTGATCCCGGCTTTCAAGGAGGTTTTTACCTCTTTTGGGGCAGACCTGCCTGGCCCGACGCTGTTTGTGATGGGATTGAGCGAAATCTTCATCCAATGGTGGTGGTTGATCTTCGGGGTCCTGGGCGGCGGTTTTTTCTTTTTCATGCAAGCCTGGCGCCGAAGTGAAAAAGTCCACATGTTCATGGACCGCCTGCTGCTGCGCATGCCTGTTTTTGGTGTCCTGGTCGAAAAATCTTGCGTAGCCCGCTGGACACGCACACTGTCCACGATGTTTGCCGCGGGCGTTCCCCTGGTCGAGGCCCTCGACTCCGTGGGAGGGGCCGCGGGGAACTCCGTGTATTACCAAGCCACCGAAAAAATCCAGCAAGAAGTCTCCACAGGCACCAGCCTGACAACGGCGATGGGCAACACCAATATCTTTCCGTCCATGGTGCTCCAGATGTGTGCGATTGGCGAAGAGTCTGGCTCTCTGGACCACATGCTGGGCAAGGCAGCCGACTTTTACGAACAGGAAGTGGACGATATGGTCGCAGGCCTTTCCAGTCTGATGGAGCCCCTGATCATCGTCTTTCTGGGCACGCTCATCGGCGGCATTGTGGTCGCGATGTATTTGCCCATCTTCAAGCTGGGACAGGTCGTTTGATGGGCGTCGAATTCTGGTGGAACGCTGCAGTGGCCAGCCTGTTCGGGCTTCTGATCGGCAGTTTTCTCAACGTGGTGATTCATCGCTTGCCCAAAATGCTGGAACGCCAGTGGGCTGCAGAGTATGCGGAGTACACCACCCCCCCCCACACGGACGCACCTGCCCAGGCCCCAGCCCCGTTCAACCTCTGGACGCCCCGATCGCACTGCCCAGCATGCACACACAGCGTGCGCTGGTTTGAGAACATTCCGGTGCTGAGCTACCTCGTTCTGCGTGGCCGCTGCTCGGCATGCGGCGTCAGGATCAGTGCACGCTACCCGCTGGTGGAGCTCACGACAGCGGGGCTTTTCTTCTTCTGCGTCGCCCAATGGGGTCTCACGGCTCAGGCGTTGGCATGGTGCGTCTTCTGCACGGTCACCGTGGTGCTGGCGTTTATCGACTGGGATACGACACTGCTTCCCGACGATCTGACCCTGCCCTTGCTGTGGGCGGGTCTGATCGCCTCTGCACTGCAATGGATCGAGGTCCCCTTGCTGGCTTCGGTCACAGGTGCGGCCGCAGGCTATGTGTCCTTGTGGCTGGTCTACTGGGGGTTCAAGCTCGCAACAGGCAAAGAAGGCATGGGCTATGGTGATTTCAAACTGTTCGCCGCGCTGGGCGCCTGGTTTGGCTGGCAGGCCCTGGTACCGATCATTTTGATGTCGTCGGTGATTGGCGCTCTGGTGGGGATCGCCATGAAGCTAGGCCGCCAACTCCGCGAAGGTGGCTATGTGCCTTTTGGTCCCTTTCTCGTGGGTGCAGGCCTGACCGCCATGGTCTTCGGCCCCGACGCCCTCCTGAACACCTTGCTGAGCCTGATGGGTTTGCCATGAAACGATTTCCCCTGCGCATAGGCCTGACCGGCGGTATCGGCAGTGGAAAAAGCACGGTCGGCAAAATCCTGGTGTCCTGCGGTGCTGCACTGATCGATGCCGATCAGATTGCCCGGGAGGTCACTGCCCCCCAGGGGGCCGCCATTCCATTGATCCGAACCCACTTCGGCGACGACTATATCGACGCCCACGGTGCCATGGACCGTGAACGCATGCGGGCAGCCGCCTTCAGTGATCCCGGCGCACGCGCACGCCTCGAAGCCATCATTCACCCTCTCGTCACAGAACACAGCGAGCGCCTCACACGCCGAGCGACCGAGAGCGGTCACCCTGCGCTCATTTTCGACATCCCTTTGCTGGTCGAATCGGGCCGATGGACCCGCCAGCTTGACGCTGTCATCGTGGTCGACTGCCCTCCCGAAACGCAGGTTGAGCGGGTCATGGCGCGCAACCACCTGCCACGCGAAATCATCGAACAGATCATGGCCTCCCAAGCCTCCCGCAGCGTGCGGCGCGGCGCCGCCGATATGGTGATCTTCAATGCGGACTGCACACTGGGCGAATTGCACACCCAGGTACAGCAGGCCGCACAGAGGTTCGGGCTATGATGCGCGGCGGTGGATGTCCCCCCATTGCGCGCCTTGAGGCACATCCTAAAAATCTTCCCTGAGCTCCCAGGAACCCGCCAGCGTGATCCTTTACGAATATCCCTTCAACGAGCGCCTCAGAACCTACCTGCGCCTGGAACAACTGTTCCAACGCCTGGGCGAATTGATCACCCGCACGCAAGCACTGGACCATCACTTCGCCCTGGTCACGATTTTTGAAATCCTCGACGTCACAGCCCGCGCCGATCTGCGTGCCGACATCCTCAAGGACATCGAGAAACAAAAACACCAGCTGGACAGCTACCGCGGCAACCCTGCGATATCCGAAGCAGCGCTGGACGCCGTCGTGGAACAGCTGGACCGCTGCTTTGCGGCACTGAACGCACAAACCGGCAGAGCGGGCCACAGCCTGACGGAAAACGACTGGCTGATGGGCATTCGCAGCCGTGTGGGCATGCCAGGAGGCACCTGCAGTTTCGACCTGCCCTCCTATCACGCCTGGCAACACCGCCACCCGACACACCGCCAGGAAATCCTGGAAGGCTGGGCCGCGACCTTTGCCCCGGTGGCCGATGCGATTTACCTGCTGCTCAAACTGATCCGCAATTCAGGAGTGCCTCAAAAGGTGGCGGCGGAACGGGGGCAGTTCCAGCAAAATCTGCCACAAGGGCGCAGCTTTCAGCTGCTGCGCCTGCGGATCGATCCAAGCCTGGGCATGGTGCCGGAAATCAGTGGAAACCGCCTGATTGCATCTGTGCGGCTC
>JAQUDN010000027.1 GCA_028685665.1 Burkholderiaceae bacterium | reverse complement strand
GAAGTCTGGGAAAAGCAAAACCAACTTGTCCATCGTGAACGAAGTTTTCTAAACATGGTCTTGCACCTCATAGTTTTGACTTGGCTCCCGATCGGGACACCAGCTGGTAAAGGCCCTCAAGGATGGCACTTTTTTAGTGCAATCCCTCGTCTCTAAGGCAGCGCGGCCACCCAGGCACTGATGGCGCGCTGATCGGTCAGGGTGCGCACCTCCTGGTAGGCCTGCTCGGCCTGCGGGAAGCGCCGCCGCAGCAGGTTGAGCCACTGCTTCAGGCGCCCCGCGCGCTGGCGGGGCTCCAGATCGGCACAGACCAGCTCCCAGAATGCCGCCAGATGGGGGTGCAGATCGGGCCAATCCACCCCATCGGTTCCGGGCCGGCCGGCATCGGCCGCACGGATGGCGCGCGCCAGCCCCGGATCGGCCACCATGCCCCGTCCCAGCATCAGGGCCTCGCAGCCCGATTGCACCCGGCAGCGCTGGGCATCTGCCACCGTCCAGATCTCGCCATTGGCCACCACCGGAATGTTCACGGCCGCGCGCAGGGCCGGAATCTGCTCCCAATACGCCGGTGGGCGGTAGCCATCGGCCTTGGTGCGGGCATGCACCACCAGCTCGCCCGCCCCACCCGCCTCCATGGCCAGGGCGCATTCGCGGGCCAGGCTGGCATCGTGAAAACCCAGGCGCATCTTGGCCGAGACCGGCAGGTGCGCGGGCACCGCACGGCGCACGGCCTCCACCAGGCGGGCGATGCGCTCAGGCTCCTGCAAGAGCGCAGCGCCCCCGCCGTGGCGGTTGACCACCTTGGCCGGACAGCCAAAGTTCAGGTCGATGCCCTCGGGGCCCAGCGCGGCCAGCCGGGCGGCATTCTCGGCCATGCAGACCGGGTCCGAACCCAGCAATTGCGCACGCACCGGCACCCCCGCCAGGGTGCGGCTGCCGTTGTGCAGCTCGGGCAGGTAGCGGAAAAACACCTTGTCGGGCAGCAGCGTGCCCGTGATGCGGATGAACTCGGACACGCAGCGGTCCACGCCCCCCACCCGGGTGAGCACATCGCGCAGTACGAAATCCAGAAGCCCCTCCATCGGGGCCAGCAACAGGCGCATCGAAAATGAAAGAAAAAGGCTCTAGCGCTTATGGGGATTGCGCTAGATGCTCACTTTTTAGACAGAATCCATCGCGGCGAGACGCCACAGCGAAGTCACCTCCGCCGCGCGCGCCGCGTGCAGGGCATCGTCCGTGTCGGCCACCTTGGCATGGTGCGGGCGCACATCGTGGCGGCCCAGCACCTGCAAGCCGGCCTCGGCGATCCAGGCCAACAGTTGCTCGCGCGGGCGCAAGCCCAGGTGCTCGGCCAGATCGGACAAGATCAGCCAGCCCTCGCCTCCGGGCTCCAGGTGCGCGGCCAGGCCCGACAAAAAGCCGCGCAACATGCGGCTGTCCTCGTCGTACACCGCCTGCTCGATCGCGGAACTGGCCCGCGCAGGCACCCAGGGCGGATTGCACACCACCAGCGGGGCCCGGCCGGGCGGGAACAAATCGGCCTGCAAGAGGGCGATGCGGTCCTGCAAGCCCAGGCGCTGCACATTCTCGGCGGCGCAGGCCAGGGCCCGCGGGTCCTGGTCCGTGGCCACGACCTGCTGCACGCCCCGGCGGGCCAGCACGGCCGAAAGCACGCCCGTGCCCACGCCAATGTCAAAAGCCCGCGTTGTGGAAGGCAGCGGGGTCTGTGCCACCAGGTCCACATATTCGCCCCGCACCGGTGAAAACACCCCGTAATGCGGATGGATGCGGTTGTGAGGGGCGGGGCCCAAAGCGGCCACCTCCACGCCCTTCTTGCGCCATTCGTGCGCACCCACCAGGCCCAGCAGTTCGCGCAAGGAAGCCACGCAAGGGGCGCCGGTCGCAGCCCCCCAGGCTTCAGTGCAGGCCTGGCGCAGATCCGGGGCCCGGCGCAGATCGATGCGGTAATCGCCTTCCAGGGGAATCAGCAAGGCCGACAACACCCGTGCACGCTGGGCCTGGGCCTGGCGGTGCAGGTGAAAGGCCTCGGCAGGCGTGGCGGCAGCGCGCTTTTCAGCCGCCCTGGCCGCCGCCTTGCGGGGCTTGTCGTCGGCCCGGCGGGCCAAGGCCTGCAGCAGCATCCGGGCGTTCTGAAAATCGCCCTGCCACAACAAGGCCGTGCCTTCGCAGGCCAGGCGGTAGGCCTTGTCGGCCGACAGCGTGTCGTCGGCCGTGACGAGGCGGCGGGGCGAGGGGCTGGCGCTTTCAGAGCGCCACTGCGCGGTACAGGACTCGCCCTGGCGGTTATGCCACTCAAGGGGGGGAAGACTCACAAGGGAATGGGACACTGGTTACAAACGGTGATCGCCAAGGCGGCAAGGCCCCGAACGAGAAAAAGTGTGTCGCAAAGATCGGCAGCAAGTGCCTGGAAACTGCGCATGAAAGGGGGCCGGAACCACCAAAGACACGCATTCTCTCAAAACGGCTGACGCATCCGCCTGCAACACACCCCGCGTGGGCCGCTCTCAATCCATCTTGACATGGGCCGTCTTGACAATCACGCCCCATTTTTTGATCTCGGCCTGCAGATACTGGCGAAAGTCTTCGGGACTCCGCCAGTCGGCAGAGAAGCCCTGGCTGACAAACTTTTCTCTCACTTCCGGCATCGCCAGAATGGTCTTGAGCCGGGCGTTGAGATGAGCCACCACCTCGGGGGGCGTCTTCGCAGGCACCAGGATGCCATTCCAGGCAATGGCCTCAAAGCCAGGGTAGCCCTGCTCCGCCACGGTGGGAATTTGGGGCAACAGGGGGGAGCGCTCAAGGCTGGTGATCGCGAGGGCACGCAGCTTCCCAGCCGTCACAAAGGGCAGCGCCGACAGCATGGTGTCGAACATATAAGCGGTTTGACCGCCCATGGTGTCGGTGAGCGCCGGCCCACTGCCCCGATAGGGAATATGGACGGCATGCATTCCAGCGCGCGCTTTGAGCATCTCACCCGCCAGATGGGTGGATGCGCCATTGCCAGATGACGCAAAGGACAGCCCTCCTGGCTGGGCCTTGGCTTTCGTGACCAGATCCTGCAGATTCCGCCAAGGCGATTTGGCCTGAGTGACCAGCAGCATGGGACCGCTGGTCAAGGTGCTTACCGGCGCAAAGTCACGCACTAGGTCGTAGCCCAGCTGGGGAAATAGCGTGGCATTGATCGTGTGCGTGGCCGAGGCCACCAACAGGGTGTAGCCATCAGGGGCCGACTTGGCGGCCGCCTCGGCTCCGATGTTTGCACCGCCGCCAGGTCGGTTTTCGACGATCACAGTAACTTTCTCCAGCTGACCGAGTTTGTCCGCCACCACGCGAGCGACGATGTCGGTCGGGCCGCCAGGCGCATAAGGCACCACGACCTTGATGGTCTGCGACGGATAGGTTTGGGCCAGTGCAGGGCTGTTCCATGCACTGGCAGCCAGTGCAAGCCCCCAAAGACCCAGGGTGCGGCGATGGTTCATGTCTTGTCTCCTTTTGGTTTTTCTGTGGACGGAAAGGGGTCTGAAATCAGTCACGGAAAGAGGGGTCTTCCCGATCCATTTGGCGCAGCAGCGCACGCCACTCGATCCCAGAGAAATTGACGTTGGCGCCCTGGGGTGCATAACGGTGTGCCATGCGCGTTGCGAGTTCGTGGCTCGGCAGATGCAGATCGCGGCCCATCGCCAGAGCATCCACCTGGACTTTGCACGCTGTTTCGAGCCAGTACATGAGGTTGAATGCCTCAGCCACCGTCGCTCCGCCAGCAAGGAGGCCGTGGTTGCGCAGCACCAAGGCCTGGTGCCGACCCAGGTCAGAGGCAAGGCGCTCGCGCTCGGAGATGTCGGCCGTAGGGACCTCATAGTCGTGGTAACCAATGGATCCATAAAAGCGCATCGCCGTCTGGGTCAGGGGCAAAAGACCGTCGCGCAAGGTGGACACGGCCATGCCAGCGCGGGTGTGCGTATGCATCACGCATTGGAGGTCAGGGCGAGCGCGATGCACGGCGCTATGGATCACAAAACCCGCGCTGTTCACGGGGAAGTCGGTGTCCGGCTGGTCAACGATCGCTCCGTCGAAATCCAGCGTGTAAAAGCACGAGGCCGTGATTTCGGTGTAGAGCATTCCAAACGGATTGATCAGGAAATGCCCATCGCGCCCCGGCACCTTGGCAGTGATGTGGTTGTAGATCAAATCACTCATGCCGTAGCGTGCGACCAAGCGATAGCACGCAGCCAGGTCGGTGCGCACCGCCCATTCTTCAGCCGACACGCGCGCACGGACGCAAGTGGCGGGCGCTCCAAGCGTGGACAGATTGGTATCCATGGAATCTCCTTGTTTATTGACACATCGATCTGAAGTCGATGGTAGAAACCGCGCTCCCTGGCGTCCAATACAATCAATATTGGAATCGATACATGAAAGATATCAATGGAACTGCGCCAGCTCCGCCAATTCGTCGCAGTGGCAGAGCACTTGAATTTCCGCCGTGCCGCCGAGCAGTTGCACATGGCGCAGCCACCGCTGTCGGTGGCTATTCGGAACCTGGAAAACGAATTGGGCGCCGACTTATTTGTTCGCCAAGGTCGCGGCATTGAACTTACGGAGGCCGGCCATGCCGCACTTCAGGCCGCCCGCCGCTGTCTGGATGGGGCCAAGGACATTGCCAGCGTGGTGCGCCAGGCCACCGATGGCGCAACCGGTCAATTGCGCATGGGCTTTGTCGGTTCGGCCATGTTTTCCGTCATGCCCCGACTGCTACCGGCCTTCCGCAAGCGCTACCCCGGCGTGCAACTAGTGCTGCGCGAGACAACCAATCTGCAGGCACTGCGGCAGCTCGAAACCCGGGATATCGATATTGCACTCGTGCGTTACCCAACGACCCATCTGGGTACGTTGACCTACGAGCTAGTGGAGCGCGACACGCTCTGGGCGGCCTTGCCGGCAGACCACGGGTTGGCACGCAAGCGCAAGCTCACCCTGGCCCAGCTCGCGCAAGAACCGTTGATTGACTACGCAACGACGCAAGTCCCCGGCCTGCACGCGCTGGTCGCCTTCGCATTCCAGCAAGCGGGCCTTTCGCCTCAAGTGGTGCAAGAAGCCATTCAGGTCCATACGGTACTCAGCTTGGTCCAGAGCGGCCTGGGTGTAGCACTTGTCCCCTCTGTGGCGCAGCAGCTGGCGCCGCGCGGCGTGCATTTTCGCCCTGTCACCGACATTCCCCCGACCCCCGTGATGGGGATTGCAATGGCCTTTCAGGCGTCGCACGCTCCCGCGACCGTGGCGCGCTTGCGGGAGGTGGCGGCAGAGTGCTGGCACCCCTGACCCCCGAAGCCCCCCAGAGAGAGAGGGCTCAGTTGTGGATAGAGCGCTTGAGGCGCACTTCCTCGATCTTCACGCCGCCCACGACGGCGGTCTGGGCGGTGGACAGTTCCCGCTTGAAACCGGCCAGCTCATGGAAACGCAGCGCGCGCTCATTGCGCAGGGGCACCCAGGCGGTGACGTTGGTACAGCCTTCTTCTTGGAGGCCTTCGCGGGCGGCATCCCACAAAGCCAGGCCAATGCCCTGGTTCCAATGGGTGGGAGAGGCATAAATGGCCCAAATCTCGCCCGTGGTGGGGCGGGATTTTTCGTCGCGGGAACGGTCGTAGCCCACGAAGCCCACGATCTTCTCGCCATCCACGGCCACTTGCACCTGGGGCTCGCAGTATTCGATGGCCTCGCGCCAATAGGCCTGGCGCTTTTCGACCGACGACATGGACTTCAACTGGTCGTCTGGCACAAGGCCTTTGTAGGCCTCTTGGACAGAGATGGTGTGAACCTGGGCAATGGCTTTCGCATCGCGAAGCGTGGCGGGACGAACCTGGATACTGGACATGGAAAAACCGAACGAAAACAGGAATGAAAAAACGAAAGGACCGGCATTGTCGCCGCAAACGGTTTTTGGCTCTCCAGACCCCCGTGGCGCGCACGCACCCTCCGGCCCCTTCCGCCCCCTGAACCGCCATGTTGCTGGCGTCTGCCGCACCGGAAAAAACCGGGCCCGGCAGCCCCCCCCCAAGACTCAGCGCACGTCCCGCGGCTCGACGTCGGTGACCTCGAACGCGCCGGGCACGCTGGGGCCGCGGCGCGCAAGCAGCCCAGGCGCCGCACCGTCCACGTCCGGGGCCGAAGCCCCCCCTGCCGCACCGCCCTGCCGGGCCGCGCGAAAAGCCTGGCGGGGGTCCACCCGCAGCACCCAGGGCGTGACAGGCCGGCCCGTCAGCCGCGCCCAGAGCGCACGCAATCCCCACAAGCCCAGCAACAGCAGGGTCGCGGCCAACAGGCTCACAAAAACCAGCAGCCCCGCCAGCATGAGCACGGTCTTCAGCAGCACGCGGACCAGACCGGTCAGAACATCTTTCAAACGTCCCCCTCGTCCCCCTGCCCCCTCAAGGAAGCAGAAAAAAAGAACCAAAAACGCTGCTAACGCCCATGGATACAGCGCTGGCAGCTCTCTTTTTTGAAAAAACCTCAGGCCTCCACGACGGCGCTGAAGTGGAATACCCCAGGCTGGAGCACCGGGTCAACCGCCACGGAAATCACGCTCTTGGGCGGGAACTGCCCCTCCAGCAGCGCCTTGGACAGCGGGTTCTCGATGCGCTGCTGGATGGCCCGCTTGAGCGGCCGGGCACCAAACACCGGATCGAAGCCGACCTTGGCCAGTTCGGCCAGCGCCGGTTCCGACACCTGCAGGGCCAGGTCCATCTTGGCCAGGCGCGACTGCAACAGCTGCAGCTGGATGCGGGCAATCGCCGCAATGTGCTGCGCATCCAGGCCGTGGAACACCACCGTCTCGTCGATGCGGTTCAGGAATTCAGGCCGGAAGTGCTGCTTGAGTTCGCCCCACACCGCCTCTTTGATGTCCTCGGCGTCCTGGCCCACCATGGCCTGGATCAGCGGCGAGCCAATGTTGCTGGTCATGACGATCACGGTGTTCTTGAAGTCCACCGTGCGGCCCTGGCCATCGGTCAGGCGGCCGTCGTCGAGCACCTGCAGCAGCACGTTGAACACGTCGGGGTGGGCTTTTTCGACCTCGTCGAGCAGCAGCACGGAATACGGCTTGCGGCGCACGGCCTCGGTCAGGTAACCGCCCTCCTCGTAGCCCACATAACCCGGGGGCGCGCCGATCAGGCGGGCCACGGAATGCTTCTCCATGAACTCGCTCATGTCGATGCGCACCAGGTGGTCTTCGCTGTCGAACAAAAAGCCGGCCAGCGCCTTGCACAGCTCGGTCTTGCCCACGCCCGTGGGGCCCAGGAACAGGAAGCTGCCGGTGGGGCGGTTGGGGTCGGACAGGCCCGAGCGCGAGCGGCGAATGGCGTTGGCCACCGCCGTGATCGCCTCTTCCTGGCCCACCACGCGCTCGTGCAATTTGCCTTCCATCTGCAAGAGCTTGTCTTTTTCGCCCTGCATCATCTTGGCCACGGGAATGCCGGTGGCACGGCTGACGACCTCGGCAATTTCCTCGGCGCCCACCTGGGTGCGCAGCAAACGGTTGGGCACGGCCTTGCCATCGGTGCCGGCCTCCTTGGCCTGGGCTTCCTTGAGCTGTTTTTCCAGCTCGGGCAGCTTGCCGTACTGCAGCTCGGCCACCTTGTTGAAATCGCCCTTGCGCTTGAGTTCTTCGATCTGCAGCTTGACCTGCTCGACCTGCTCGCGCACCTGCTGGCTGCCCTGGGCCTGGGCTTTTTCCGACTTCCAGATTTCATCCAGGTCGGCAATCTCTTTTTGCAGATGGCCGATCTCTTCTTCGATCAGGTCAAAGCGCTTGAGCGAGGCTTCGTCCTTTTCGCGGCGCACCGCCTCGCGCTCGATCTGCAGCTGGATCAGGCGGCGGTCGAGCTTGTCCATCACTTCGGGCTTGGAGTCGAGCTCGATCTTGATCTTGGAGGCCGCCTCGTCGATCAGGTCAATGGCCTTGTCGGGCAGGAAACGGTCGGTGATGTAGCGGTGGCTCAACTCGGCCGCGGCCACGATGGCCGGGTCGGTGATCTCCACGCCATGGTGCACCTCGTACTTTTCCTGCAGGCCGCGCAGGATGGCAATGGTGGCCTCCACGGTGGGCTCGCCCACCAGGATCTTCTGGAAACGGCGCTCCAGGGCGGCATCTTTTTCGATGTATTTGCGGTATTCATCGAGGGTGGTGGCGCCCACGCAGTGCAGCTCGCCACGGGCCAGCGCGGGCTTGAGCATGTTGCCGGCGTCCATCGCGCCCTCGGCCTTGCCGGCGCCCACCATGGTGTGCAGCTCGTCGATGAAGACGATGGTCTGGCCCTCGTCCTGCGCCAGCTCTTTGAGCACGGTTTTGAGGCGCTCTTCGAACTCGCCGCGGAACTTGGCACCGGCCAGCAGGGCGGCCATGTCCAGGCTCAGGACCCGCTTGCCCTTGAGGCTTTCGGGCACTTCACCGGCGACGATGCGCTGGGCCAGGCCTTCGACGATGGCGGTCTTGCCCACGCCCGGCTCCCCGATCAGCACCGGGTTGTTCTTGGTGCGGCGCTGCAGCACCTGGATGGCACGGCGGATCTCGTCGTCGCGGCCGATCACGGGGTCGAGCTTGCCGGCACGGGCACGCTCGGTCAGGTCGAGGCAGTATTTCTTCAGGGCTTCCCGCTGGCCTTCGGCGTCGGGGCTGTCCATCTTCTGGCCGCCGCGCACGGCCTCGATCGCAGATTCCAGGCTCTTGCGCGTCAGTCCGTTTTCCTTGGCCACGCGGGCGGCCTCGCCCTTGCTGTCGGTCAGGGCGAGCAGGAACAACTCGCTGGCAATGAACGGGTCGCCGCGCTTGATGGCCTCTTTTTCGGTGGCCTGCAATACGCGCCCCAGCTCGGGGCCGCCCTGCACCTGGTCCTGGCCCTGCACCTGGGGCAAGCGCTGGACAGCCGCTTCAGCAGCGACCAGCAAACCGGGGACATTGGCCCCGGCGCGCTGCAGCAGGGCCTTGGGGCCGTCCTCCTGGCGCAACATGGCCACGAGAACGTGGACCGGTTCGATGTAAGCGTGGTCATTGCCCAGGGCGAGGCTCTGGGCGTCGCCCAGGGCTTCCTGGAACTTGGTGGTGAATTTATCGAGTCGCATGCAAAACTCCTTGAAACTAGCCTGAACCTTGGGCCCCGGCCTGCCATTTCAAGAGACCTGCAGCCCCACGGGCTTGACCTGCATCAAATCAAGGCGACGTCAAAGGGACTTGGCCGGGCACTGGGCGAGACGCGGGGCCCCGATCACCGCATTGCGGCAATCCTGGTGCACCAGCCCCTCGGAAACGCCCGCCAGGGTCATGGAGGCGGGGCAGGAGGCCGTGGCAGCGCTGACCAGGAGGTAGTTTTGCCGATCAATGGAGTGGTTGACGTTCAGGTAGCCATTCACGCTGTCCTGGACATTGCGGTCGTTGTCGTCCAGGCCTGGCGCAGCCACATACTGGTAGCGGCAGACAAACAGATTGGCGGTGCTGAGCTGCAGTCCGCCCAGCCGCACCTTGCCGCTCCAGGTGCTGCCGGCGCTGGCCACGGGCACCATGCAGGCGTAGTACTTGAAGTCGGTGTTGAAATCGCCAAACTTGCAGGTAATGCCCAGCTGGGGGGACAGCAGGTCGTAGTTCATGCCCAGGAGCAGTGCCAAACCGTTCCACACCGTGGTGCTGACGGAGCTGTCCCGCCCGACATAGCCCGTCAGGATGTAGCCGGCCTGGTCGGTGCAGGCAGACAGGCCCAGGCTGCCCAAGGCCGCCAGAATGTCCGCCACGCTCGAGGAGTCCAGCAGTCCGAGGGGACGGCACACCTTCACCACATCGCCGGAAATATTGTCAAAAATCACCGCATAGCCCCCCAACAAACCGGGCTGCAACAAGAATGCACTCTTGCCCGTGCCGCCGGTCAGGGTGTCCAGGCTGACCGCGGGGATGGGGATGTTCAGGTTGCGGTCCTTGGGCCGCTTGAGAATGGTGTTTTGCGGCAACGGAAACGCCAGGGAGCCCGAGTCGGCCGGATCGGTCTTGGAAATCACCGTCGACAGCACCACCGACTGCGCCCCGCCCGCCCGGTCGGACCAGGTCACGGTGACGGTGGCCGTGAGCATGGCGAGGTAACTCGCGTTGTCGATCGTGATCGCGCGGTCGTACGTGGCATTGCCCACGGTCATGGGAAAAGTCCCTGGGCAGGTCGGACTGGGCGGGGCGGCCCAGACACCGGCGCCCGTGTTGGTGAAGGAGCGCATCGATTCGATGCATTCCTGCGCCATGCGGGTGGCCACGGTCCTCTGGGCCGCGACGTCCTCGCTGCGGGACAGGAACATCTCCATGCCCGTGATGCCCAGCACCCCCAAAACGGTGACCGCCAGGGCAATCAAGGATTCCACAATCGCAAAACCGGCGTGGTGGCGGAAGGTTTTTTTCATGGCGAACCTCAATTGCATTGGATGGTGGGCTGGGCGGTGGTGGACGTGGGCAAGGGGGTGCTCAGGCTGCAGCGGTCGGTCCAGCTGCCGGGCACCCGCACCAGCTTGGCCGTGGAACGGCGCACCGAGGCCAGTGCCAGGGGGGTGTAAGCGACCGTGCCATTTCCGTTGCTGGTGAAGCCCCCGCAGCTGACCATGGCGCCGTACACATTGGCCGAGCCGGTACCCAGGTCATCGAACTGAGAGCTGTTGGAAAACAACATGCCGTAGATGCTGATGTTGCCGTTGATATCAATCCCGGAAGGCGAAACCAGGCTGACCGCATCATTGGCACTGCCCAGAGGATTGACATCCGAGCTGTTGTTCAGGGTCAGGCCCAGTGGAAAGTAAAAAGAACGGTAGGACGCCGCATAGGCCGCATTGATCTGAGACCCGCAATCACTGGCATTGGTGCAACTGATGGTCGTGGTGGTGGACGAGGCCACGTATTCTTCAATGGTGGAGCCAAAATAGGCGCTGAACACGGCGGATTTCGTGCAGGTCGGGTCCGAAGACGAGAGGTTCGCCAGCGAGGTATCACCAGGAATGTTGGCGGCCGAAGCGGGCTGCCCTGGAATGGTGGTCAGCGAGGTCCCTGGCGCCGTGGTGATGGTGGTCCCCGCATTGATCAAGCTGCCACCGGTCGCGACATCGGCGTTCACGATATTGAAGGAGCCCCCCACATTGCAGGACAGCCCGCAGGTCAAGGCCGAAGCGGGCACCCCGCGCAGCACGGGGTGCAGCTTGATCACACTGGACACGGTCGCCCAGGAATCCGCCGCTGCCGTAGCGCCCGGCGTGCAGGCGCCGTCCTGGGCCGTACAGCCCGTGGAAATCACCCGCACCGCCTCGGTCGAATACACCGGGTTGCCCGAGCCGTCGGTACCAATCTGCACCTTGGAAAACTGCACGGTGAAACTGGGTTGGCTGGCCGGGGTGGTGCCTGCGAGGTTGGCAATGGCCGTGGTGGCCGTCGAGGGCACATCAGGGCAACTGCAGGTCAAGGTGTTGCCATTGACCTTGCAGCCCGGCAACACGTTGGCCGCCGGCAGCACATCCGTGCTGGTGCCGGCATTCCACCCGGTAAAAACGTATTTGCGGCGAAACGAGGTCAGGGTGGATGGCGTGGTGGCAGCCACGCAACTGGTGTTGATGTTGTAACTGGCGTTGAGCATGCCCGTGGCCCACTCCACGCCGGCCTCGGCCGTCTCCTGGGCCAGGGTCGAGCGCCATTGGTTGGCCGAGGTTTTCTGCTCAAAGAGCAAACCCCGATTCAGGTAGAAAACGGCAATCGAAATGATGAACAGCATCAGCATGACGATGACCAGCAAAGCCACCCCCCGTTGATGGCGTGGGGAACAGGGAACCATGGGAAGGACCTCCTTGCCTCAGGGCTTGCACACGCCCGTGACGGTGTCGTTGCGCACGCGGACGGTGGATACCAGGGTATGGGTCACAGCGCTGTCGGCACGTGAAATCCCGGTAAGCACAATCCGATAGGTGCGAATTTGAACCTGGGGTGCGGTCACCGCACCGGTCGGACAATCCGACGGGTCCAGGGCCTGCGTCAAGACATTCGCAGTGATCCACAAGCCTGCGGAACAGGGGGCACCGGCCGCGGCCGACGTATCCAGGGTCAGCGCAGGGCAAGGGGCCGTCAGCAAGGCCATGGCGTCGGTATCGGTCACCGCCTCCCAGTGGTAAGCGCCATCGGCGCGTTTGCGGTACATCTGCAAACCCGCCGTCGCCGTGTCGAACTGGAGTCGAAACTGCTCGCCCTCCCGGCCTGCGGCACCGCTCTTGTCCACTTCGTTGTCTTCCAGCGCATCGCGGGAATACAGGTAGTCGATCTCGGTCGCTCCGCTGGTCGTGATGCAGCCATAGGGATTGAAGGCCGCGCCCGGGGTGGTCGTGCAAGGGTCTGCGTAGCTGATGGGCGCGATCACACCGGTGGGGACCACCGTCCGCGAAATGGCATTGCCCCAGTAGCCGCCCCGGCGCAGGTCCCGGGTGATCAGCTCCATCGCCGCCCGCAGGTCCTGCTGCAGCCGGGCCTCCACCAGCATGCGGCGGGCCCCGTTGACCCCCCCGACAAACACAGCAATCAAGCCGGACAAGATGAACAGGGCCAGCGCCACGCCGACCATCAACTCCACCAGGCTCGATCCACGCGAGCGCAAGCGCCGGCCCCTCACCTGCCCGAAAGCCTGTCTCAAGCGCATACCTTGTACCCCGCAAACAGGCCACTGGGTGCGCAGATCTGCACCCGCCCCGAAGGGCCGACCGTGATTTTGAGCGTGGCCAGCGTGCCACTGTTGCCCACCGTCACCACCTGGTCTGCAGACGTGCTCAGGGAGCCCAGGCGGGATTCAAAAACCAGGGTGACCGGTACAGGGTCGAGCGTGGTGCCGCCAGTGAGCACCATGGTTTTGTAGTTCGTTCCGCCAGGGGGCGAGGTGATGTCGTATTGCGTGCTCGAAGACACCTGTACTTGGGTGTTGGCATGGCTGGCAACCGCCAGGGAGCGCGCGTATTGCAGATCGGCACTGAGCTCGTTGGCCACCCCTTCCAACCGGCGGCGTGCCAGCATTTCCACGAACGAAGGCGCAGCCAGCGTGAGCAAAATCGCCGTGATGGCAATGACCACCATCAGCTCGATCAAGGAAAAACCGGCCCATCGGCGCATCATTTGCTCCAGCAGTCCACCGGGGTGTTGACCGCGGTGCCGTTGTTCACCGTCATCGTCAAAACCTTGCAATCCACGGCCCCGGCCGTGTCGTTGTTCTGGCTGGTGGTCGTGACCGCCGTGGCCGTGGCCACATAAGCCACGCCTGTGGGCGCGGGGTTGGTCCCGATGGCGATGGTGTAGTACCCCCCGGCCGTGGGAGTCGATACGCCCAGGCCACCCGGCCAGGCCGTGGTGAGCTGGGCGTTCGGGGCGTAGGTCACATTCACAGAGCGCCAGCGCTCCTGGGCCTGCTGCACCTGGGCCAAGGCCTGGACCGCATCCGAACGGCGGGCCTTGCGGATCTGGGCCATGTAGCTCGGGTAGGCCACTGTGGCCAGCAAGGCCACGATGGCCACCACGATCATCAACTCGATCAAGGTAAAACCGCGGGCCTGCGCGCGCGGATCGAAGGGTGGATTCATTGCCGCATTCGCTCCAAAGAGGGCTTCATGTTACGTCCCGAAGTGAACAATACCGCCCTTGGCAGACAAAAGGGAGACATCCCACGATAAATGGTCCCCCTGCCCGCCCGGCCGCGGCAGGGCTCTCAGGCATTGGGGGCCTGAATCCCCCAGCGCGCCAAGGCCACATCGTCGCTGACCCGCGCATCCACCCACCGGGCGCCCTGGGACGTTTGCTCCTTCTTCCAGAAAGGCGCCTGGGTCTTGAGGTAGTCCATGAGAAATTCACAAGCCAGGAAGCTCTGTCCCCGGTGCGCGGCACTCACCGCCACAAGCACGATCGGGTCCAAAGGCTGCAACACCCCCACGCGGTGAATGACCCGGACACCCAAAATCTCGAAGCGCAGAAAAGCCTGCTCGACCATGGAGGCAATGGATTTTTCGGTCATGCCAGGGTAATGCTCCAGCTCCATCGTGGCCACCGAGGCCCCTTCGTGGCGGTCCCGCACGGTGCCCACGAAACTGCACACGGCCCCGACGCGGGCGTCCTGGTGGCGCAACGCCGCCAGCTCGGCAGACACGTCGAAATCGGCCGTCTGGATGGACACCGCGCCCACAGGCGCATGGGGCTGGTTCATGGCGAACGGTGCAGGCGGGGCGCGGCCAGCAAGGCCCGCTCCTCCTCCACCACCTTGTGGAGCTGCTGCAAAGCCGGCGAAGACGGCAGTTTGGCCAGCAGGCCCTGCAAGCGCGTGACATCTGCCACGGTGGGCGCCACTTTGATCTGGGCAATGGCGGCGGGCAGATTGCCCACCTGGACGAGGGTGAGGACCTTGGTGGCCCATTCATTCTTGGGGCGTGCCATATCAGCGTGCGTATTCAGGAAACAGGTTTATCGGTAGCATGCGCGCACTGTACCCGCACCCACGCACCCCAACACTCCACACCCGCTCATGGCCACCCCCACCATTACCACCGCCACCTACAAGCTCTACCCCAACCCGCGCAGTCCACACCGCACCCTGTTCACGCACGAGGCCTTTGTACCCCACCCCTACGCCCTGATTGACCTGCCCAGCTTCGATTTGAGCGGTCCGCACAGCCTGTTTGCCGCCTGCCGGCTCAGGGATGGAAAGATGGGCCAATTGGTGACGTTCGAACGGGAGACCGACGCGGCCAAATTTGCCCGCCTGTTTGTACCCGATTGAGCGACGCGTTCAAGGAGAAACCTTGGGGCAGTCGGTGGACACATTGCCATCCGTGCAGCGCTGGTGTTTCACCAAGGTGGCTGCCGGTGGAAAATCTGGATTCACCTCCGATTCCGGAATCGGGTATTCGGGCTTGCCATTGCTGCCCTTGAGCTTGGGGCAGTTGTCTGGAATATCGTTCTCTTGCCCGGTAAAGAGCATGTAGTTCTGATCGGTCAGGGAATAACGCACATTCTTGTACGACTGCACATTGCTTTTGTTGTCAATGTAGTCGTTCACATAATCTGCATTCAAACCTGCTGGCGCCAACACGTTGGTGTATTGGTAACGACACACCAGGTAATTGACCGGCGTCGAAGACAAGGCATTGACATTGACCCCTACCCTCATTTTTCCGCCCCAGGTGGCCGTCTCTTGCGCCGACGGATTGACAAAGGGAATGATGCATTTGTAATAGAAATACTTGTCGCCCCCCAGCAGGCTGGTCACCAGATTCGTCACCACCGACACCAGGCCTGTCGAGTCCCGTGAAAAAGTGCATTGAATGGCCGTACCGGGGTTTTTCACCGTGATCCCGCTGTAATTCATTCCCAGGCCTTGCACGCTGCCCAGTAAATTCCCCAGCAAACCCAACAAGTTCGACAAGAGGCAATTGAGCCCCAGAAGACCGCAATTGCCCGGGGCGGAAGGCTGAATGGCAATCTGTTTGATATAGCCGTCCAGGTAATACGCCTGCAAGGCACTGCAGCTCCCCGAGGCATTACAGACTTTGCTGACCAAACCTGAACTGTTGTCAAAAAATATCTGTGAGCTTCCCAGCGCCAGGGAACTGGTGCCATCGAGCCGGTCCGTCGCCAAGGCCGGAATCGCGATATTGCGGTCATTGGGATTGCGGTACAGCGGCGCTCCGGTGGCGGGCACCACGATCCGGGCCGCATCCGCAGGGTCGGATTTGGCGATCACGGTGGTGAAATCCATCGACTGCGCCTCGCCACTGCGGTCAGACCACGAGACCCTGACGGTCACTGGCTTGAGGTTGTCGGACAAAGGACTGCCCACCACCACCTGGCGCTGGTACACCGCACTGGAGCGGGCTGGCGTCACGTCCACAGGCCCCTGCGGGCACAGACTGCTGCCGTCCAAAGCCCGGGGGCGTGCGGGCAAATCGGCCCAGTCTTCGGGCAGGGCATAGGAGCGCAAGGACTCCAGGCAGGCCTCGGCCATCGCAGCCGCCTCGGTGCGCTGGGCCGCCAGATCGGCGTTGCGGGCCAAGAACATCTGCATGCCCCCCAGCCCCAGGGTGCCGAGGCCAACCACCGCCATGGCCACCAGGGCCTCGATCAGCGCGAATCCGGCGCTGCGCCGCAAGCGGCCGTTCACGATGGATCTCCCGGGCAGCTCTGCAGACTGACGCTGTCATTGGGTTTGCGTGCCAGGGCGCGCAAGACACAGCGGTCCGTCCAACTGCCCGGCACCCGGTACAGTTTTCCCGTGATTCCGAGGCGGTTGATGGCAGTGGACGAATACACGATGTCTCCCGAGCCAGTGTTGGCGTAAATACTGCAACTGATCAGGGCCCCATGGATATTGGAATTGCCCAGGCTCACATCCGCCGCGACCCCGCTGTTGGAAAACAACAGCCCATTGACCGTGACCCCGCCCCCCAGATTGAGCTTTTTGGGGGTGACCAAGGTGACCGGATCGTCTTCGGTACCCAAGGTGTTGTTCGCCAGGCCCGAGCCGGCATCCAGGCTCACGCCATTGGGAAAATAAAAGGAACGCCAGCCTTCCGCATAAGCGTCTTTCACGGCCTTGCCGCAGGCTGCAGAAGTCCCGCCACATTCCGGCAAGGACTTGGTGGAGGGCGTGCGAAGGGGATCGGCAAAGGTGGCGATGTCGGTCCCGAAATACATCTTGAAAACCCCGCTGCGATCGCACTGCAGCAGGTTCACGCCCACATTGTTGAAATTCAGCAGATCGGTCACGGTGTTGCTGGCGCCGCCCAGCACATTGGTGAGTGTCCCCAGCAGGCCCGATTGGGACAACAGGGTGTCGGCCAGGCCCTGGCCCAGCAGGTTGGCATCGGGCGCCGCCGTGACATTGTTCGGCGATTTACCGGGCAAGGTAATCATTTCGGCAAACAAATTGAGCCCGAGCAAATTGTTCGTCAGGGTCTGCAAGGTGCTCAAGGTCGAAGTCAGGGCATTCAAGCCCAGGATATTCGACATGCCGGGAATCGACAGCAGACCGGCGTTCACCAGCATGCCCCCCGTGCCCGGGTCCTGGTTGACCACGCGCAGCTTCTTTCCACTGAGCAGGTCCAGGTTCAACAGCACGCACGCCACGCCGCAGGTCAGGGGCACGCTGGGCTTGTAGACCACGGAAGGCTGCAGACGCAGGATGACCGAAGCGGTTGCCGTGGCATCGGCCACCCCTTTTTCACCCGGGATACAGGCCCCGGATTTGGCAGCACAACCGGTCGAAATGATGCGCACCGCATTGCCCGTCGGGTCCTGGTCCGCCGACAGGGGCGAAAACTGCACGGTGAACCCGGGGGCTTCGGGATTCGCCACACTGGAAAAATTGGGCAGACGGGTGTCTGTGGGACTGACATCGGGGCAACTGCAGTTGAACTCATGCTTGTAACTGCCGTCCGGCTGTTTGACCAAAGACAGCTTGCACCCCGGCAGGGTGTTGGCCGCAGGCTGCATGGGCGCGGTAGACCCGTACAACAGGGTGGTGATGTATTTGTTGCGGAAAGACTTGGTATTGGGGTCCGCCAACCCTGCGGCGTCGGGCAATTTGCAGGTCGTGGTGATCTTGCTCTGGGCGTTGAGCATGCCCGTCGCCCAGTCGATGCCCGCATCCGCCATCTCCAGCGCGACCTTGGAGCGCACCTGGTTGGCCGCAATTTTTTGCTCAAAGATGACGCCGCGGTTCAGGTAGACCACGCCAATGGTGGCCCCCAGCATGAGCAGCATGACCACGGTCAGGGCAGCCAGGCCCTGCTGGGACCCTCGGCGCGGTGTCACAGAGGGCTTCGGCATGGCGCGTTGGAGAAGAAAGCGGTGAAACAAGGACATCACGGGGTGGCGCAAGGGGCGCAGATATTGGCCATGATCTGGTCGTTGCGCACCCGGACCGTGGAAGACAGGGTGCGCTTGAGCGTGGCATCGCTGCGGGAGGCCCCGGTCAGAGCAATGGTGTACACACGCACGCTGACCCCCCGGCACACCGGGGCAGGCGTCGTCACCGAGCAGGTGCAGCTGCAGGAGGTGGTCGCGGGCGTGGACCGGGAGCGCTGGCTGTCGAGCGCCACGCTGAACGCTTCGACCTTCAGGCTGTCGGCGTCCGTCAAGGGCTGCCACGCTCCCTGGGCATCGCGCCGCACTTCGAGGCCCTGGGTGTCGCTGTTCAGGCGGACACTGAACAGTTCATCACTGGTGGCCTGGTTGTCGAGCACCTTGGACGAATAGGTGTAGTCCAGTTGCGAGCTTCCCGTCAGCACCAGACTGGCGTGGGGATTGTTGACCACCGCCGTGGCCGCTGCTGTGGGTTTGCGCCCCTCGTACAGGGCGTTGGCCCAGTAGCCACTGCGGCGCACCTCGCGCTCGATCACCTCGACCGCGGAGCGCACATCCTGCTCCAGACGGGCTTCGACCAGCTGACGGCGTGTGCTGGTGACGGAACCGACGGCGATCGTTCCCGCCGCCGCCACGACCAACAGGCCCAGGGCCGCGCCAATGAGCAACTCGAGCATGGACAGGCCCCGCATCCGGGAGCGGCGTGGGGGGGCGCCCGGCCCCCGGGGGCTCATTTGCATAGAACGTATCCAGGAAAATTCCCGCTGGGAGAGCACAGGTACACACGGCCCAGGGCGTTCACCGACAGCCGCAACTGGGCGGCCGTCTGGGTGTTGCTGACCGTGACCGTCACCGGGGCCGTGGCTCCCGCAGCAAGCACCAGGCTGCCCCGCTGCGCCTCGAACTCCAGGGTCACGGGCTGGGTCAGGCTCACGCCCGGGGTCAGGGTGATGGTTTTGTAGGTGAGCACCGAAGTGTCGAAAGTGATCGGAGGGCCATCGTTCTTCACCGTGACCGACCCGGTGACGGTGTAGCCGGTCGCGGAGGTGGTCAGGAAGGTGTTGGCATTGTTGCCCACGGCCTGCGAACGCGCGTAGTGCAGATCGGCGCTGAGCTCATTCGCGGCCCCCTCCAGGCGGCGGCGCGCCAGGTAATCGGTGAACGAAGGGGCGGCCAGCACGAGCAAGATCGCCATCAGGGCCAGGCCCACCATCAGCTCGATCATCGTCAGCCCTTGCGCCGCGCCACCCCGGCACCCACGGCGTGGGCCCGGATGGAAGGACATCGCCGCACAGCGGGACGCGGCAGAACAAGGAGGCACAAGGGGCATGGAGGGCATCGAAAGAATGTAGCCCATGGTAAGCAGCGTTACCTACCAATTGGTGATTTTTGGGACCAACGGCCCAGGCTTGGCACTGAGCGGTGCCGCTGCGCCGTGGTGCGCAGGGCGGGATGCCCCGCTTTCTGGCGGTCAGCCGCCCGTGACGGGAGGGAAAAAAGCCACCTCGGCCCCCTCCAGCAGGACGGCCTGTTCGTCGCTGAGCGCCTGGTTCAGTGCCATGCGCACCGCCTTGCCGCGGGCCAGGGCCTGGGCGTAGTCGCCCCCGCGGGCCAGCAACTCGTCGCGCAAGGCCCCCAAGGTGGGGGCGGTGGTGTCGAGCGCCTCGCTGCCCTGGCCCAGGGCCTCGCGGATCGAGGCGAAATAGCGCACGGTGATCTTCATGCCAGCCACTCCGAAAAAGGGATGAAACGCACGGTGTCGCCCGGAACAATCGTCTGTCCCGGCGGGTTGTCGATCACGCCATCGCCCCAGGCCACCGAGGTGAGCACGCCCGAGCTCTGGTTCGGAAACAGCGCCAGGCCGCCATGGGCCTGGTGGCGCACCCGCAGGAATTCACGGCGCTGATCGGCCCTAGGCCAATGGAAATCAGCCCTGGCAGCTATTGATGGAGGAGCAACTTCCTGCACCCCCTGCAGGCGCAGCACAAAGGGGCGCACCAGCAGGGCAAAGGTCAGAAAGCTCGACACCGGGTTGCCGGGCAAGCCCATGAAATGGGCGCTTCCGGCCCCGTGCAGTACCCGGCCATAGGCGAAGGGCTTGCCGGGCTTCATGGCGATCTGCCACAGATCGAGCTGCCCCAGGGCTTCAACGGCGGGCTTGACATGGTCTTCTTCGCCGACCGACACCCCGCCACTGGTCAGGATCAGGTCGTGGCCCTGGCTGGCGCTGCGCAGCGCCTCCACCGTGGCCTCGCGCCGGTCGGGGACGATGCCGCAGTCGGTGACTTCGCAACCCAGGCGCCGCAACAGGGCGCGCAGAAAGAAGCGGTTGCTGTTGTAGATGGCGCCTGGCGGCATGTCTTGGGGGGACACCTCGCCCGGCATGACGAGTTCATCGCCGGTCGAGAACAGTGCCACTCGGGGGCGGCGTGCCACGGACAACTGGTGCAAGCCGATGCTGGCGGCCAGACCCAGTTCGGCCGGGGTGAGGCGGGTTCCGGCCGACAGCACGACTGCGCCCCGGGCGATGTCTTCGCCCGCCCGGCGAATCCACTGGCCCGGTACCGGCAGGGCCTGCACCCGGACCCGCCCGTCGGGGAGCAGTTCCGCGTCTTCCTGCATGAGGATCGCATCGGCTCCGAGGGGAACGGGTGCGCCGGTGAAGATGCGCGCCGCCGTGCCGGGCTGCAGGGGCGCGCCCGCGCTGCCGGCGGCAATGCGCTGCGACACCGGCAAGGCCACGCCCACGGGGGTTCCATCGGCGCAGCGCAAGGCATAACCGTCCATGGCGCTGTTGTCCTGGGGCGGGACATGCAAGGCGGAGACAGCGTCCTGCGCCAGCACACGGCCGTCGGCGTCGAAGGTGGCCACGGTCTCGGTGCCCGCCAGCGGCAAGGCGTGGCCGAGCAGTTCAGCCAGGGCATCGTCCAGGGATTTCAGAGGGGGGCGCATGGCAAGGGAGGAAGGTGCAGGGCCGGGTCGTAGGCAAAACGCTCGCCCTGGGCGATCAGCCAATCGGCCAGATCGGCAGGCGCGTTGAGGTCCAAGACCGGCAACAGGGTGGGCTGGGGCAATTGCGTGGGATCGTCGGTGGCAATGGCCACGACAAAAGGGTCAGCGGGGTAGCGCGCGGGCCGGCCGGGGTAGTGCGCGGAAGGGGCGCGCCAGACTTCGATCTTGGGCAGATCGCTGTCCTTGAACCCCTCGACCAGCACCCAGTCCACCCCCGGCGACAGCTCCGCCAGCAGCTGGTGGACGCTGGGCTGCCGGGTCTGCTCGAACTCACGGACCAGGGCCAGGCGCTGGTCCGAGGCCACCACGACCTCGAAAGCCCCCGCCTGGCGGTGGCGCCAGCTGTCTTTGCCAGGGTGGTCGATGTCGAACTGGTGGTGCGCATGCTTGACCACCGAGACCCGCAGGCCGCGCAGGCGCAGCGCGGGAATCAGCTGTTCGACCAAGGTGGTCTTGCCGCTGCCGGAGTACCCGGCAAACCCTGCAACCTTCATCCAATGCTCCTTTGATTGCTACTTTTACGATAGCTATCAGCGCTTACCCAGCAAGCGCCAGAGGCCATTTTGATGAAAACCCGCTCAATCGCAGTGGCGCTGGATATAGGCCTTGACCTGGGCCACATCGGCCGGCATGACCTGCACGCGCTTGGGCAGATCTTCGATGCCGGCGAACTTGGCGGGCCGCTCGGGCGCTTGGCCCAGGGCCTCGATGATGGTTTCGGCAAACTTGATCGGCAAAGCGGTTTCGAGCACGATCATCGGCACCGCCTCCTGGCGGTGCGCACGGGCCACCTTCACGCCGTCGGCGGTGTGGGTGTCGATGGTCACGCCAAAGCGCTGGAAGGTGTCGCGGATCGTGGCCAGGCGGTCGGCATGGACGCTCTTGCCGCTGACAAAACCATAGCGCGCAGCCGCTTCCGGAAAAGCGGGGTCCTGGCTCAGGTCAAAACGGCCGTCCTTCGACAGGGCCGCCCCAAACAGCGCCTGGGTGCGCGCGCCATCGCGGCCCAACAGGTCGAACACAAAGCGCTCGAAATTGCTGGCCTTGGAGATGTCCATCGACGGGCTGGAGGTCTCGTGCGTGTCGGCGCTGCCGCGCACGCGGTAGACGCCCGTGCGGAAGAACTCGTCGAGCACGTCGTTTTCGTTGGTGGCCACCACCAGCTGCTCGATGGGCAGGCCCATCATGCGGGCCACATGGCCGGCGCAGACATTGCCGAAATTGCCGCTGGGCACGGTGAAGCTGACCTTTTGCGCGCTGGATAAACCGCCGCCGGGCCGCCCCAAGGCGGTTTGCACCCCCTCGGGGGGCAGCGAGGACACGCCAGTGCCGAGCGTGGGGGCTTTGGGCTCTGTGGCCTGGATGTAACCGGCGAAGTAGTAAACCACCTGCGCCAGCAAACGGGCCCAGTTGATCGAATTGACGGTGCCGATCTTGTATTTGCGCTTGAATTCGAGGTCGTTGCTGACCGCCTTGACGATGTCCTGGCAGTCGTCGAACACGCCTTCGATGGCGATGTTGTGGATGTTCTCGTCCTGCAGACTGAACATCTGGGCCTGCTGGAACGCGCTCATGCGGCCATGCGGGCTGGTCATGAAGACGCGCACGCCTTCCTTGCCGCGCATGGCGTACTCGGCGGCGCTGCCCGTGTCGCCGCTGGTGGCGCCCAGGATGTTCAGCTGCTCGCCGCGGCGCTTGAGCTCGTACTCGAACAGGTTGCCCAGCAGCTGCATGGCCATGTCCTTGAAGGCCAGCGTGGGGCCGTTGGACAGGGCTTCGAGCCACAGGCCCTCTTCGAGGTGGCGCAGGGGCACGATCTCGCCGGTGCCAAAGACCTCGGCGGTGTAGGTCTTGGCGCACAGGGCGCGCAGATCGGCGGGCGGGATGTCGTCGATGTAGAGCGACAGGATCTGGAAGGCCAGCTCGGCATAGCCTTGCTCGTGGTAGGCCGTGCGCAGGCGGGCCAGCGCCGGACCATCGATCTGCGGGTAGTGCTCGGGCAGGTACAGGCCGCCATCGGGCGCCAGGCCTTCGAGCAGGATGTCACAGAAATGCTTGCGATCCGGGTGACCGCGGGTGGAGAGGTACAGCATGGCGGTCTCGGCTTAGTTCAGCTCTTCCTTGCGGATGCGGGTGATGGGCGCCAGCACGGTGGGGAGCTGCTGCATCTGGGCGATGACGGCGTCCATGGTGCCTTCACGGATGTCGTGCGTGAGGATGATCAGGTCGGTCTGGGTCGAGCCCTCGCCACCGACTTCATCGGCCTCGCGCTGCAGCACGGCATCGATGCTGACCCCGGCTTCGGCCAGCAGGCCGGTCACCTTGGCGAGCACCCCGGCCTGGTCGGCCACCCGCAGGCGCAGGTAGTAGCTGGTGACGATTTCGCTCATCGGCAGCACGGGCAGGGTGCCCATGGCTTCGTCCAGCGTGTGGGGCTGGAAGGCCAGGTGCGGCACGCGGTGCTCGGGGTCGGCGGTGTGCAGGCGGGCAATGTCCACCAGGTCGGCAATGACGGCGCTGGCGGTGGGCTCGGAGCCCGCGCCCTTGCCGTAGTACAGGGTGGTGCCCACGGCATCGCCCTGCACCACCACGGCGTTCATCGCGCCTTCGACATTGGCCAGCAGGCGCTTGGTCGGCACCAGGCTGGGGTGCACGCGCAATTCGATGCCCTTGTCGGCCCGCTTGGTGATGCCCAGCAGTTTGATGCGGTAGCCGAGCTGTTCGGCGTATTTGATGTCGGCTGCGCCCAGCTGGGTGATGCCTTCGACATAGGCCTTGTCGAACTGCACCGGAATGCCAAAAGCAATGGCGCTCATCAGCGTGACCTTGTGGGCGGCGTCCACGCCTTCGATGTCGAAGGTCGGGTCGGCTTCGGCGTAACCCAGGCGCTGGGCTTCCTTGAGCACCACGTCAAAATCCAGGCCCTTGTCGCGCATTTCGGACAGGATGAAGTTGGTCGTGCCGTTGATGATGCCGGCAATCCACTGGATGCGGTTGGCGGTCAGGCCTTCGCGCAGCGCCTTGATGATCGGGATGCCCCCGGCCACGGCGGCCTCGAAGGCCACCATCACGCCCTTGGCCGAGGCGGCAGCAAAGATTTCGGTGCCGTGCACGGCCAGCAGCGCCTTGTTGGCGGTCACCACATGCTTGCCGGCGGCAATCGCTTCGAGGACCAGGGCCTTGGCGATGCCATAGCCGCCGATCAGTTCGACCACGATGTCGATGTCGGGGTTGGCAAGGATGGCGCGCGCGTCCTGCACGACCTGTACGTCCGGGCCCACCAGGCCTTTGGCGCGCTCGACGTCCAGATCGGCCACCATGGTGATCTCGATGCCCCGACCGGCGCGGCGGTGAATTTCTTCCTGTTTGCGCGAGAGAACGTTGTACACGCCGCTGCCAACGGTGCCGATGCCCAGCAGGCCTACTTGGATGGGTTTCATGGATGGTTACCAGTCAAAAAGAAGGAAAGCGCTTGCCAGGCAAGCGCCATGCGCTATCAAAAAAGGAGTTCAGTCGGTGCCGTGGCGCTTGCGGTACAGCTCGAGGAACTTCGCCACGCGGCCAATGGCTTCGCGCAGGTCGTCCTCATGGGGCAAGAACACGATCCGGAAATGGTCGGGCGTCGGCCAGTTGAAGCCGGTGCCCTGCACCAGCATGACCTTGGTTTCCTGCAACAGCTCCAGGAAAAACTGCTGGTCGTCCTGGATCGGATAGACCGCGGGGTCCAGGCGCGGAAACATATAGAGAGCCGCGCGCGGCTTCACACAGCTCACGCCCGGAATCGCCGTGATGAGGGCATGGGCCAGATCGCGCTGCTTGCGCAGGCGGCCGCCCTCGCAGACCAGGTCCTTGATGCTCTGGTAGCCGCCCAGCGCGGTCTGGATCGCCCATTGGCCCGGCACGTTGGCGCACAGGCGCATGTTCGAGAGCATGTTCAGGCCATCGATGTAGTCCTTGGCGGGCTTCTTGTCGCCCGACACCACCAGCCAGCCCGCACGGTAGCCACAGCTGCGGTAGCTTTTGGAGAGCGAGTTGAAGGTCAGCGTGAGCACGTCTTCGCTCAGGGACGCCATGGCGGTGTGCTTGGCGCCGTCGTACAGCACCTTGTCATAGACCTCGTCGGCAAAAACCACCAGGCCATGCTCGCGGGCCAAGGCGATGATGCCCAGGAGCAAGGCATCGGAATACAGCGCGCCCGTGGGGTTGTTCGGGTTGATGACCACGATCCCCTTGGTGCGGGGCGTGACCTTGGCACGGATGTCGTCGAGGTCGGGCATCCAGCCATTGGCCTCATCGCAACGGTAGTGCACAGGCGTGCCGCCGGACAGGCTGGCCGCAGCCGTCCACAAGGGGTAGTCGGGCGAAGGCAGCAACAACTCGTCACCGCTGTCGAGCAGGGCATTGGTCGCCATCACGATGAGTTCACTGGCCCCGTTGCCCAGGTAGATGTCATCCAGGGTGACGCCCTTGACGCCCTGCTTCTGGGTTTCGTGCATCACGGCCTTGCGTGCCGCAAAGATGCCCTTGCTGTCCGAATAGCCCGCCGAATTGGGCAGGTTGCGGATCATGTCCTGCTGGATTTCTTCGGGGGCATCAAAACCGAACACCGCCAGATTGCCGATGTTGAGCTTGATGATCTTGTGCCCGTCTTCCTCCATCTGCTTGGCCGCGTCCATGATCGGGCCCCGGATGTCGTAGCACACATTGGCAAGCTTGGCGGATTTCTGGATGATTTTCATGAACGAACGGCCTTCAAGGGAAAGCAGCCGGCAAAAGCGCCGAAAACCTATAA
>JAQUDN010000026.1 GCA_028685665.1 Burkholderiaceae bacterium | reverse complement strand
GCAATGCCCGCTGGCCGGGGCCGTCTCCGGCAAGGCCAGGTCCACATAGATTTCGCCCAGAAAGAACATCGAGCCGGCCTCGCGGTTCAGCACCAGCGTGTGCTTGCCGCGCCAGCCCTGGCCGCTACGCGTGGCCAGCTCGGCCTCCAGCACCGGCGCCGAGTCGGTGAACACCCGGTGCCCGAAGGGCCCGATCGCCTCGGCCATGCGGTCGGCGAGCTTTTGCAGGCGTGCGCGCAGCACCTTGTGGTAGTCGCGCCCCCGGGCGTACATCGACACCACGCCCTCCCCGGGCCGGCCCAGGCGGGCCCATTCAAGGGCCTGCCAGCCCCCCGGCGTTGCCAAAGGCTTGTCGCGTGGCAAATAATCCATGCGCGCCGTGACCACGCTCACGGTGCCGGGCACCAGTTCGGCCGGGCGCGCGCGCTTGAGGCCATGGGCCGCCATGTACGGCATGTCCCCATGGAACCCCTGGGCCAGCCACTGCAACAAACCGGGCTCGGCCGAGGACAAATCCACACCGGCCACGCCAATTTGGGAAAATCCCAGTTCGCGGGCCCACGCCTGCATTTGAGGAACGAGTTGACTGCTGCACACCATACCGGCCCGATTGTAGAAACCCCCGCGGGCACGCCCCCGCCACTGCGCCTGACCTGGCACAGCGAGGCAGACACCGCCGCCTTCGCCCAGGCCCTGGCGGCCCAGCCCTTGTTGGCCAACGCCTACCTGACCCTGCACGGCGACCTGGGCGCCGGCAAGACCACGCTGGTGCGCCACCTGCTGCGGGCCCTGGGGGTGCAAGGCCGCATCAAGAGCCCGACCTATGCCGTGGTCGAACCCCACGAAGCCCCCGGCCTGGCCCCGCATGGCAAGGCGTGGCACTTTGATTTCTACCGCTTCGATGACCCCCGCGAATGGGAAGACGCGGGTTTCCGGGACCTCTTCGCCAGCCCGGGCCTCAAACTGGCAGAATGGCCCGAAAAGGCTGCAGCCTTGACCCCGACTGCGGATCTTGCTATCGAAATAGAAGCCATGAACGACACCGAACGGCAGGTCACCCTGCACGCCCACACCCCCATCGGCCGCAGCCTGTTGCAGGGGCTGCGCGCATGAACCCCGCCGCTGGCAAGCCCCCCCGCGCGCCCTCGCGCCGCACCCTGCTGCAGGCGGGCAGTCTGGTGCTGCTGCTCGGCGCCCAGCAGATCGCGCGCGGCGCGGGCATTCTGGCCGTGCGGGTGTGGCCCGCGCCGGAATACTCGCGCGTCACCCTCGAATCCGACCGCCCCCTGACCGCCAAACCGTTCTTCGTGGCCACGCCGCCGCGCCTGGCGGTGGACATCGAGGGGCTGGAATTGAGCCCCGAGCTGCGCGAACTGGTGGCCAAGGTCCGGCCCGATGACCCGAACATCGCCGGCATTCGCGTCGGCCAGAACGCACCCGGCGTGGTGCGCCTGGTGATCGACCTGAAGCAGGCGGCCAAGCCCCAGGTCTTCACGCTGTCTCCGGTGGCGGCCTACCAGCACCGGCTGGTGTTCGACCTCTACCCCGCCGCGCCGGTCGATCCGCTCGAAGCCCTGATCTCCGAACGCCTGCGCGACCACACGGCCCCGCCCGCGGCGACCGGCCCGGGCCCCGCACCGGGCCCGGGCGCACCAACGGGCAGCACGGCGGCAGCACCGCCCCCCGCCCTGCCCGCCGCAGCAGCCACCGCGGTGACGCCCTCCAAGGCCTCCAGCGCGCCACCGCCCGCCGACCTGCTGGGAGACCTGATCGCCCAGCAGGCCAAGTCACCCGGGCCTGCCGCAGCGTCTGCCCCGGCGAAGGCAGCGGCCTCTGCCGCGGTGGCGGCCAGCCCGGCCGCCCCGGCCCTGGGGGTCCCGCGCCCCAACCCCGCGCCCACGGCCACGCACACCGACCGGCTCATCATCATTGCGCTGGACCCCGGCCACGGGGGCGAAGACCCCGGCGCCATCGGCCCCGGCGGCACGCGTGAAAAAGATGTGGTCCTCAGCGTGGCCCACCTGCTGCGCGACCGCATCAATGCCACCACGGTCGCCGGCAACCCCATGCGGGCCTACCTGACCCGCGATGGCGACTATTTCGTGCCCCTGGGCACCCGGGTCGAAAAAGCCCGCCGCGTGCAGGCCGACCTGTTTGTCAGCATCCACGCCGACGCCTTCACCACCCCGGAGGCCCGGGGCGCCAGCGTGTTCGCCCTGAGCCAGAGCGGGGCTTCCAGCACGGCCGCCCGCTGGCTGGCCAACAAGGAAAACCAGGCCGATCTGGTGGGCGGGCTCAATGTGCGTGTGCAGGACCAGCATGTGCAGCGCGCCCTGCTCGACATGAGCACCACGGCGCAGATCAATGACAGCCTCAAGCTGGGCCATGTGCTGCTGGGTGAAATCGGCAGTGTGGGCAAGCTGCACAAGCCGCGCGTGGAACAGGCGGGCTTCGCGGTGCTCAAGGCCCCCGACATTCCCAGCGTGCTGGTCGAAACCGCCTTCATCAGCAACCCCGAGGAAGAGGCCCGCCTGCGCAGCAGCCGCTACCAGGAACAACTGGCCGATGCGCTGATGCGCGGCATCACGCGCTACTTCGCACGCAATCCGCCGCTGGCGCGCAGCCGCTCGGTCTGATAACGCCCCGCCCCCCCAGGGAGGGGGTGGGTCCGGGTGCCGTCAGGAAACCACGCTGCCGGTCGACAGGGGCTGTCGGTGCGGGGGATGCATCCCGTGCTCTGCGCATGCGCAGTCGGCGGCGTGCTCCTTCGGGCCCATGGGCTGCAAGGCGCCAAGCACCATGCGCAGGATGAAGTTCTCGGCCTCGGCGTAATCGGTGGGCCTCAGCTCGGCCTGGCCCAGGAGCAGGGCAAACGGGGTGTGGTGGGTGGCATACGCCTCCGTCATGGTCCAGAGGGCGAACATCAGATGCCGGAAATCGACAGAGGCGATGCGCCCTTCCTGGGCCCAGCGCTCGAAGGCCTGCACCGACACAGACAGCCGGGGCGCCATGTCTTCCAGGATCGCCCGGTGGTCATGGGAGGCACCGGACATGATTTCCTTGGTGAACACCTTGACCCCGTTGGGCCGGTCACGGCTGTAGCGCAGCTTGTGGCCAATGTAGCCCCGCAAGGCCTCTTCGGGCCCGGCGCTCAGGGCGATGTTCTGCAGCCCCTCCAGCCACTGCTGGAGCACGTCGACCAGCACACGCTGGTAGAGCAAGTCCTTGCTGGGAAAGTAATACAGCAGGTTGTGGCGGCTGATCCCCAGATCGATGGCAATGGCTTCCAGCGAGGCTCCCGCAAAGCCAAACCGGGCGAAGTGGCTTTCCGCCTCCACCAGGATGGCCTGCTCTTTGCGCAAGCGGGAGGGTTTGGGAGGACGGCTTGGGGAGGGGGGGGTGCCGACCAAGGCGGCTTTCTCCGGATGGGCAGCCGTCGAATCAGAAGGGCTGTGCATAGGCCGATTGTTGAATGGGAATGCCCACTGCCGGCCCCGGGCCCGGCGCAGGGCGCCAAATTTGTCCGCCGGGCAAAGGCCTTTGGAGCGGCATCAAAGCCGCCAGCCTTGGGACGACGGCCCGGCCAGGCCGGCCTGCCGGGCCCGCGCGGAGCGCCTCACGGGCCGGAGGGCGGCGCGGCAGGCGGGGGGGGACCGCGCTGGAGCAGGTGCTGCAGGCCTGCGATGTCGCCCCGCGCGAGCAAGGCCAGCACCTGTTCCGACCACCGCTGGCATGCGGGGTAGCGGGCCGGCAAGGCCTGGGCCCATTCGGTCAGATCCGTCAGGGCCCCCAGGGCGATCAGCCGGTCCAGCGGCCCCAGCGCCTCGGGCGGGGGCCATGGGATGGCCCCACCGGCCGCCGGCACCGCGCCCTCCCCCGCGGCCTGGGAGGGCGCCGGGTTCAGCAAACGCGCCATGCTGCTGCGCAAGGCGGCCAGTTCAATGGGTTTCAGAAGACAGGCATCGAAGCGCTGCGAGGGCTGGTCTGCCAGGGCGTCCGGGCGCTCGGGGCTGGCAGACAAGAGCATCACAGGGACCCCGGGCCAATGCTGGCGCACGGCGGCCAGCACGGCGGTGCCTTCCGCTCCGGGCAGGAGGTGGTCGGTGAGGACCAGGCTGGGCGGCGGGGTGCCCGGCGGTTCCAGCTGCTGCTGAATGAAGGCCTGCCCGTCGGCGGCGCTGTGCACCTCGAAGCCCATGCGCGTGAGCTCTTCGACCAAAAAACCCCGGATGTCTGGGTGGTCTTCGACCACCCAGACCTGGCGCCCCCCGCCGTCCAGCGGGGGCAGATCCGCCCAGGCAGGGCCACGGCGCTCGGCCGGAAGCTGGTTGGGAGAGCCCAGGCGCACGGGAATCTCGACCGTGAAGGTGCTGCCCTGGCCCAGCTGGCTGGTCAATTGCAGGGTTCCGTGCATGCGCTGCACCCACAGGTCCACAAGGGGCAGGCCCAGCCCCATCGGCCCTTTCGAGCGGGTGGTGTCTGCGCGATAGAACGGGGTGAACACCTTGGCCTGGTCGTGCAGCGCAATGCCACAACCGGAGTCCTGGACCTGCAGGCTCAGGCGCAGCCCCCCGGGCGCGGAAGGGGCCGCCGCCACGGCGACGCGCAATTCGACCGTGCCGTTCTGGGTGAATTGGCAGGCGTTGTCCAGCAAGTTGCGCAGCACCTGGCGCAGGCGTTTGTCATCCGCCAGGACCACGGATGGCAGTGCATCGGGCAGGTCGAGCACGAAGGTGTTGCGGTTTTTTTCGGCCAGCCCCCGGGCCTCCTGCCCCACGGCCACCAGCAGGTCCGGCAAATGCAAGGGCCCCACCTGGAGGGTGTCGCTGGACGCAGCGCGGGCAAAGTCGATCAGGTCGTTCACCAGGCGCAGCATGTGTGCCGAGCTGCTGTAAATGGTGCGGGCATACGTGGCGGGTTTGCCGCTGTCGGCCTGCAGGAGCTGGGCATAGCCCATGATGGCCGTCAAGGGGGAACGCAGATCGTGGCTGACATTCGCCAGCAGCTCGGTTTGCGCAGAGCGGGCTTCTTCGACGCGCAGCAGGGCTTGCTGCAAGGCGGTGGTGCGCTCGGCCACTTTGCGCTCCAGGTCCTGCGCGGACTGCTGGGTGAGCTGGAGCAGGTCGGCCTTGGCTTTTTCACCGTCCTCGCGGACCCCGCGCGCATAGCGGGTCACGGCCAGGCTCATGAGGAGCATGTGCACAAAGATGCTGATCTGCAAGGTGTTCACGGTCCAGAAATTCACCGGCAGCCAGCCCAGGTTGCGGGGCAGAAACAGCAGCATCGCCGCGGCGTGCGGCACAAAAGCCAGCAGGTAGTAGCCGGCACCGGCATCGCCCCGGCGCCACAGGACGATCGCCATGGCCGTTCCGGCCACCACCTGGATGACATAGAACAGCTGGATCCCGGGTGCAATGTGCTGGTACTGGCCTGCCAGGGCCCAGGGCAACAGACCCACCACGGTCACCCAGGACACGCGGCGAAAGAGGCGGGTCAAGCGGGGGAAATGCCGGTGGCTGTACAGCACCTGGAACACCTCGGTGCCCAGGCCGATGTTGAAGGCCATCAGCACCCCCAGCAGGATGTTGTAGACCCCCGTCTGCTCCGGAAACAGCCATTGCGGAGCCAAGCCCTGGGCCACCAACTGGATGCCCCCCGCCAACAACACATAAGCGGCATACCGCAGGTACACCGATTCGCGCAGCCAGACCCCAAAAGACACATGGAAGACGGCCACCAGCACCAGCCCCCCGAAAAACACCCCCTGGAGCAGCAGGTCGAGCTGGATGGCCCGGGCGAACGCCGGCGCTCGCCACAGCACGGGCTGGGCCTGGCGGGAGGTGTTGCTGGCAATGCGCAGGTAGTAGGTCTGGGGGAGCTTGTCGGCAGGCACGTCCAGCACAAAAACCGGCTGGCGGTAGGCGATGGGATGCTGGGCGAACGGGGTCTCCGTGCCGGCACGGCCCAGCGGCTGCAGGCCTTGCGGCCCTTCGGCGTACAGCGCGATGTCGTTGGTAAAGGGCGGCGCCACATCCAGCCACCAAGGCCCCGCCGCCTCGGGGCCGGCGGCCTGCAGCCGAAAGCGCAGCCACACCACATTGCGGCCGAAACCGGCCGACAGATTGCCCGCCAGGGGCTGGAAAGGGGCGGACTGGAGCCCGGGAGGAATGCGCCCGGCGCCCCCGGGCTCTTCCAAGACGGACAGATGGCCCGCCAGGACCGCCTTGCCCTCGCCGGAGGGCAGCGCAAGGGGGGCAGGCCCCTGGGCCCGCACAGACCCCAGGGCGAGCAGGCACAAGCCCAGCACCCCGGCCAGGAACCCTCCCCAGAAACGCCGCCGGCCCCGCGGGCGGTTCATGGCGAGAAATCGGTGCGCTGCAGCCGGAACTGCGTCGGCGAAAGGCCAAAGCGCTCCTTGAAGGCGGTCGAGAAGTTGGCACCGCTGGTGAACCCCAGCTCCAGCGCCACGTCCTGCACCTCCAGCGCGGTCTTGGCCAGCAGGGTGCGGGCTGCTTTCATGCGCTCTTCGCGCAGGTACTCGAACACCGTCACGCCCACGCAGCGCTTGAAGGCTTCATTCAGGCGCCGGGCATTGGTGCCCACCATCCTGGCCAGCTCGTTCAGGTCCGGGGCTTTTTCCAGCTGCTGCAGCAAACGAAAGCGGGCGGTCTGGAAAAGAATGTCATCCAGAGGGGGGGGGCTCGGCGAGGCCGGCAGGTGGAGGGCCTGCGGCTCGGGGTTGCGGGCACGCAGATGGATGGTGAGCCGCAAGCGGACCTCTTCGAAATTGAACGGTTTGGTGATGTAGTCCACCGCGCCGACCAGCAGCCCCTCGACCCGGTCCTCGGGCAAAGCGGCCCCCGTGAGAAAAATCACGGGAATATCCCGCGTCTGGGGCTCGGACTGCAGCAGCCGGCACGCCGTCAGCCCATCGCACACCGGCATGCGGACATCCATCAGCACCAGGTCGGGCTGAACGAGGAAGGCTTTCTGAAACCCCTCCTGGCCGTTGCTGGCCAGGTAGATACGGCAACCTTGTTGCTGCAGGTATTCGGCCAGCAGCATGCGCTCGGTGTCCGCATCTTCCACCAGAAGAATACGAACACCCTGCAAAGCACCGAGTTGAAGATGGATGGCACTGCCCATTCGAAATAGTCCTCGCGAACACCGGGCCGGAGCGTCTCGCCCTGCCCCGCCGCTGTTGTGTCTCCAGGTCGGATTCTGACGAATCCCAAGCGGGCTATTTTGACAGCGCGCCCCCCCAGGCGCGGCCCGCCCGGCCCGTCTCGCACCGCTTCGGTCAAAATGCGCACCGTTCCTCGCAGGCCGCCGTCAGGGCCTCCAGGACGGAACCCGCTCCCTTTTTCCATGCAACGCCCTGTTTTTCCCCGCCCCTTGTGTCACGCTCGCCCGCCCTGGCTGTCGAGGGTGCTGTGCTGGCTGGTCTGCGCCCTGTGGTGGGCCACCGGGGCCGTGCATGCCGAGGTCCGCACAGGCACGGGCATCGACCTGGCGTCTGCGCCCACCCAGCTCTCGCTGATCGAGCACATGCGGACCCTCAAACAGGCCGCCAAGGCCCCCGCCTCGGCGACCGAGGTCTTGCAACGCCCGGGCTGGGAGGCCGTCACGGATGCCAACCGGATTTCCGCCTTCAAGGCCGGCACGATCTGGTTCGAGGGCACAGTCGTCAACCGCAGCGCCGAACCCGTCACCCGCTGGCTGGCGGTCAAACCCTGGCGCATCGCCGACGTTCAACTGCAGGTGCTGGACCCCGAAGGCCAGACGGTGCTGCAGCAACACGAAGGGGGGGGCCATGTGCCGCTGCACGAGCGCGAGGTGGACAGCCTCAACAGCGTCTTCCCCCTGACCCTGGCACCCGGGGCCTCGCGCCGGCTGCTGCTGCGGGTGCAGGACGAGCTGGTGCCGCATGTGGTGCTGGAGGCCTGGGAGCCCCAGGCCTACCAGGCCGCCCAGCTGCAGCGCTTCCTTTGGGAATGCAGCGCCCTCGCCATGGTCCTGACCGTGGGGCTCTTGCTCCTGATCCCCCTCGACTGGCGCCTGATGGCCCTGGCGGGCTGGCTGATCAGCGCCATCGCCTTCGAATCGTTCTACACCGGCGAGCTGCTGCTGTCCCTGTGGCCCTCGCTGATCCCGCATGCGGCCTTGCTGCTGACCCTGTTTGGCGGCTTCGCCGGGATCTTCCTGGACCTCGCGGGCCTGACCTTCCTGGGGCTCTATCGCCACCGGGGGTGGCGCTGGGTCTATGGGGTGCTGATCGCCGCCTTTGCCGTCCCGATGCTCAGCACGCTCTGGGTCGACAACCTGGTGCCAGCCCGGCTGGCCGTGGCCGCGCTGACGCTGGTGCTGACCGTGATCTGGCCGATCTCGGTGCTGAGCCTCCCGGTGCGGGGCCGGCCCACGCTGCAGGTCATGCTGCTGATGTTTTCCCTGTGCTGGCTGGTCCGCCTGTGGCGCACCCTGGTGGCCCTGGGCTGGATGCCGCACGCGCACACCGACTGGGCCGTGCGCCTGAATGTGGTGGCCAACCTGGGGCTCATCCTGGCGGTGGCGCTGATCTATGTCCGGGACAAAAGGCGGCAAACACAGGCCCTGGCCCGGCAGGTGGCCGACCAGCAGCAGGGCTACCAGGCCCGGCTGGAGCAGGAAGTCAAGGAGCGCACCCTGGAACTGCAACAGGCGCTGCAAGGGGCCAGCGAGGCCAAGGCGGCCACCGAAACCACCCTGCAAAAGCTGACGCACTCCCAGCGCATGGTCGATTTGCTGAACCGGGCGGCCAAGATCGTGGCCTGGGAGGTGGACCTGCACAGCCACGCGGTGTCTTTCTCGGGCTCGGTCCAGGGCCACCGGGCCGGCGTGGCCACGGTGCACTCGGATTTGCAGACCCTGCTCAATGCCATTGAACGCCCCGAGGACCGCCTCCAGATCGAACAGGCCTTCCTGCGCTCCCACCACACCGGCGAGATCGTGGACCAGGAAATCGCGCTCAAGGCCACGGAGGGCCCGACGCCCTGGCGCAGGATCGTGGGCCGCGTCGATACCGACCCCCAGCAGGGTCCGCGGGCCTATGGCATTTCCGTGGACATCACGCACAGCAAGCACCGGGAGCAGGAACTGGCCGACCAGCGCCAGCGGCTGGCCTCCATGAGCGAAGCCACCCAGGCGGCCACCTGGGAGTGGAACATCCAGACCCAGGAGGCCTGGATCAACGCCACCTGCGCCACCTTGCTGGGCTTGCCGTCCACCGCAGAGGGCCCCTTGAGCGTTGCGCGCTGGCGGGAACGCATTCACCCCGACGACCTGGCCCGGACCCACGAGCGGGTGCGCCAGCATTTCGCCGGAGAAAGCCCCTACTACACCGACAGCTACCGCCTGGTGAGCCGCACCGGGCAGACCCTCTGGATCGAAAGCCGGGGCCGCCTGGTGTCCCGCACCGCCAGCGGCCTGCCACTGCTGATGATGGGCGCGCTGAACAACATCACCGACCTGGTGCAGGCGCGCGAGCGTGCAGAGAAATCCAACCGGGCCAAGAGCCAGTTCCTGTCCACCATGAGCCATGAACTGCGCACGCCGATGAATGCCATCCTGGGGTTCGGCCAGCTGCTGCAGTCCGATGAAGGGCTGCAGGAACGCCAACGGGATGCCGTCCAGGAAATCACCAAGGCCGGCACCCACCTGCTGGAGCTGATCGACGAGGTCCTGGACCTCAGCACCATCGAGTCAGGGCACCTGGAGCTGGTGCCCGAACCCATCGCGCTCGACACCTGGCTGCCCGAATGCCTGCAATGGATGCAGGCGCTGGCCACCGCCCGGGGCATTGGCCTGCACCTGGAAATGCCGCCCGGCCTGGTGGTGCAGGCAGACCGCGTCCGGCTCAAGCAGGTGCTGCTGAACCTGATCTCCAACGCCATCAAATACAACCGATTCCAGGGCTCCGTCACGGTGACGGCACAGAGCGGGCCCCAGGGGCGGGTGCGCATCGCCGTCAGCGACACGGGCCCGGGCATTGCGCCGGAGCACCAGGCCAGCCTGTTCCAGCCCTTCCACCGGGGAGCCGCCGCGCGCGGCCCTGTCCAGGGCACCGGCATTGGCCTGACGATCACCCGGGGGCTGATCGAAAAAATGGGGGGCTCCATCGGCTTCAGCAGCCAGGTCGGGGTGGGCTCGGAATTCTGGCTGACGCTGGAGTCCACCGCCTCCCAGGCGCCGCTGGCGCGGCCGGGCGACGCCGCGCTGCCCCCGCCCCCTGCAGCCCCGAGCCGGACAGTGCTGTGCGTGGACGACAACCCCACCAACCTCAAGCTCGTCGAGCACATGCTGGCCAAACGCCCGCACCTGCGGGTGGTGGCCTGTTCCAGCGCGCAGCAGGGGCTGCAGCAGGCCCTGTCGGTGCGGCCGGACCTGATCTTGCTGGACATCCACATGCCCGACATGAACGGCTACGAGGTGCTGGAAAAGCTGCGCGGCATGGACCGCTTCCAGCGCACCCCCATCGTGGCGCTCACGGCCAGCGCAATGCCCGCGGACGTGCAACGGGGCCAGGCAGCGGGCTTCACCGACTACCTCACCAAGCCCTTCGACCTGCGTGCATTTCTGCAGAAAGTGGACGACCTGCTGGCCTGAACGCCGGCCCAAAGCCGTTCGGGCCAGCGCGGCGACCGCACCGCAAGCCCCACGCACACCTTGGTTAAAAAAAGGCTCTAGCCCTTATCCAGCCTGCACCATGCGCTCTTTTTTCAGGAGCAATCAGGCGGGCGTGCGCTGCCGCCCGCCACGCCAGGCGCCCAGGACGGCGATCAGGCCCGGAATGAAAATCAGCGCCCAGATGATCTTGTCCAGGTGCAGGCGCACCCAGGGCAGGTTGCCAAAAAAGTAGCCCGCCGTGCAGATGCCCAGCACCCAGAGAAGCGCGCCGCCCACATTGAAGGCGGTGAACTTGCCGCGCCCCATGGCGGCCACCCCCGCCACGAAGGGCGCGAAGGTGCGGATGAAGGGCATGAAACGCGCCAGCACGATGGTGATGCCGCCATAGCGCTCGTAAAAGTCATGCGCCTGCTGGAAAGCCCGGCGGTTGAACCAGCGCGAGTCCTCCCACTGGAACACCTTGGGGCCCAAAAAGCGCCCGATGGCGTAGTTGCACTGGTCGCCCAGAATGGCCGCCCCGATCAGCAGGGCACAGGCCAGCGGAAAATCCAGCAAACCCGCGCCGCTGAGGGCGCCGACGATGAAGAGCAGCGAATCGCCCGGCAGGAACGGCATCACCACCAGGCCGGTCTCGACAAACACGATCAGGAACAGCAGCGCATAGACCCAGGCGCCATAGGCCTGGACAAAAGCTTCGAGGTGCTTGTCCACATGCAGGATGAAATCGATCAGAAAAGTCACAAGTTCCATGGGAGGCAGCGCCGGCTGAAAAAACAGGGCGCATTATCCCTACAGCGCCTCCTCCCGCCCGGCCGGGGCTGCCGTACGCCCGAGGCCGCCGCCTAAAATCAACCGGTGAACCCTGCCGCCCTTGCCCCCTCCCCCCCTTCCGACCGTCGCCCCATCCGCGACCTGCCCGACGAACTCATCAGCCAGATTGCCGCCGGCGAGGTGGTCGAGCGCCCCGCCTCGGTGGTGCGCGAACTGGTGGACAACGCCCTGGACGCCGGGGCCACCCAGATCACCGTGCGGCTGCTGGCCGGGGGCGTGCGCTGGATCGCCGTCGAGGACGATGGCGGCGGCATCCCGCGCGATGAACTCAGCGTGGCGCTGCGCCGCCATGCCACCAGCAAGATCAGCAGCCTGAACGACCTCGAAACCGTGGCCACCATGGGCTTTCGGGGCGAGGCGCTGGCGGCCATCTGCTCGGTGTCCGAAACCGCCCTGCTCTCGCGCCCCGAGGGGCAGGACAGCGCCTTTTTGCTCGATGCGCGCAGCGGCGAGCTGCGCCCGGCCGCACGCAGCACCGGCACCACGGTCGAGGTCAAAGAGCTGTTTTTCTCGACCCCGGCACGCCGCAAATTCCTCAAGACCGACGCCACCGAACTGGCCCACTGCATCGAGGCCGTGCGCCGCCACGCCCTGGCGCGCCCCGATGTAGGCTTTGCGATCTGGCACGAGGGCAAGCTGGTCGAGCAGTGGCGCGCCACCTTCGTGCCCGGCCAGGACAGCCCGCAAGACGCGCTGGCGCGGCGCCTGGCCGATGTGCTGGGCGAGGACTTCGTGGCCCAGTCGGTGCCGGTGCAGCACCGCGAAGGCCCGGTGACCGTCACGGGCCGGGCCGGCCTGCCCGATGCCGCCCGTTCGCGGGCCGACCACCAATATGGCTATGTCAATGGCCGCTTCGTGCGCGACAAGGTGCTGACCCACGCCGCACGCAGCGCCTACGAGGACGTGCTGCACGGGCAAAAGCAGCCGGTGTATGCGCTCTACATCGACATCGACCCGGCACGCGTCGATGTGAACGTCCACCCCACCAAGATCGAAGTGCGCTTTCGCGACAGCCGCGAAGTCCACCAGGCCGTGCGCCATGCGGTCGAAAACGCCCTGGCCGTGCCCCGGGCCGCCGCCCTGGCCGCTGCGGCGGCTGCGGCGGCTGCGGCCAGCGCCCCGGAGCCGGGTGCGCCCGCCTTCTCCGTCGGCACCGGCACCGGCACCGCCAGGGATTCTGAGCCTTATTGGCCCGCAGCCCTTGCCAGACCTGCGCAAAGCGCTATGCATTTTGAAGAGCGTGCAGGCCACCGGGTCACGGACCTGTCGGCGCTGTGGTCGCCCACGCCCCGGCCCCCCGAGAGCACCGCCCTGCCCCCCGAACCGGCGCAGGCGCCCTGGCCGCCCCACGGGGCCAGCGCAGCCGACCCAGCCCTCGCCCAGGCCCTCCCCGAGGCAGTGAACAGCGCCCCCGGGTCCTCGGCAGGTCCGCACTGGCCGCTGGGCCGCGCCCTGGCGCAACTGCACGGCATCTACATCCTGGCGGAAAACGCCCAGGGCCTGGTGCTGGTGGACATGCACGCCGCGCACGAGCGCATCGTCTACGAGCGGCTCAAGGCCCAGACCGACGAGGGCGCGCGCCTTCCCAGCCAGCCGCTGCTGATTCCCGCCACCTTCGCAGCGACCCCGGAAGAAGTGGCCACCGCCGAGGCCTCGACCGAGGTGCTGGCCGCTCTGGGCCTGGAAATCACGCCCTTCTCCCCGCGCACCCTGGCCGTGCGCGCCGTGCCCACCAGCCTGGCGCAGGGCGATGCCGTCGAACTGGCGCGCAGCGTGCTGGCCGAACTGGCCGCGCACGACGCCAGCACCGTGGTGCACCGTGCCCGCAACGAAATCCTGGCCACCATGGCCTGCCACGGCGCCGTGCGCGCCCACCGGCGCCTGACGCTGGACGAGATGCAGGCCCTGCTGCGGCAGATGGAGACCACCGAGCGCTCGGACCAATGCAACCACGGCCGGCCCACCTGGCGCCAGCTGAGCCTGCGCGAGCTCGACGGACTGTTCCTGCGCGGGCGCTGAGCCCCCGGGTCCGGGAGGGCTTCAGGCCCCCTTCAGGATCCTGGGTTCCAATCATGGCCTGTGCCTTCTGGGAAGAACCTCGTGCGAATTTTGCTGATCGAAGACGACACCCCCCTCGCCCAGGCCCTGGTGTCGTTTCTGGACGCCCGGGGCTTTGTCTGCGAACGGGCCGACAGCCTGGCCAGCGCGCGCGCTCTGCTGCCTGCCGCCCACTGGGCTGCGGTGCTGCTGGACTGGCAACTGCCGGATGGCGAAGGGCTGTCGCTGCTGCCCACGCTGCGGCGCCACCTGCCCGACAGCCCCGTCATCGTCCTGACCGCCCGCGACCAGATTACCGACCGCATCCGCGGCCTGGATGCGGGGGCCGACGACTACCTGGTCAAGCCCTTTGACCCTGCGGAACTGCTGGCACGCCTGCGGGCCGTGGAGCGCCGCCGCAGCGGCTCGGCCAGCGCGCTGCTGGAGCTGGGCAGCCTGGTGATCGACCTGGGCCGGGCCAGCGTGACGGTCGACGGCAAACCCGTGGAAATCACGGCCAAGGAATGGGCGCTGCTGCGCGTGATGGCCCTGCGCCCCGACCGCATCCACAGCCGGGAGGGCCTGCTCGATGCCCTGTACGGCCTCGATGCCGACACCAGCAGCAACACCCTGGAAGTCTTCATCAGCAACCTGCGGCGCAAGATCGGGCGCGACCGCATCCAGACCCTGCGCGGCCTGGGCTATAAATTCAACGCCACCCCATGAGCCAGAAAAGCCTGTCCTGGGCCTTGACGCGGGCCCTGCTCCCCTGGATCGCCCTGCTGTGGCTGGCCACCAGTGCGGCCGTGGGCTGGTATATGCAGCATGAACTGGAAGAACAGCTCGACTCCGGCCTGCTGGAAAGCGCCGAACGGCTGCTCGACCTGGCGGCCCACGATGCACGCAACCACCGCAGCCCCTCCGAGCGCCACGGCAGCGAATACCTCCAGGAAGTCCCCCACCACAACCTGAACGGGGCCGGGGACGATCTGCTGATGTACCAGGTCCTGAACCAGCGGGGCGAGCTGCTGCTGCGCTCGGCCGACGCCCCCCAGGCCCCCCTGGATCTGCCGCTGCAGACCGGCTTCCACGACACGGAACACCTGCGGGTCTACACCCTGCAGCACCCCTCCCTGCCCCTGTTCATCCATGTGGGCGACCCCCTGCCCCACCGCAAGGCGGCCCACCGGGAAACCCTGTTCTGGCTGATGGTGCCCCTGCTGGTGGTGGTGCTGCTGCTGTGGTGGATCATCCATGCCGTCACCCGGCGGGTGCTGGCACCGGCGGGCCGGCTGGCGCGCGATCTGCAGGAGCGCGACGGCAACAACCTGAGCACGGTGCCCGGCCAAGGCCTGCCGCGTGAATTGCAAACCATTGCCGACAGCGCCAACCACCTGCTGCAACGCCTGTCCGATGCCCTCGATACCGAACGGGCCCTGGCCGCCAATGCCGCCCACGAGCTGCGCACCCCGCTGGCCACGGCGCGCCTGCGGCTGCAGACGGCGCTGGGCCAGGTGCAGGACCACCCCGCCCAGGCCGGCCTGCAGGAAGCCCTCGAATCCCTGGACCGGCTCAGCCGCCGCTGCGAAAAGCTGCTGCAGCTGTCGCGCGCCGAATCGGGGGCCGCCCTGGCCCAGGAGCGCATCAACCTGGGGCAATTGGCGGCCCTGGTAGCCCAGGAATTCTGGGCCGACCCCGCCCTGCTGCACCGGCTGCAGCTGGTGCTGCCCGAGCACGACGATGTCTGGGTCCGGGGCGATTTCGATGCCCTGGCGATTGCCTTGCGCAATCTGGTGGAAAACGCCGTGCGCTACGCCCCGGAAGGCCCCATCGTGATCGAGGTCGCGCTGCCGGCCACCTGCAGCGTGCGCGACCAGGGGCCGGGCATCGCGCCCGAGCGAATGGCCGAGTTGCAAAAACGCCACAGCCGCGACGGCCACCTGGGCAGCCACCCCCATGTCGCCGGCTACGGCCTGGGGCTGTCGATCGTGGGCGGCATCGTGCAGCGCCAAGGGGGCCAGCTCCGCCTGGTTTCCCCGCCGCCCGGGCACGGCCGGGGGCTCGAGGCCAGCCTGCAACTGCGCCCCGCCCCCTGAACGCTCGCGGGGCCGCAGGCTGTCAAGCAAAACCTTGCCAGCGCCAGCCCCTTCATGTCCATTTAATGTCGACGCCTTATGGTGTCCAACTGCTTTGCTGCCGTGATCAACCGAGGACCTCTCTCCATGCCATTTCACCCCGCCGCGCGCACCAGCGCGTTTGCACTTGCCTTGTCTGCGGCCTGGGTCGGCCTGCATGCGGCAACGCCGACAGCCGCCCCGGCCGCCCTGCCCGCACTGGCCTGGTCCGACACCCAGATCAAAGCCGCGGGGATCACCACCCAAACCCTGACCGCCAGCCCGGCCCGGGCCGGCGCGGGCGTGGTGCTGCAGGGCACTGTGGAACTGCCGCCCCAAGCCACCGAACTGCTGAGCGCCCCCCTGGCGGGCGTCGTGCAGCAGGTGCTGGTCAGCCCCGGACAAAAGGTCAAGGCCGGCGAGCCGATCGCACGCCTGCTCAGCCCCGAGCTGGTGACCTGGCAACGCGAACTGCTGCAGGCCCAGGCCCAGGCGCGCCTGAGCGCCTCCAAGCTCGAACGCGATGAAAAGCTGCACGCCGAAGGCATCATCGCCGGGCTGCGGCTGCAGGACAGCCGCACCCAGAACGAACTGGCGCAATTGGCCGTCAAGGAACGCCGCCAGACCCTGCAGCTGGCCGGCGTCAACACCGCCAGCGAGAGCCTGCAGCCCGGCCTGAACCTGCGCGCCGCCACCACCGGCACCGTGCTGGAAGTGATGGCCACTCCGGGCCAGCGCCTGGAGGCCGGCATGCCCGTGGCCAAGGTGGCGCGCAGCGGCAAGCTGTCGGTGGCCCTGCAGGCCACCCCCGCCCAGGCCCAGAACCTGCGCGTCGGCGACCTGCTGGCCCTGCCAGGCTGCCAGGCTCCGGCCCGGCTGACGGCCATCGTGCCGCAGGTCAGTGCCGACAACCAGGCGGTGCAGCTGCGAGCCGACTTCACGGCCTCCGAAGACTGCCTGCGGGTCAACCAGTTCGTGCAGGCCACGGTGCAAGGCCGGGCCCCGGGCGGCGCGGCCGCTCCGGGCAGCCTGGGGGTGCCGGTCTCGGCGGTGGTCCGCCATGCCGGCCAGGCCTATGTGTTTGTGCGCACTCCGCAGGGCTTTGTGCCCACCGCCATCGCCGTGGCCGGTGAAAGCGGTGCGCAGATCCTGGTGCGCAGCGGGCTCCAGGGCCACGAGGAAATCGCCGTGCGGGGCACGGCCGCGCTCAAGGGTGCCTGGCAGGGCCTGGGCGCCGGGGAGCCGTGATGCTGGCACGACTGATTGCCTTTTCCCTGTCGCAGCGGCTGCTGATGGCCGTGCTCTCGATCGCCCTGGTGGCCGCAGGCGTCCTGGCGCTGCGCGACCTGCCGATCGATGCCTTTCCCGATGTCTCGACCACCCAGGTCAAGATCATCCTGAAAGCCCCGGGCATGACCCCGGCCGAGGTCGAGGTGCGCATCGTCGCGCCCATCGAGCAGGAGCTGCTGGGCATCCCCCACCAGGTCATGCTGCGCTCGCAGAGCAAATACGCGATTGCCGACATCACGCTCGACTTTGCCGATGGCACCGACATCTACTGGGCGCGCCAGCAGGTCAGTGAACGCCTGTCGGGCGTCATGGGCGACCTGCCCGCCGGGCTGTCGGGGGGGCTCGCGCCCATCACCACCCCGCTCGGGGAGATGTTCATGTTCACCGTCGAGGGCGACGCCAGCCTGACCGAAAAGCGCAAGCTGCTCGACACCGTCATCCGCCCGCGCCTGCGGGGCATTCCGGGCGTGGCCGACGTCAACACGCTGGGGGGCCTGGTCCAGACCTTCGAGGTGGTGCCCGATGTGGACGCCCTGGCGGCGCGGCGCATCTCGCTGCAGCAACTGCAGGAGGCCCTGGCCAGCAACAACCGCAACGACGGCGCCGGGCGCCTGTCGAGTGGCGAAGAATCGCTGCTGGTGCGCAGCGATGGCAGCGTGCGCAACCTGGACGATGTGCGGGCGATTGCCATCGTCCAGCACCAGGGCCAGGCCGTGCGCGTGGGCGATGTGGCCCTGGTCCAACTGGGGGCGCTCACGCGCTACGGCAGCGTCACGAAAAACGGCACAGGCGAGGCCGTCGAGGGCCTGGTACTGGGGCTGCGCGGGGCCAACGCCCAGAAGCTGGTCAGTGATGTCAAGGCCAAGCTGCAGGAAATCGAACGCAGCCTGCCGCCAGGCATCACGGTGGTGCCCTTCTACGACCGGGGCGATCTGGTCGAGCGGGCCGTGAACACCGTGACCAAGGCGCTGGCCGAGGCCATCGTGCTGGTGCTGGTGCTGCTGCTGCTGTTTCTGGGCAATCTGCGCGCCGCGCTGGTGGTGGCACTGATCCTGCCGCTGTCGGCCCTGGCCACCTTCGTGCTCATGCAGCAGTGGGGGCTGACGGCCAACCTGATGTCGCTGGGCGGGCTGGCCATTGCCATCGGCATGCTGGTCGATGCCGCCGTGGTGGTGGTGGAAAACATCGAGGCCCGCCAGGGCGAGCCCGGGGTGTCGCGCCTGCACACCCTCTACCGCGCCACCCAGGAAGTGGCCACGCCGGTGAGCGCCGGGGTGGTGATCATCATGATCGTGTTTCTGCCGCTGCTGACGCTGCAGGGCCTGGAAGGCAAGCTCTTCGGCCCGGTGGCCCTGACCATCGTGTTCGCCCTGGGCGCCTCGCTGCTGCTGTCGCTGACGGTGATTCCGGTCTTTGCTTCGGTGGCCCTGCGCTCGGGCCACCATGCCACGCCCTGGCTGGTGCGCAAGCTCGAAGCCGGCTACGCCCCGCTGCTCGATGCCGCGCTGCGCCACTCGCGCCCCGTGGTCATCGGCTCGCTGCTGGCGCTGGCGGGCGCGATGGCGCTGTTTCCGTTCATCGGCAAGTCCTTCATGCCCTCGCTCGATGAAGGCGACATCATCATGCAGGTCGAAAAACTGCCCTCGATTCACCTGGAGCAATCGGCCGCCACCGACCTGGCGCTGCAGCGGCGCATCCTGGAAGCCGTCCCGGAAGTGCAGAGCATCGTGGCCCGCGTGGGTTCGGACGAACTGGGCCTGGACCCCATGGGCCTGAATGAAACCGACACCTTCCTGGTCCTCAAGCCCCCGGCGGAATGGCGCTTTAAAACCAAGGAAGCGCTGATCGACGCCATCCGCCAGGCGGCCGAAGGCATCCCGGGTGTGAACCTGAGCTTCACCCAGCCGATCGAAATGCGCACGTCCGAGATGCTTTCGGGGGTGCGCGGCGACCTGGCCGTGAAAGTGTTCGGCCCCAATGCCGAAGAGCTGTCGCGGCTGGCCGGAGAAATCCAGCACACCCTCGAAGGCCTCCCCGGCAGCGAGGACGTGCTCACGGCCCAGAACGGGGGCGTGCAGTATTTCCGCGTCGTGATCGACCGCATCGCCGCCGGGCGCCTGGGGCTGAGCGTCGAGCAGATCCAGAACGACCTGCGTGCCCTGGTCGAGGGCCAGAAGGTCGGGGTGGTCATGCAGGAGGCGCGCCGGGTGCCGCTGGTGATCAAGGGCAGCGAGCCGCTGCGCCTGTCGCCGTCCCAGTTTGCGGCGCTGCGCCTGCCCACGCCCGACGGCCAGGCCGTGGCCCTGAGCCAGCTCGCCCAGCTCGAAGTGACCGACGGCCCCGTGAAAATCGAGCGTGAGCAGTCTTCGCGCATGGCGGTGGTGCGCGCGAATGTGCGCGGCCGCGATCTGGTCGGCTTCGTGGCCGAGGCCCAGGCGGCGGTGGCCCAGAAAGTGCCCCTGCCCGTGGGCTACAGCCTGACCTGGGGCGGCCAGTTCGAGAACCAGCAGCGCGCCGCCAAGCGCCTGGGCATGGTGGTCCCGGTGGCGCTGGCGCTGATCGTCGGCGTGCTGTTTGCCACGCTGGGCAGCCTGCGCCAGGCCATCCTGGTGTTTGCCAATATCCCGCTGGCCTTGATCGGGGGCGTGGTCGCACTGGCCGTGTCGGGGGAATACCTCTCGGTGCCGGCCTCGGTGGGCTTCATTGCCCTGATGGGCATTGCCGTGCTCAACGGCCTGGTGCTGGTGACCTGCTTCAACCAGCTGGCAGCGCGCGGTTTGCCGCTGCAGGAAGTGGTGCGCCAGGGGGCCATGCGCCGCCTGCGCCCGGTGCTCATGACGGCCAGCATCACCGCGCTGGGCCTGATCCCGCTGCTGCTGGCCACCGGGCCGGGCTCGGAAATCCAGCGCCCGCTGGCGATTGTGGTCATCGGCGGCCTGGTCAGCTCGACGCTGCTCACCCTGGTGCTGCTGCCCATTCTCTACCGCCGATTTTCGGCCCCCGTCCGCAAGGTGACTGCATGACCGCCCCCGCCCACCGCATCCCCCCCGACTGCCTGCTCACCCTGGCCGTGCCCCTGGCGCTGGAGGAGGAGATCCTCGACGCCCTGCTGAGGTGGCCCGAACTGGCCCCCGGTTTCAGCGTCATGCAAGGCCAGGGCATGGGAGCGCACATCGAATTGGCCACCACCATGGAAAAGGTGCAAGGCCGCGCGCGCCGGGTGATCGTGCAGATTGCCCTGGCACAGGCCCATGTGGCGCCCTTGATCGGCGCCCTGAAACAGACGCTGGCCAGCGCGCAGATCGCCTATTGGGTGGTTCCCCTCATGGAATTTGGAAGACTGGGAGACCCGGCATGAACTTCGTTTTGATGGCGGCCCTGCCGCGGGCCTGCGCCCTGGCCTGCCTGGCCTGGGCCACGACGGGAGCCCCCCTGCCTGCCGGTGCGCAAGTGCCCCCTCCGGTGCTGCCGGCCACCGCCACGGCCCTGCAGGTGCTGGCCGACTTGCCCCAGGTGCGCGCGGCCCGGGCCGGCATTCCGCTGGCACAGGCGCGCCAACAGCGCCTGGAGGCGGGCCCGCACGACTGGGTCGCCAAGGCCGCCAGCCACCGTCGCTCCGAGCGCCAGGGACCGCGCTTCATGGAAAGCGAGATCGGCATCGAAAAAGCCCTCCGCTGGCCTGGAAAATTCACCGCCGACCAGCAACTCGGCGCCAGCGAGATGACCCTGGGCCAGCTGGGCTATGCCGACGCCTGGCATGAAGCGGCGCGCGGCTTGCTGACCGACTGGTTCGACACCCTGCGCGACCTGCGCAATGCCACCCTGCTGGAAGAACAAACCCGCCTCACCACACGGCAGCTGGCGATCACCCAGCGCCGGGTGCAGGCCGGCGAAGCCGCCAAGCTGGAGCTGCTGACAACCCAGGCCGAAGAAGCGCGCCTGCAGGCCCAGGCGACCCGCGCCCGCGCCCAGGCCACCCTGCGCCTGCAAAGCCTGCTGCGCCGCTACCCCGGGCTGCCCGACCCCGGCAAGGGCTTGGCCGGCGACGCAGGCCTGGCACCGCCAGAGCCGGCCGATCTGCCATCGGCAGAACAAGGGGCCGCCCAAATTCTGGAAGACAACCACGAGCTGGAGCTGGCCGAGGCCCGGGCCGCCCAGGCCCAGCTCCAGGCCCGGCGCACCGCCCTGGAGCGCCAGCCCGACCTGACCCTGGGCGTGCGCGCCACACGGGAGCGCGGGGGCCAGGAACAGGTGCTGGGCGTGTATGTGTCGCTGCCGCTGGGCGGCGCGGGCCGCCGGGCCGATGCCCAGGCCGCCCTGGCCCAGGCCGACATCGCCCAGGAAGAACTGGCGCGGACACGCCAGCGCATTCAGGCCGAAGCCTGGCGCACCGCCAGCGAGCTGGGCCAGACGCGCAACACCCGCGAGCAACTGCACAAGGCACTGGGGCAGATCCAGCAAAGCGCCCACCTGCAGGCACGGGCCTACGAACTGGGGGAAAGCCCGCTGTCCGACCTGCTGCTGGCCCGGCGCAATGCCCTCGAAGCCCTGCTGGCCGCCGACACGGCAACCCTCGACGAAATGCAGGCCCAGGCGCGCTGGCTCCTCGACAGCCACCGGCTGTGGACTGCCCCGCCCTCCGAAACCGGGCACTGACCCTGCAAGCCACCCGCCCTGGGGGGTAGCAAGCTTCAAAAAAGTGAGCTTCCAACGCTGTATCCACGGGCGTTGGAAGCTTTTTTAGTGCCTATCCTGGCACTTCAAGCGGCAGGGCGGACTTTGCCTTTCGCCTCGCCGCCAAACCACGACACGTAGAGCGCGGGCAAGACCACCAGGGTCAGCAAGGTGGCCGTGACCAGTCCGCCAATCACCACAATCGCCAGCGGGCGCTGGGTTTCGGAGCCGATGTCGTGCGACAGCGCCATGGGCAGCAGGCCCAGCGCAGCCAGCATCGCGGTCATCAGGACCGTGCGCAGGCGCTGCATGGAGCCGTGCTTGACGGCATCCTGCACCGCCATGCCATCGTTGCGCAGCTGGCCAAACACCGACAGCATCACCACGCCATTCAGCACCGCCTGGCCCGACAGCGCGATGAAACCGATGGCCGACGACACCGAGAGCGGAATGTTGAACAGCCACAGCGCCACAAAGCCGCCGATCAAGGCCAGGGGCACGTTCATCAGGATCAGCGAAGCCATCTTGAAGGACTTGAAGGCGTCGAAGAGCAGCACGAAGATCAGCAGCAGCGAAATCGGCACCACCACGCTCAGGCGTTTCATGGCCCGCTCCTGGTTCTCGAATTCACCCGACCAATTGACCACATAGCCTTCGGGAATCTTCACGTTCTGCTCGACGCGGGCCTTCATGTCGGCCACCACCGAGCCCATGTCGCGCCCCTGGATGAAGATGCCAATCGCCGTGGTGCGGCGGCCGGCTTCGCGGGCAATGTTCATGGCCCCGCTGGTTTCGCGGATCTGGGTGACGGCACCCAGTTGCACATAACCGGCGCCCGGGGTCTGGATGGGCGTGCGCTCCAAGTTGGCGATCACGCGTTCGTCGGCCGGCAGGCGCACGGCCACCGAGAACTTGCGCTCCCCTTCCCACAGGCTGGTGGCCGCCTTGCCCGCCAGGGCTGCCTCGATCACGTCCTGGATGTCGGAGACATTGAGGCCATAGCGTGCGGCGCGGTCGCGGTCGATCTCGATGATCAGCTGCGGCACCTGGCCGTCGCGGTCGATTTCGGCGCGGGACACGCCCTGCACCTGCTTGACCTCGCGGGCGATGGCGTCGGTGATGCGCTTCATCTCGGCCAGGTCATCGCCGGCCAGCTTGATCACGATCTGGCCCTTGATCTGCGAGATCGACTCCAGCACGTTGTCGCGGATCGGCTGCGAGAAGGCCGGATCGATGCTGGGAATGGCCGACAGCGCACGGTCCATCTCGGCGGTGATCTTGTCCCGCGTCATGCCCTTGCGCCACTCGGCCTCGGGTTTGAGATCGACAAAAATTTCGGCCATGCTGATGGTCTTGGGGTCGGTGCCGTCCTCGGGCTGGCCGGCTTTGGAGACGGTGGTGCGCACTTCGGGCACCGACAGCAGGGCCTTGCGGGCCATGCGCAGAATGCGCGCCGCCTCGTCGGTCGAGACATTGGGCGAGAGCGCAAAGTTGACCCAGGTGGTGCCTTCGTTCAGTTCCGGCAGGAACTCCGAGCCCAGGCGCGAGGCGATCACGCCCGAGGCCGCAAAGGCCGCCAGCGCCAGCCCCACCACCAGCCGCCGGCGGCCCAGGGCCCAGTCGAGCACCGGCTCGTACAGGCTCTTGGCGGTGCGCACCACGCGGTTGTCGCCGTGGGGCAGCTTGCGCTTGAGCATCCAGTAGGTCAGCAGCGGCACCAGGGTGAGGGAGAACACCAGCGAACCGATCAAGGCCGTGGTGACCGACAGGGCCATGGGCTGGAAGATCCGGCCCTCATGGCGTTGCAGGGCAAAAATCGGAATGTGCGCCGCAATGATGATGAGCATCGAGAACAGGGTCGGGCGCCCCACTTCATTGGCCGCATCAATGATGATCTGCTTGCGCTCGCGGTCCGGCAGGTCTTCTTTTTCCTGCGCCAGGCGGTGCAGGATGTTCTCGACCACGATCACGGCCCCGTCGACGATGATGCCGAAGTCCATGGCCCCCAGGCTGAGCAGGTTGGCGGGCACGCCCATGATCTTCAGGCCCATGAAGGTGGACAGCAGCGCCAGGGGAATCACCACCACCACGGCCAGGCTGGCCCGCAGGTTGGACAGGAAGATATAGAGCACCAGCGAGACCAGCAAAGCGCCTTCGACCAGGTTCTTGAACACCGTGGACATGGTTTTTTCCATGAGCCAGCTGCGGTCATAGAAAGGCACGATCTGCACGCCGGGCGGCAGGCCCTTGGCATTGAGTTCGGCGATCCGGTCTTTCACGCCCTTGAGCACCTCGCTGGGGTTCTCGCCTTTGCGCATGATGACGATGCCGGTGACGATGTCATCGTCGAGGTCCTGCCCCACCACGCCCAGGCGCGGCACGGCGCCCAGCTTGACCTGGGCAATGTCGCGGATCAGGATGGGCGTGCCGTTGCGCGAGGCCACGACGATGCGGCCGATGTCGTCGGCGGATTTCAGCAGGCCGATGCCCCGGATGGTGTATTGCTGGGCCCCCTGGGCCACGTAACTGCCCCCGGCGTTCGAGTTGCCCCGGCCCAGGGCGTCGAGCAGGGTCTGGAAGGCCAGGCCGTAAGCGCGCAGCTTGTCGAGGTCGGGCTGGACTTCGTATTGCTTGATCGAGCCGCCCATGGCCACCACATCGGCCACGCCCGGCACCTGGCGCAGGGCCCGTTCCACGACCCAGTCTTCCAGGGTGCGCAGCTCGGTGGTGCTGCGGCCGTCGCCGCGCAGGCGGTAGCGCATGATTTCGCCCACCGGCGTGGCGTTGGGGGCGATATTGGCCTGGGCCCCTTCGGGCAGATCGACACCGCGCAGGCGTTCGGCCACCTGCTGGCGGGCCAGGTTCACATCGGCCTTGTCGTCGTAGGTGACGACCATGAAGCTCAAGCCAAACTGGGTGTGCGAGAAGACACGGATCGCGTTGGGCAGGCCCGACAACGCCACCTCCACCGGCAAGGTGACCTGTTTTTCGACCTCTTCGGCCGCGCGCCCCGGGTAGAGCGTGATCACGGTGACCTGGGTGTCGGTCACATCGGGAAAGGCCTCGACCGACAGGTGCTTGAAGGCGAAAATGCCCGCCGCCGCAAACACCAGCGTGCCCAGCACGATGAACAGCGGCTGGAACAGCGCGTACTGGATCAAGCGCCTCATTTCGTGGCCGCCTTCTCTTGCGCAGCAGGCTGGCTCTTGCCACTGCCCAAGGCTGCCTCCTGCGCCACGAGGAACTGGCGGGCCAGCAGCAGGGAGTTGTCGGCCACCACCTGCTCGCCCACCGCCAGGCCTTGGCTGACGACGACTTCCTTGGGGCCTTCATGGGCGAGTTCGACTTCGCGCGGCTCGAAAATCCCGGGCTGCGTCTGCACGAACACCCGGTGGCGCACGCCTTGCAGCGTGACGGCCGTGGCGGGCACGACCACGCCGGCACCAAAGGTCTGGCGGATGCGGGCGGTGGCCAGCATTTCGGCCTTCAGGCGCCGATCGGGGTTGGCCAGCAGGCCGCGGACCTTGATGGTGCGGGTGTTGGGGTCGATGAAGTCCGAGACCGCCAGCACCTTGCCGCGGAACACCTCGCCCGGGTAGGCCGGCACCAGCAACTCAAAGCTGGCCCCAGGCCGCAGGGCACGCACATCGAGCTCGCGGGCATCGATCTGCACCCACAGCGACCCCGGGTCGGTCACGACGAACAGGGCGGGCACGCCCGGCCCGGACTGGTCGGGCCGCAGCTCCTGGCCCGGGTTGAGGTTGCGCTCCACCACCACGCCCTGGAGGGTGGCCGTCAAGGCCAGCTGCTGGTTGACCTGGCTGCCACCGCCATACAGGCTGGTGCGTGCCACGGCACGCGCCACCTCGGCCTGGGCGCGTGCGGCCTCGGCCTCGGCCTGCTCCAGCTCCTTGCGCGCCAGGATGCCCGCGGCAAACAGCTCGCGCTGGCGCGCCAGCGCCTTGGCGGCCAGGGCGGCATCGGCCTGGGCGCGCGCGGTATCGGCCTGGGCCTGGCCAAAGTCGGGAGAGGCCAGGCGCGCCAGGACCGCACCGGCCTGGACGCTCTGCCCCACATCGGCGGCGATGCCCGTCACCCGGCCGGCAAACGGCGGGTAAATGCGCTGGGTACGCTCTTCGTTCCAGACCAGGCGGGCCGGCAGTTCGACGGCAATGTCCTGGGCCGCG
>JAQUDN010000025.1 GCA_028685665.1 Burkholderiaceae bacterium | reverse complement strand
GGGGAGCGGCAAAGGCCCGCACCACGTCGAGAAAGGCCGCCAGCACCGGCGAGGCATCGTCGGTGCGATACAGGCAACTGAGTTCGATGTCCCGCAGGTAGCGCGAACGCAGCGGCCGGTACACCACGCCCGGCAAGCGCAAGCGGGTGGCCGACTGGGTCGTGATGCAGGCGCCAAACCCCCCCGCCACCAGCGCCACGCAGGTCAGGACATCTTCCACCGCCTGCACCACGTTCAGGCGCACGCCTTCCCGGTGAAAGGCGTTGGACAACTCCTGCGCCAGACCGGGCAAGGGCGCATTGGGGTAGACGATCATCGGTTCGCCCTCCAGGTCGCGCAGGGTGATGTCTTCCCGCGCGCACAAACGGTGGGTTTCCGGAAGGCCCACGACCAGTTTTTCCTGGAGCACGGCCTGCACGCCCAGGCCCGGCTCCGCGGGCACCAGCCGGTTGAACCCGATGGTGATGCGGCGCTCGCGCAGCGCCTGCAACTGCTCGCCCTTGGTCAGGTTGTGCAGCTCAATGCGCACCTCCGGCCGCGCCCGGTGAAAACTGGCCAGCAGCCGAGGGATCACGTCCAGCACCCCCGAGCCGAAGAGGCCCACATCGAGCTGGCCGATCAGCCCCTGCCCGGCCTGTTGCGTGCGCTCCCGCGCGCGCTGCGCCAGCGACAGGATGTTGGGCACCTCGTCCAGCAGCGCCTGGCCGGCGGCCGTCAGTTCCACCCCCCGGGTGGTGCGCAGGAACAGCGTGGTGCCCAGCTCTTCTTCGAGGCTGCGGATCTGGCGCGTCAGGGGGGGCTGGGCCATGTGCAGCCGGGTCGCTGCCCGCCCGAAGTGCCGTTCCTGCGCGAGGGCCAGAAAGTATTTCATTTGCCGCAAATCCACCGTGCATCTCCTCTTTTTTCAATACCGCGAGGGTATCAATCGGGCAAAACTTGGTATTGGACAGTATGAATCTTCCTCCTTATCGTTCCCTCCCATCCGTGCTTGCCAGCTAAGAAAGTCACCATGAAACAAGTTCTGAATTTCATCAACGGCGCCTACCAGTCCAGCGCTCGCCAGTTTGAAAAACGCTCGCCGCTCCATGGCGGAGTCATCGCCCAGGTGCACGAGGCCGGGCGTGCCGACGTCGATGCCGCCGTGGCGGCCGCCCGGGCCGCCCTGGACGGTCCCTGGGGCAAGATGAGTGTGGCCGAGCGTGTCGAGCGCCTGGTCGCCGTGGCCGATGGCATCAACAAGCGCTTCGACGAGTTTCTGGCAGCCGAGTGCGCCGACACCGGCAAGCCCCGCAGCCTGGCCAGCCACATCGACATTCCGCGCGGCGCGGCCAACTTCAAGGTCTTTGCCGACGTGGTGAAGAACGTGCCGACCGAGTTTTTCGAGATGGCCACGCCCGATGGGCGCGGTGCCATCAACTACGGCTACCGCACTCCCGTGGGGGTGGTGGGCGTGATCTGCCCGTGGAACCTCCCGCTCCTGCTGATGACCTGGAAGGTGGGCCCGGCCCTGGCCTGTGGCAACACCGTCGTGGTCAAGCCTTCGGAAGAAACCCCGCAGACCGCCGCCTTGCTCGGCGAGGTCATGAACGAGGCGGGCATTCCCCCTGGGGTCTACAACGTGGTGCATGGTTTCGGCCCGGATTCGGCGGGGGCCTTCGTCACGTCCCATCCCGGCGTGGATGCGATCACCTTCACCGGCGAAACCCGCACGGGGGAGGTCATCATGAAGGCGGCCGCCCAGGGTGCGCGCCCGGTCAGCCTGGAGATGGGCGGCAAGAACGCCGCCATCGTCTTTGCCGATTGCGACTTCGATGCGGCCATTGAGGGCACCTTGCGCTCGGCCTTCGTCAACAGCGGCCAGGTGTGCCTGGGGACCGAGCGTGTCTATGTGGAGCGCCCGATTTTTGACCGCTTCGTGGCCGAGCTGAAAACCCAGATCGAGGGCTGGAAGATCGGCGTTCCCGAAAACGCCGACACCAAGCTGGGCCCGCTGATCAGCCAGGAGCACCAGGCCAAGGTGTTGTCCTACTACCAGTTGGCCGTGCAGGAAGGGGCCACCGTGGTCACGGGGGGCGGTGTGCCCGACATGGGCGCCGATCTGGCCGGGGGCGCCTGGGTCCAGCCCACCATCTGGACCGGCCTGCCCGAGACCGCCCGCGTGATCAAGGAAGAAATCTTTGGCCCTTGCTGTCACATTGCGCCCTTCGATACCGAAGAAGAGGTGCTGGCCAAGGCCAACGACAACGTCTATGGCCTGGCCTGCGCCGTCTGGACCCGCGACCTGGCGCGTGCGCACCGCGTGGCCCAGCGCATGAAGGTGGGCCTGTCCTGGGTCAATAGCTGGTTCCTGCGCGACCTGCGCACGCCGTTTGGGGGCTCCAAGCAATCGGGCATTGGCCGCGAAGGCGGGGTGCATTCGCTGGAGTTCTACACCGAGCTGAAGAATGTCTGCATCAAGCTCTGAGGCGCCCCCCATGAGCAACCCTGAAATCGCGCGCTCGGCGGTGGTCGCCGGCCTGCGCACGAACTACCACGATGTCGGGGCCGGCCATCCCCTGATGCTGATCCATGGTTCCGGGCCGGGCGTGTCCGCCTGGGCCAACTGGCGCCTGGTGATGCCGGCGCTGGCCCGGCAGGCGCGCGTCATCGCCCCCGACATGGCGGGCTTCGGTTTTACCGACCGGCTGGACCTGTCCCAGCCGGGAGCGCGCTACGACATGGACCTGTGGGTCGAGCAGGCCGTGGGCCTGCTCGACGCCCTCGGAATCGAGCAGACCGACCTGGTCGGCAACTCGTTTGGCGGTGCGCTGTCGCTGGCCTTGACGATCCGCCACCCGCACCGTGTGCGCCGTCTGGTGCTGATGGGCAGCGTGGGCGTGCCCTTCCCGATCACGCCGGGCCTGGACGCGGTCTGGGGCTACGAGGCCTCTTTCGAGAACATGCGCAAGATCATGGATGTGTTCGCCTGGGACCGCACGCTGGTCAACGACGAACTCGCCCAGCTGCGCTACGAGGCCAGCATCCGTCCCGGCTTTCAGGAGTCGTTTTCGGCGATGTTTCCGGCCCCGCGCCAACGGTGGGTGGATGCGATGGCCAGCCCGGAGGCGGCCATCCGGGCCTTGCCGCACCAGACCCTGATCGTCCACGGCCGCGACGACCAGGTGATCCCGCTGTCCACCTCGCTCACGCTGTCGCAGTGGATTGCACGCTCGCAACTGCATGTCTTTGGCCAATGTGGGCATTGGACCCAGATTGAACACACGGCCCGTTTCGTGCGCCTGGTGGGGGACTTCCTGGCAGAGGCCCGCGACGACGAACCTTCTCCCTTGCAACCTTGAGGATCTTTCATGACGCCCGACATCCACCAGCAGCTTGGTGACGCGCTGTACGAGGCGCTGCAAGCGCGCCGCACCGTGCCTCCGCTCACCAGCCGCTACACCGACATCACCCTTGAAGACGCCTACGCCATCCAGCAGCGCATGATGGCGCGCCGCCTGGCCGCCGGCGAGCGCGTGGTGGGCAAGAAGATTGGCGTGACCAGCAAAGCGGTCATGAACATGCTGGGCGTGTTCCAGCCCGACTTCGGCTGGCTGACCGATGCCATGGTCTACAACGAAGGCGAGGCCATCCCCGCCCACACCCTGATCCAGCCCAAGGCCGAGGGCGAGATCGCCTTTGTCCTGAAAAAGACCTTGAAAGGCCCTGGCATCACGGCGGCCGATGTGCTGGCCGCCACCGAGGGGGTGATGGCCTGCTTCGAAATCGTCGATTCCCGCATCCAGGACTGGAAGATCCAGATCCAGGACACCGTGGCCGACAACGCCTCCTGCGGCGTGTTCGTGCTGGGCGACCGCCTGGTGGACCCCCGCGATGTGGACCTGGCCACCTGCGGCATGGTCCTGGAAAAGAACGGCGAGATCGTCGCCACCGGCGCAGGCGCTGCGGCCCTGGGCCACCCCGCCAACGCCGTGGCCTGGCTGGCCAATACCCTGGGCCTGCACGGCATTGCCCTGGAGGCGGGCGAGGTGGTGCTTTCGGGCTCGCTGGGAATCATGGTGCCCGTGCAGGCCGGAGACAACCTGCGCGTGACCCTGGGTGGCATCGGCGGTTGCTCGGTGCGCTTTGTTTGAGACTGGAGACTTTCCCATGAAAAAAATCAAATGTGCCCTGATCGGGCCCGGCAATATCGGCACCGATCTGCTCGCCAAGCTGCAGCGCAGCCCGGTTCTGGAGCCGGTCTGGATGGTGGGCATCGACCCCGAGTCCGACGGCTTGAAACGCGCCCGCGAGATGGGCATCAAGACCACGGCCGAGGGCGTGGACGGCCTGATCCCCCACATGAAGCCGGATGGGGTGCAGATCGTCTTTGACGCCACCAGTGCCTACGTCCACGCGGAGAACAGCCGCAAGGTCAATGCCCAGGGCGCGCTGATGATCGACCTGACGCCTGCGGCCATCGGGCCGTTCTGCGTACCCCCGGTCAATCTGAAGGCGCATGTGGGCCAGGGCGAAATGAACGTCAACATGGTCACCTGCGGCGGCCAGGCCACCATTCCCATGGTGGCGGCGGTATCGCGCGTGCAGGCCGTGGCCTATGGCGAAATCGTGGCCACCGTGTCCAGCCGCTCGGTCGGTCCCGGCACCCGCAAGAACATCGACGAATTCACCCGGACCACCTCGGGCGCGGTGGAGAAGGTGGGCGGCGCCAAAAAGGGCAAGGCCATCATCATCATCAACCCGGCAGAGCCGCCCCTGATGATGCGCGACACCGTCCATTGCCTGACGGAAACCACCCCCGACCAGGCTGCGATCACGGCGTCCATCCACGACATGATCAAAGAAGTGCAGAAGTATGTGCCGGGCTACCGCCTGGTCAATGGCCCGGTGTTCGATGGCAATCGCGTCTCCGTCTTCCTCGAAGTCGAAGGCCTGGGCGACTACCTGCCCAAGTACGCCGGCAACCTGGACATCATGACCGCCGCCGCCGCCCGCACGGCGGAAATGTTCGCTGAAGAAATCCTCGCCGGTTCGCTCATCCTCGAACCCGTGCTTGCGTAAGGAGAGCCCCCTATGACCACCCCATCCCTCAAGGGCAAGAAAGTCCGTCTGCACGACATGACGCTGCGCGACGGCATGCACCCCAAGCGCCACCTGATGTCGCTGGAGCAGATGAAAACCATCGCCACCGGCCTGGACGCCGCCGGCATTCCTTTGATCGAAGTCACCCACGGCGATGGCCTGGGCGGCAGCTCGGTGAACTACGGGTTTCCGGCCCACACCGACGAGGCCTACCTCGGGGCGGTGATCCCCTTGATGCGGCAGGCCAAGGTCTCTGCCCTGCTGTTGCCGGGCATCGGTACCGTCGAACACCTGCAGATGGCGCATGGCCTGGGCGTCAGCACCATCCGCGTGGCCACGCACTGCACCGAGGCCGATGTCTCGGAGCAGCACATCGGCATGGCGCGCCAGCTGGGCATGGACACCGTGGGTTTCTTGATGATGGCGCACATGAACAGCGCCGAGGGCCTGGTCAAGCAGGCCCAGCTCATGGAAAGCTACGGCGCCAACTGCATCTACATCACCGACTCGGCGGGCCACATGCTGCCGCACAACGTGAGCGAAAAATTGGGCGCCGTACGCCAGGCCCTGAAGCCCGAGACCGAGCTGGGCTTCCATGGCCACCACAACCTGGCCATGGGCGTGGCCAACAGCCTGGCGGCGATCGAGGCCGGGGCCACCCGGATTGACGCGGCAGCGGCCGGTTTGGGCGCGGGCGCGGGCAACACCCCCATGGAGGTGCTGGTCGCGGTGTGCGACCTGATGGGTATCGAGACCGGGGTTGATGTGTTCAAGATCCAGGACGTGGCCGAAGACCTGGTCTTCCCCATCATGGACTTCCCCATCCGCATCGACCGCGACGCCTTGACGCTGGGCTATGCCGGGGTTTATGGCTCCTTCCTGCTGTTCGCCAAGCGCGCCGCCCAGAAGTACGGCATCTCCGCCCGGGAGATCCTGGTGGAGATGGGCCGCCGCGGCATGGTGGGCGGTCAGGAAGACATGATCGAAGACACCGCCCTCACGCTGGCCAAGGCCCGTGGTTTGAAAGTCGCTTGAAGGAATCGCTATGGCATTGAATGCATCCACCCTTGATCAGCTCGCCGAGCACCTGGAAAACTGCCAGCTGCAGGCCCAGGACACCCTGAAGATCACCGAGTCCCACCCCGACATGGACTGGGACGACGCCTACGCCATCCAGGACCGCATCCTGGCGCGCAAGCTGGCGCGGGGCGCCCGCGTGGTCGGCTACAAGGCCGGCCTGACCTCGCACGCCAAGATGAAGCAGATGGGCGTGACCGACCCCGTTTTCGGCTTTCTCGTGGACGAATTCACCGTGCCCGAGGGCGGCGAGATCCAGACCCGGGACCTGATCCATCCCAAGGTGGAGCCCGAGATCTGCTTCATCACCCGCACCGAGCTGCGGGGGCCGGGTTGCCATATCGGCGCCGTTCTCGCGGCCAGCGATGTGGTGCTGCCCGGCATCGAGGTGATTGACAGCCGTTACCGCGACTTCAAGTTCGACCTCAAGAGCGTGGTGGCAGACAACACCTCGGCCTCGCGCTTCGTGGTCGGTGGCCGCATTGCCGCGGCGCGCGACCTGGACCTGCGCACCCTGGGCATCGTGCTGGAAAAGAACGGTGAGCCGGTGGCGTTGGGCGCGGGCGCGGCGGTGCTGGGCCATCCGGCCGCCGCCGTGGCCATGCTGGTGAACCACCTGGGCCGGCGCGGCCAGTCCCTGCCGGCGGGCAGCCTGGTGTTCTCGGGCGGCATCACCGAGGCCGTGGCCGTGCAGGCCGGCGACAACGTCACGCTGCGGGTGCAGAACCTGGGCAGCGTGTCGGTGCGTTTTGTCTGACCTTCCTGACGAAAGACTCCCCCATGCAACGGAGACAATTCATCGCCGCAGGCGCAGGGGCTGCCCTGTCCGCTCCCTTCACCCTTCGGGCGCAGGACAGCTGGCCCGCCAAGCCGGTCCGGCTGATCGTGCCTTTCCCGCCCGGGGGGCCGACCGACATCATGGGCCGCACGGCGGCCAAGGTCATGGGGGACCGGCTCGGCCAGCCCTTCGTGGTGGAAAACAAGGCCGGTGCAGGGGGCAATATCGGGACCGACGCCGTGGCCAAGGCGGCGGGCGATGGCTACACCATCGGCCTGTCCGCCATCAGCAGCCTGGCGATTGCGCCGCATTTGTATGCCAAGGTGCCGTTCTCGGTCGAAAAAGACTTTGCCCCTATCTCCCTCGTCGGTACGTCCCCCTGCGCCATCGTCGTTCATCCCAGTGCGCCTTTCAGTGATCTCAAGGGGCTGGTGGCCTACGCCAAAGCCCATCCGGGCAAACTCAGTTATGCCACCTCGGGTATCGGAACCAGCAACCACTTGGCGGCAGAGCTGTTGCAGGCTACGGCGGGTATTCAGCTCACAGGGGTGCCTTACAAAGGGTCCAGCCAGATCGTGCCAGACTTGCTTGCCGGCGTGGTCACCATGAGCATGGAGAGTTCGCTGGCCACCACGCTGCAGCACATCAAGGCGGGCAAGCTGAAAGCGATTGCTGTCACTTCGTCGAAACGTTCCCGGGCGCTTCCGAGCGTGCCGACCATTGCCGAGTCGGGTTATCCAGGCTTTGAGGTGGAGACCTGGTTCGGTCTGGTGGCTCCTGCCTCCACCCCGCGTGCCATCGTCGACAAACTCCAGTTCGCCTGGAGTGAGGGCTCGAAGATGCCAGATGCCATCCAGGCATTCGATGCGATTTCTGCCGATATTCGCGCCATGTCTGCTGCGGAGTTCGCCGACTTCATCCGCGCCGAGAACACCCGCTGGGGTGGCTTGATTCGCCAACTGGGCATCAAGCTCGATTGAGCCCGAAGGGCTCTGCAGAGCCCCTTTTCTTTGAACCCTACCAGGACATTTCCATGCCATTTGCCCAGATTTACATGATCGAAGGCCGGACCGAAGAACAGAAGAAAGCCGTGATCGAGAAGGTCACGCAGGCGCTGCACGAGGCCGTCGGTGCCCCCAAGGAAAACGTGCGGGTCTGGATCCACGACGTGCCCAAGGAGAACTGGGGCATTGCGGGCGTGAGCGCCAAGGACCTCGGGCGCTGAGGTCTTTCAGTTTTTGCTCTTTTATTAGGAGCTATAAGGGCTTTCTGGGTAAGCCTTTGAGGCTGATTTGGCTCTGGTTTTCCCGCCAGGGCGCGGGCCGCTTCGGGGGCTCTTACAGATTGGTCGCCGCCACCACCTCCGCCATGTCGGTCAGGCCTTGCAGGACCTTGTCGATGCCGTCCTGGCGCAGCGTCATCATGCCGGCGGCGAGGGCCGAATGGCGGATGTCCGAGGCGGGGGCGCGGTGGCGGATGTGCTGGCGGATCGCATCGTCGCTCACCATCAGCTCATGGATGCCCAGGCGCCCCTTGTAGCCGTGCTGCTCGCATTGGTCGCAGCCGCGTTTGTGCCACAGCCGGATCTCCCCCTCGGCCGACCCATAGGTTTTGCGCCAGCGCATGATTTGGGCCTGCCGTTCTTCGGGGGTGTTCTGCGTGCCGCTTTCGAGGTACTGCGATGCCAGACCGAGCAGGGCGTCCTCGGGGGCGGCGAACGGTTCGCGGCAGTGGGCGCAGAGCCGGCGCACCAGCCGCTGGGCCAGAATGGCCAGCAGGGAGTCCGAGAAGTTGAAGGGATCGAGGCCCATTTCCAGCAGCCGCGTGATGCTTTCGGGGGCCGAATTGGTGTGCAGCGTGGACAGCACCAGGTGCCCGGTCAGCGAGGCTTCGATGGCGATGCGGGAGGTCTCCTCGTCCCGCATTTCGCCAATCATGATGATGTCCGGATCGGCCCGCAAGAAAGTGCGCATGGCGGCGGCAAATGTCCAGCCAATGCGTGCATTCACCTGCACCTGGCGCAGGCCGGCCTGGGTGATTTCGATGGGGTCTTCGGCTGTCCAGATCTTGGTGCCTTCGGTGTTGAGCTCCCGCACCACGGAATGCAGCGTGGTGGTCTTGCCGCTGCCGGTCGGGCCGCACACCAGCACCAGGCCGTAGTTTTTGCGGATCACCTGGCGCAGGGTCAGCAGATTGGCGGTGGACAGGCCGATGTGGTCCAGGGGCAAGGGCTTGGCGCCCGAGAGCAGGCGCAGGACCACGTCTTCCAGGCCATGCGTCGTGGGCACCGTGACCACGCGTAACTCGACGGCCGGACCGCCAAAGCGGGAGAAATCGATTTTGCCGTCCTGGGGTTTGCGGTGTTCAGCGATGTCCAGCCCCGCCATGATCTTGATCCGGGCCACCATGGCGTAGCGAAAGCGCGCTGGAAGCTCCAGGTAGGGCATGAGCGTGCCGTCCACCCGCAGGCGCACGCGCACGTTGCCGGGGGCCGGTTCGGTCTCGATGTGGATGTCCGAGGCCCGGTGGCTGATGGCTTCGTCGATCACCGAGTTGATCAGCCGCACCAGGGTGTTGTCGGATTCACTGACCACGTCCGCCTGGATCGCATTGGTGTCCGGGGTCCCGATGTCCAGGTTGTTGGCCAGTTCCTGGGAGGTGGCGCGCACCGCCGTGGCCCGGTTGCCCTGGGCCTCTTTGGGGGGCGTGTTCTGCGGGGCAGGCTTGTTGTTGCTGTGGTTGTAGACCGCATAGGCATTGGCGATGGCCGGCATCAGGGTGCCGGGCGCCGCCTGCAGGGCAATCAGCCGGCGTTGCGTGAGAAAGCGCAACTCGTCCAGCAGCATGCGGTCGTAGGGGTCGGCCATCAGCAGGACCAGGGCATCCTCGCGCGCCAGCAGGGGCAGGACGGACTCGCGTTCGGCCACTGCGCGTGGCACCAGGGCCAGCGCCACCGGGTCGGGCGTGAGCTTGCCGGGGTGGACCATGTATTCGCCCAGCCAGGAGGCGATCACCTGGCGCAGCTGGTTTTCGGTCAGGTCGCCGCGCTCAATGAGCATCTGGCCCAGGGGGCGTTCGTGGCCCTGTTCGCGTTCCACCTGCTGGACCTTCAGGCTGTCGGCCAGCAGGGTCGGGCTTACCAGCCCCGCGTGCATCAGGGCCTCGCCCAGGTGGCGGGCCTTGCCAACCACCGGGTGGGGGGTGGTCACCAGCTGCCAGAGGTCGTCGGCATTTTCCGGATGAAAACACTGCGCGGGGGCGGACTCCGGGGCGGAAGAAGTGGGCATGGATCGGTCAGGGTGGGGATGAACACGCAGTTGCCCATATTACTGACAAACCCTCTTTTTCCGAGCACTTCCGCGATGGGCCGGTGCCTGTCCCTGCGCTCAATCGATCTGGATATGGGCCTTGCTCACCAGGCGCGCATAGCGGTCTTGCTCCGTGCGGAGGAATCGTGTGGTGGCTTCGGGTGTGCTGGGGTGGATGAGGTTGTCCTGCTTGGCCATGGCGGCTTTCACCTCGGCGTCGTTGAAGGCGGTGGTCACGGCCTCGTGCAGCCGCTTGATCTGGGCGGCTGGCAGGCCTTTGGGGCCCACCAGGGCGAACCAGCCTTCGACGTCCACCTCCGGGAAGCCTTGCTCGATGATGGTGGGCAGTTCGGGCAGCGAGGGCACGCGCCGCTTGCCCATGACCCCAATGGCTTTGAGCCTCCCCGAGGCCAGGTGCCCCTGTGCGGCGGCGAGCGCGGCCACGCCAAACTCCACCTGGCCGGAAATGATGTCGGTCAGCATGGGGCCCATGCCCTTGTAGGGGATGTGCTGCACCTGCACATCGAGCGCATCGACATACATCTCTCCCGCCAGATGGATGATCGTGCCGTTCCCCGACGAGGCCATGTTGAACTGGCCCGGCCTGGCCTTGATCAAGGCCTGCATTTCTTTCGCGTTCCGGGCGGGCACCTTGGCCGGGTTGACCACGAGCACAAAGGGCGAGCCCCCCACCAGGCTGATCGGGGTGATGTCGTTCAGGCTGTCGTAGGGCAGGTTCTTGAACACGCTGGGGTTGACCGCGTGGTTGTTGGAGATGAAGGCCACGGTGTGGCCATCGGGCGCGGCCTTGACCAGCGCGGCGGTGCCGGTGATGCCGCCCGCTCCCGGCAGGTTTTCAATCACCACCGGCTGACCGCCCAAGGCTCTGGACAGGGCCGCTTGGGCCGACCGGACGATGACGTCCACCCCCGAGCCGGCCCCCAGCGGCAGGAGGACCCGCAGCGGGGGCGGTGCGGGCTGGGCGAAAGCGCCGCCGGGGCCGAGCCAGGGGGCGGTGGCCAGGGTCAGCAGCGCGCGCCGGGAGCAGTGAAGGGGGGTCATGGGGGTCTCCAGGAATCTCGTTCTTGTCAGGGGGCTCAGGCCAGGTTCAAGGCATTGAGCACTTCATCCGTGTGCTCGCCCACCCGGGGAAGCGGGTGGCGTACGCCAGGGCGGCGTCCGCCCATCAGCAAGGGCAGCAGGACCACCTGGGTGGTTTCGCCGGTGTCGGTTTGCATGGGCGCCAGGCCCCCGCTGGCGAGGAGGTGATCGTCCTGCACGAGCTGGTCGGGGCGCACCACTTTGGCGTAGGGCAAGCCGGCGGCCTGCAGCTTCTCGCACAGGGTTTCGAGTGCATGGTGCTGGAGCGTCTCGCCCAGTTGCTGCAGCAAATGGGGGCGCACGGCCACGCGCTGGGCGTTGGTGGCCAAGGCGGGGTCCTGGGCGAGGTCGGGGCGTGCGAGCACCTCGCACAGCACCCGAAACTGCTTGTCGCTGACGGCGCCAATGAAGAGCTGCTCGCCCTGGGCCACGGTGAAGGTGTCGTACACGCTCCAGGCCGAGAGGCGGGAGGGGAAGGGCGGGGGAATGTCGCCGGTCATCTGGAACTGCTGCATGTGCTGCGATGCCAGCAGCACACAGTTTTCGAACAACGCGCTCTGGATTTCCTGCCCTTGGCCGGTTCGCTCGCGTTCCCGCAGCGCCGCCAGCACGCCGATGGCGCCGAACATGCCGCCCATGATGTCGTTGACCGAGGTGCCCGCGCGCAGGGGCCGTCCTTCCGGGCCGGTCATATAGGTCAGGCCGGCCATGTTCTGCACCACTTCGTCCAGCGCCAGGCGGTTTTCATAGGGGCCTGGCAGAAAGCCTTTGTGCGAGACATAGATCAGTTCCGGAAATTCGGCCTTGAGCGCTGCGTAGCCCAGGCCCAGTTGGTCCATCAGGCCGGGGCGGAAGTTCTCCAGGAGCACGTCGCTCTGGCCGATCAATGCCTTGGCGGTTTCCATGCCTTCGTCGGTGTGGATGTCTAGTACCACGCTTTTTTTGTTGCGGTTGAAGCTGCGGAAGAAGCCGATGCCCAGTCCGGGCAGGTTGCGCGTCTTGTCGCCGCCGGGGGGCTCGATCTTGATGACCTCGGCGCCCAGGTCGGCCAGGATCATGCCGCAGGTGGGGCCCATGACCATGTGGCTGAATTCGACGACGCGGACGCCTTCTAGGGGGAGGCCATTGTGTTCGGTGTGCATGCGGGTGTCCGTTCGGGGGGAAGGTGCAGGGGGTCAGGCGAAGGCGGGCGCCGTGGTGGGCAGGCCGGCGCGCCACAGCGCGCCGTGGGTGGGCTCGCCCTGGAGCCACCCGACCACCTGGGCGCGCAGGGCCAGCAAGGCGGGGATGTCGAGGCCGGTGTCCACGCCGCAGGCAGCGAGCATGAAGGCCAGGTCTTCGGTGGCGGCGTTGCCACTGGCCCCGGGCGCATGCGGGCAGCCGCCGATGCCGGCCAGCGAGGCATCGAAGCGTGTCACGCCCACTTGCAAGGCCGCGTAGACATTGGCCAGGGCCAGGCCGCGGGTGTCATGGAAATGGCCGCAGCAAAAGCGCTCGCCCGCAAGCTGGATCGCCTGCTCGAACAGCTCGGCCACGGCGCGCGGGTTGGCATACCCCACGGTGTCGGCCAGGCTGACCCGGTCGGCTCCGGCGTCCAGCAGGGCCATCATCAGGCGCAGCACCTCGGCCGGCTTCACCGCACCCTGCAGGGTGCAGCCAAACGCCGTGCCCACGCCGCCTTCGATGAGCGTCTTCTTGCCCGAGGCATCGCGCGCGGCGCGGATGCGGGCCATCTCGGCCACCACCTCGTCGGGCGTCTTGCGCAGGTTGGCCAGGCTGTGGGCGTGGCTGGCCGACAGCGGCAGCAGCAGCAGGTCGGCACCGCATTCCAGGGCCCGTTCCGCACCCTTCAGGTTGGGCACCAGCACGGTGGCCACCAGGCCCGGCAGGGTTTTGGCGTAGGCCAGCACCTCGGCGGTGTCGGCCAGCTGCGGCAGCAGGCGGGCCGGCACGAAGGAGCCGACCTCGATCTCGCGCTGGCCGGCGGCAAAGGCCGCGGCAATCCATGCGCACTTGCGGGCGGTGGGCAACACGGTCTCAAGGCTTTGCAGGCCATCGCGCAGGCCGACTTCGCGCACCACGGCGTGGACAGGAAGGGGAATCATCGTTGGAGTCCTCGGGGGGATGGGGGTGTTTCAGGGCGGTGGAAGGCAGTTTATGATTTCCCTATAAAACATCCAGTGGTGATTTGGAAGTTTGAAAATTCCTTTTGGGAATCTGAAATGCGGGTGAACCCTATGAGAGACCTCGACCTCAAGACCTTGCGATTGCTGGTTGCCGTGTGCGATGCCGGCAATATGAAAGACGCCGCTGCGCAGGAGCACATCGAGCCTTCCGCCATCAGCAAACGCATTGCGCAACTGGAACATCAGCTCGGTATCCCCGTGCTGGTGCGCGGCCGGCATGGCGCCACCCCCACGCCGGCCGGGCGTGCCTTGCTGGAGCACGCGCGCTCCTTGCTGTTCACCCTGGACCGTATCGAGGCCGATATGGCCGCTTTCAAAGGCGGCATCCAGGGGCAGGTGCGGGTGGTGGCCAGTGCCTCCGCGATTGCCGAGTCGCTGCTCGACGACCTGGCGCAGTTCATGCGCGAACCCGACCACGCCCATATCAAGGTGGACATCGAGGAGCGCTTTTCCAAAGACGTCGTGGGCATGGTGCGGGAGGGGGTCGTGTCGCTGGGGGTGTGCTGGGGCCATATCGACTTCCGCGGCCTGGAGTCCCGCCCCTACCGCCGCGATGAGCTGTCGCTCGCCGTGCCGGTCCATCATCCGCTGGCCGCCCGCGAGGCGGTGTACTTCGAGGAAACGCTGGATTTCGAGCATGTCGGCCTGCCCCCGAGCACGGCGGTCTACACCATGCTGCACCGCGCTGCCGCCAAGGCGGGGCGCGGCATGAGCTACCGCGTCGTGGTGTCCAACTTTGACGCGGCGTTCCGTGTGGTGGGCGCAGGCCTGGGCATCAGCGTGGTCCCGCGGGAGGTGGCCGGCATGTACGTGTCGGCCGGCCAGGTCCGCTCGGTGCCCCTGCTCAACGATTGGGCACAAAGGCAGTTTGCCCTTTGTTTTCGCCGCCGCAGCGAACTCACCCCTGCCGCCCTGCGCCTGCTCGATTTCTTGTGTGAAAAAGCGGAGGCGGTCAAGCCGCCAGCGAGCCTCCCTGCGCAGGGCGGCTCACCCGCGTAAACCGGGGGCTCCACTCACACCGCTTGGCCGGGCACCCAGCTCGTGCCCGCGAGGGGCACCTGGGCCATGGCGGCCGCTTCCACCGTCAGTGCCACCAGGTCTTCAGGCTCCAGGTGGTGCACGTTCTGCTTGCCGCAAGCACGGGCCAAGGTGGTCAGCTCCATGGTCAGTGTCTTGAGGTAGTTCTTCAGGTGCCGGGCGCCTCCCTCGGGCTCCAGCCGCTTTTCCAGCACGGGGTCCTGGGTGGTCACCCCCACCGGGCACTTTCCCGTATGGCAGTGGTGGCAGAAGCCGGGGGCCGTGCCCAGTGCGGCGTAGTCGGCCTCAGCGCTGTGGGTTTGTCCCTCTTGCTGGTACGTCTCGCGGTTGCAGCCCAGCGCCATCAACACGCCCTGGCCGATCGCCACGGCATCGGCACCCAGGGCCAGGGCTTTGGCCACGTCGGCGCCGGTGCGGATGCCGCCTGACACGATCAGCTGCACCGTGCCTTTCATATCCAGGTCTTCCAGCGCTGCAACGGCTTGGCGCACTGCCGCCAGAGTGGGAATGCCCACATGCTCGATAAAGCAGGTCTGGGTCGCTGCGGTGCCGCCCTGCATGCCATCCACGACCACCACGTCCGCCCCCGCGTGCACGGCCAGCTTGACATCATGGAAGACCCGGGTGGCCCCCACCTTGACGTAAATGGGCTTTTCCCAGTCGGTCAGTTCGCGCAATTCCTGGATCTTGATGGCCAGGTCATCCGGGCCTGTCCAGTCGGGATGGCGGCAGGCCGAGCGCTGGTCCACGCCTTCCGGCAGGGTGCGCATCTTGGCCACACGCGGGTTCACTTTCTGGCCCAGCAGCATGCCCCCGCCGCCTGGCTTGGCGCCTTGTCCCAGCACCACTTCGATGGCGTCCGCCTTGCGCACGTCATCGGGGTTGAAGCCGTAGCGGGACGGCAGGCATTGGTAGACCAGCGTGCGCGAAGATTGGCGCTCTTCCGGTGTCATGCCGCCGTCTCCGGTGGTGGTGGAGGTTCCCATGGCGGTAGCCGCTTTGCCCAAGGCTTCCTTCACGTTGGCCGAGAGTGCGCCAAAGCTCATGCCGGCCACCGTGATGGGCGTGTCCAGCACGATGGGTTTCTTGGCAAAGCGCGTGCCTAGCACGGTTTTCGTACTGCACTTCTCGCGGTATCCCTCCAGGGGATAACGGGACAGCGAAGCGCCCAGAAAGACCAGGTCATCGAAGTGCGGTAATTTGCGCTTGGCTCCCAGGCCCCGGATTTCGTACAGCCCGGTGTTGGATGCGCGGTGAATGTAGTCGAGTGTGCTGCGGTCAAAGCCCGCGGACTCTTCGCGTTGGAGGCGTTTGAATGTCATGGGGTGTTCGGTGCTCATGTCAATATTCCTGATCAGCGTCGGCGTTCCAGTGATAAAGGGTTCGCGCAGAAGCGATGCGCTTGAAGTCCTGCGGGGGGTGATTCAGGCCGGCAGCGGCCAGCAAGGCCATCAGCGCGGTGATGTCGGTGGCTCCCAGGGGTTCGATCTGGGCATCGGCACCGAGGCTCTTGATGTCTCCTTTCACGTAGATCACGGCTTCGTACAAGGAGTCACCCAGCGCATCCCCTGCGTTGCCGCAGATCACCATGCGGCCCGCCTGGGCCATAAAGCCGGAGAAGCTGCCAACCGAGCCGCCGACCACGATGTCGCCGCCCTTGAGCGAGATGCCGCAACGCAGGCCCGCATCGCCGTCGATCACCAGCAAGCCGCCATGGGCCGAGGCCCCGGCGCTGTTGGAGGCAAAGCCCTTGACGTGTACCTTGCCGCTCATCATGTTCTCGGCCACGCCGGTGCTGGCACTGCCGTTGATGGTCACGTCTGCCAGCTGGTTCATGCCCGCGGCGTAATAACCTGCGTGGCCTTCAATCGTCACCTGCACTGCGGTGTTCAGTCCCACGGCGATGTTGTGCGCCCCATCGGGGTTGATCACGGTGATGTGTTTCCCTTCGAGGCCGGCTGCGGGACCGTGCAGGTACTGGTTGAGCGGGCGCACGCCGCCCTCGCTCAGATCGAATGTCAGGCTTTCCATACGTACATCTCCTCGGGGGCAGGTTCAAAGACTTTGGCGTGCTTCACGCCGGGAAGGTGGGCCAGTGAGCGGAACTCCGAGGCAATCGCCACGTAGTCATCGGTTTCCGCCACGACGGCGGGTTTGCAGGCGAAGGGGTCGCGGATCAGGGCCAATTCGGTCGAAGTGCCCATCAGGAAGGTGTAGAACCCATCCAGGGCCTCGAACCCTTTCTGCAGCGCAGCGTGCAGGTCATCGCCTTCGCGCAGGCGCCATTCCAGGAAACGGCAGGCGGCTTCGGTGTCGTTATCGGTCTCGAACTGGATGCCGCGGGGCTCCAGCATGCGGCGCACGCCATTGGGGTTCGACAAGGAGCCGTTGTTCACCAGACAGAAGTCTTCCCCTGCGGTGAAGGGATGGGCACGGTCCGGCGTCACCGCCGATTCGGTGGCCATCCGGGTGTGGCCCACCAGGTGACTGCCCGAGAGCTGGCTGAACTGGTAGCTCGCCGCCACCTCGGCGGGGGTGCCGATGTCCTTGTAGAGGTCGATGCTGCGTCCTGCAGACAATAGGTTCAGCTTCGGGTGGTAGGCCTTGACAAAGGCTTTCACCGGATCGACATCGCCTTCGAACGTCAGCACGGCATGGTTGCCTTTGGTATGGGTGTGGGCCTGTACCTTGAGTTCGCCTTGGATGGCATCGACCAGCTTGGACCAGGGGTAGCCAGCGCCTTCCTCGGTCAGGCCCGAATACACGCTGATCTTTCGCTGTCCCGGGGGCAAGGGGTCGGTGAACACGGCCAATCCGGCCGAGTCCGGGCCTCGCTCGGTCATGCCGATGAGCATCGGCACCATCAATGCGCCAAGTTGATCGCGTAGCGAGGGTTTCTTGATGAGTAATCCAACAATTCCGCACATGGTGTTTTTTCGTCCTTCTCAGAAAAATTCAAGGTATTGCTGTATCTCCCATTCGGATACGTGCCGCATGTACTCCAGCCACTCCATGCGTTTGAGCTGCAGGAACTCGTCCGCGACAGGGCCTAGCGCACCTCGGATCAGTGCATCTCCTTCCAGGGCATCCAGGGCTGCATTGAGGTTCTGTGGCAGCAGACCAATGCCTGCCTCTTGCAGTTGCGCTTCGCTCCACTCGTACAAATTGACGTTGCGGGGGGCCCCCGGGTCCAGCTTGCGGTCCATGCCGTCCAGGCCGGCTGCAATCACCGCCGCCGTCGCCAGGTAGGCGTTGCAGGCGCCGTCAGGCAGGCGCAGTTCCAGGCGCCCCTTGGGCACGCGCACCATCGTCGAGCGGTTGTTGTCGCCATAGCTGATGTAGGCCGGTGCCCATGTCGCACCCGTCAAAGAGCGCCCGACCACAAGCCGTTTGTAGGAATTGATGGTGGGCGCGCACAGTGCCGTGAGCGCCGGTGCGTGGGCCAGCAACCCCCCCAGGAAGTGGTACGCCATGGGCGAGAGCTCCAGGCCGTTCGGGTCGTTCTTGTCGCTGAACAGATTGCTCTGCCCATCTCCCAGGGACAGGTGCATGTGCATGCCATTGCCGGGGCGGTTGGCAAAGGGCTTGGGCATGAACGAGCAGATCAGCCCCATCTCGTGGGCGATTTCGCTGGCCGCCATCTTGAAGAACACGAAGTGATCACATGAGGTGAGGCAGTCGGTGTAGGTGTAGTTCAGCTCGAACTGGCCGTTGGCGTCTTCATGGTCTATCTGGTAGACGTCGATGCCCGTGGCGCGCATCACGTTGGAGAGCTTTTCCAGGTAGGCCCGCGTGCGGGACAGGCCTTTGTAGTCGTAGCACGGCTTTTGCAGGGTGTCGCTGGGGTCGCACGGTGCAATGCCTCCGTTCTCGGTGCGGCGCAGCAAAGAGAACTCGGGCTCCAGGCCGGTGAACAGGGTCAGCCCGCGTTCCGCCAGCCGGGCTACCTGCTTTTTCAAGACCACGCGGCTGTCGTAGGCCCAGGGCTGCCCCTGTACATGGCCTTCGCACACGACGCGTGCAAGGCCCGGTTGCCACGGGACCACGGCAACGGTGGCCATGTCCCCCACCGCCATGAAATCAGGGCCATGGGGGGCGATGCCGACACCACAGATGGCGAAGCCGGCAAAGCCCACGCCTTCTTTGAAAATCACATTCAGGTGGGACACGGGCACCGTCTTGGCCTTCGCGACGCCGTGGATGTCGACAAACTGGGCCAGGACATAGGAGATGCCAGAGGCGCGCAGGTGATCCTGGGTGTCCTGTATGGACTCGAATCGCCGGGGGGGGATCAGGTCGCCTGCCAGGGGATCAGGCGGTAAGAAAGTTTCGACTTTCAAGGGGAGCTCCTTCACAGAGTGGATCGCGGGTTCAGGTCTGAAGGTCTGGCTGACGCAGCATCAGCTGGACTTTCATTGTTTCTTGATATGCAAACATTGTGCCTGCTGTGAAACTTTTTCAAAAGAAAATCGACCGCATAAACTGGGATGCCATCCACGGTGTCCAAGGAGTCAGTTTTGAATCGAAATCAGGAGGCGCACCTGTCTTCTCTGGAAGAGACGGTGGGTGCCGCCATTCGGGAGTTGCGCCTGCGCGATGGCTTGACCATTGCGCAGGTGGCGGAGCAAGCGGGTATCAGCCGGGGGATGCTGTCCAAGATCGAAAACGGGCACACCTCTGCGGCGATGGACACGTTGGCGCGCATTGCCCGCGCGCTGGGCGTGTCGATGTCGATGCTTTTCAGCAAATATGACGCGACGGCCAGCCGTGCTCAGCACATCAAAAAAGGGGCCGGCATGGAAGTGGTGCGTCGAGGCACCAAGAGTGGGCACACTTACCACTTGCTGGCCTACGATCAGGGCCCCGTCAAACTGTTCGAACCTTTTTTGATCACCATGGACGATGATTCGCAGCGTTATCCGACGTTCGAGCATCCCGGTACGGAGTTTCTGTACATGTTGGAGGGCACGCTGGAGTACCGATGCGGCCAGGAGACCTACCTGCTGGAGCCGGGTGATGCCTTGAGTTTTCAAGCCGAGGTGCCGCACGGCCCCGAGCGTCTGGTGCAATGTCCGATCAAGTTCTTGTCGGTCATCGTTTATCCACGCCATGTGGATTGATCGGGGGCGGGCCGTGCGGGCTCTCAGTCCCGCAAACGGGTGCACAGCACCCGGGCCTGCGCCGATGTGGGCACGAGCGTCGGACCCTGGCAGGCCCCGGACCAGCGCAGCCCCTCTCCGGCGCTGACCTGCAGGCCGGGCGGGCACTGGGGGCCGGTGACCTCAAAATGGCCCTCCAGAACCCAGGCCAGCGTCTGGCCTTCTGCTGCCAGGGACAGCGCTTGCCCTTGCCGCACAGACACCTCGGCGTGGCCCCGCTCGCGATGTGCCATGACGTTCCAGATCAGGGCTTCCTGGCCTGGGGATGTGTTGGCAATGTCGGCTTCGCCCGGAAATTGGGCTGTGTCCCCCGGGTGGTGCAGATCCCAGTGGCGATCTGGTCCGATCAGCTGGAGTGGGCCGCCTTGCAGCAGGACGGCCGTGCGATCCAGGGCCGGAAAGTGCGAAAAGGATGAGGCCGCCTGAATCTCGGCAATGCTCACCCGCCACACGAGGTGTTCGTTCACGTGATGGTCGGCCACCAGGGATGTCCAGCCCAGGCCATTGCGCCAGGGTTGGCGGTCCAGGGCCTTGTGCACCAGCCGCTGTAAACCGGCTGGCAGAGCCTCGGTATGCGTGTTCATGGGCGGCCCTGGGCAGGCCTCAGGACACAGCGCCCAGGCCGTACTTGCCCGTCAGTAGCTGGCCTGAGCTGAAGCGTTCCAGGGCATAGGGGGCCAGGGGCACATCCGTGGGCAAGCCCAGGGCTTCCTGCGCCAGGATCCGCCCCACGCCCGGCGACAGTTTGAAGCCGTGGCCTGAGAAGCCATAGCCCACCACCAGACCCTCCAGGCCAGGCACACGACCTAAAACAGGGTTCCAGTCGGGCGTCACGTCGTAGACGCCGGTCCAAGACGATGCCAGCCCCGCCGCTTCGTAGGCCTGGAAGCGTTCCGCCACCTGTGCGCCGATCTCGACGACATAGTCCATCGAAATATCGCCTTGCTCGTTGTCTGGCGCTGCCAGGGTTTCGCCCACGATGCCTTCGCTCACCAGCATCTGGTTTCCCCCGTAGCTGCGGCAATACAGCATGCCGGGGGAGCCCAGGTCTTTGAAGACCGGCATCTGGAAGGTGTAAGGGGCGTCGGTACATTCCAATGCCAGCACCGTATGGCGTTCTGCAACGACGGGCGTCGGGATGCCCGTCCAGCGCTCAATGTCCTTGGCCCAGATGTTCTGGGTGCTGATCACCGTGTCGCTGAGGAACTTGCCTTGGGGGGTCTCGACCCCGCAGACACGGCCGTTGTCTACCAGCAGGCGATCCACCTGAACACCCTCCATGATCTTGACGCCCAGGCGGCGTGCCGTGCGTGCAAAGCTGCTGGCGACCAGGTAGGCGTCGGCAAAGCCGGCTTCAGGCTCGTATCCGATCAGGGCTGCGTCATCGAAGTGTGCGATGGGCAAAAGCGAGCGAGCTTCCTGCTTGCCCAGAAACTGCACCTCAATGCCCTTGTCTTGCTGGGCTGAAAGTGCCGCTTGCAGTGGGGCTTTCTTGGGGCCATCCGGAGCGCAAATCAGATAGCCACACTTGACCAAACCCGAGGCTGCATCGTCATCCTGCAGGTACTCATTGAAGTGGGTGAACGCCGACCATGACCGGCGGGCGAGTTCGACGTTCTCAATCACCGAATAGTGGGTGCGCAGGATGCCGGAGGATTGGGTACTGGTTCCCGAGCCGATTTGCAGGCGTTCCAGCACGAGTACTTTCTTGGCACCGAGCCGGGCGAGATGGTAGGCGACCGATGTGCCGATCACTCCGGCTCCGATCACGATGGCGTCATAGCGGTTGTCCATCATTGGCCTTTCTTGAATCCAGGGGTTGTGAGGGGTCTCAGCGTAGATGGGCGGTCTCCCTGGGACTTCAGGTGAAGCAATATGGATGGTGAAATAAAGTTCTGCTTATGCAATAAGCGAACCTTCCGTGACCCATCAGGATGCCTCCCATGTCCGAATCCAAGCCGCCTCCCATCCACCGCCGTGCCCAGAGCGTGCCCGATCTGCGTGCTTTGGAGACTTTCGTGGTTGTGTGCGACGCCAGTTCCATGGTGATGGCGGCAGAGCGTCTGGGCTTGAGCCAGAGCGCTGTCAGTCAGTCCATCAAGTCGCTGGAAGAGGACCTGGGACTGCAATTAATGGATCGCGACGTGCGCCCCGCCAGGCCCACCCATGCGGGCCGTGTACTGCACCAGGCAGCGGCCACGCTGCTGTCGCAGGCGCATGCCGCCATGGGCCAGGTGCGCGCTGCCGCCCGGATGGAGCTGGCGGAAATCCGTCTGGGCTGCGTTGATTCGTTCGCTGCGACGGTCGGACCCCCGCTGATCCGTGCGATGGCGGGTAAGGCCCGGCAGTTCCGGATGTGGTCGGGCTTGACCCCCGCCTTGGCGGAGCAGATGAGGGGGCGTGAACTGGACATGGTGATTTGCACCGATACCGGCATGCAAGATCCCCGGGTACTGCAACGTCTGCTGTTTTCGGAGTCCTGGGTGGCGGTGTATCCCAAGGACCATGCGGTCTCCATGCCCACCTCGCTCCGGGACCTCTCCATGTCTGCGGGGAGCTTGCCCCTGATCCGTTACAGCCAGCGGTCGGTCATTGGCCAGCAGATTGAGCGCTATCTGCGCCACGTCGGGGTACATGCCGAACGCTGCTACGAATTTGACGCGACGGACCCCTTGCTCAGCCTGGTTGCCTCCGGCTTGGGATGGGCCTTGACCACACCGCTGTGCCTTTGGCAATCGCGGCACTACCTGGACGACGTCACGGTGGTTCCCTTGCCGCTGGCCCGCCTGGGGCAGCGGCATTTCTTTCTGCTGTCTCGCGATGGCGAGTGGTCCGGTCTGGATGACGACGTGGTGCGCGTCACCCGCGAAGTCATCCGGCACAACACCGCCCCTGCCATTCGTGCCCGCATTCCCGCGCTGCCTGACAGCGCTTTGTCCTGTCCTGACGAGGAGATCACGTGAGCTGCGATACCCCGACCTATGTTTTCACCCCTGGCACGAAGCCCTTGCTGATCTCCATTCCCCATCTGGGGACGGAGATTCCCGATGAGGTGCAGGCCGGCATGGCCGATGTCGCAGGGATCAGGCAAGACACGGACTGGCATCTCGATCAGTTGTATGGCTTCGCCGAAGCCCTGGGGGCCTCGGTCCTGCGGGCCAGGGTGTCCCGTTACGTGATTGACCTCAATCGCCCGCCCAATGGTGAAAGCCTCTATCCGGGGCAGACCACCACCACCTTGTGCCCGGTCGATACCTTCCGTGGAGAGCCTTTGTATGGGGCCGGAGCTGCGCCCGACGCTTCTGAGCAGGCGCGTCGCTTGGCCATGTATTGGCAGCCATACCATCGGCAAATCCGTGCAGAGCTGGACCGTCTCCAGTCGCTGCACGGCGCCGTGCTGCTGTGGGATGCCCACTCCATCGCCAGTCTTTTGCCGAGGTTGTTTGAAGGGCGTTTGCCCGACCTGAACTTTGGCACGGCCGATGGAGGCAGTTGTGCGCCAGCCCTTCTTGACGCCGTCGTGGATGTGGTGCGTGGTGGCGGGTTCAGCCAGGTGGTCAACGGGCGTTTCAAAGGCGGTTACATCACCCGGCACTATGGCCAGCCAGAACGCGGTGTGCATGCCATTCAGCTGGAAATGAGCCAGCGCCTGTACATGCAGGAAGAGGCGCCTTTTGGCTACGACCCGGCCAAGGCCCGCGCCCTTCAGCCTCTGCTGCAACGCATGCTGGGCACGGGACTGGAGCAAATCAAGCGGTTGGCCGCGCGCTGAGCACCAACCCGGCGAGCTTCTTTCTTCCAAAGCGGTGCGTGGATGATCCTGAAAGGGTCATGCGCACCGTTTTTGCTTGTTTCCTGTAAATAATTATTATTTCCTGTTGTGAAAATATGGCACGTCGATTGCTTGTACTGAGGTGGATCTGCCAGATGGGCTGGTGGTGAAAACTTTGGAGTCGCAATGAAGCTGATCAGCGCAGTGATCAAGCCTTTCAAACTCGATGAGGTGCGAGAAGCCCTGTCCGCCGCAGGCATACAGGGCATCACCGTCGAGGAAGTCAAGGGCTTTGGTCGTCAGAAAGGGCACACCGAGTTGTATCGCGGTGCCGAGTACGTCGTGGACTTTTTACCGAAGGTCAAGTTGGGGGTGGCCGTTCCCGCGGAACAGGCCGATCGGATCATGGACGTCATCCTGAAAGCCGCCCACACCGGCAGGATTGGAGACGGAAAGATCTTCGTCACTCCCCTGGAGGGTGCCGTGCGCATCCGCACGGGTGAGACCCATGGGCAGGCGCTGTGAGCTGCTTTCACGCAACCGGAGATCACACATGGTCAAAAACATCTTTCTGGCGCTGAGTTTGTGCGGCGCCTTGTTGTCCCCCGTCTATGCCGAGACCGCTGCCGCAGTGGTTTCCACGCCGGCCCCTGCGCTTGCCGCTGCGGCATCGGCGCCGCACGCCCTTGTCGCGGCGCCTGCGACGGCTGATGCAGGGCCTGCCGCCAGCGACCCACCCACACCCACGGTCCACAAAGGCGACGCGGCCTGGATGATCGTCGCCACCTTGCTGGTGATCATGATGGCCGTTCCAGGCTTGCCCTTGTTCTATGGCGGCATGGTGCGCTCCAAGAACATGCTGTCGGTGATGATGCAAGTCCTGGTGACCTTCTCCCTGCTGGGCATGCTGTGGTGTGTTTACGGCTACAGCCTGGCTTTCACGGAAGGCAATGCCTTCTTTGGAGGCTTTGAAAAGCTGTTCCTCAAAGGCGTGACCGTGGACTCCCTGGCCGCCACCTTCAGCAAAGGGGTCGCTGTTCCCGAATTCCTGTACATCGCGTTCCAGATGACCTTCGCGGCCATCACCCCCGCCCTCATCATCGGTGCGGTGGCGGAACGCGCGAAGTTTTCGGCCCTCCTGCTCTTCATGGTCTTGTGGTTCACGTTCAGCTATCTGCCTCTGGCCCACATGGTCTGGTACTGGGCTGGGCCCGATGCGTACATCAACGCAGACGCTGCAGACAAGGCCATGGCCACCGCCGGGTTCCTGTTCCAGAAGGGGGCCATCGATTTTGCGGGCGGTACCGTGGTCCACATCAATGCCGCCATGGCGGGGCTGGTGGGCGCCTACATGCTGGGCAAACGCGTCGGCTTTGGCAAAGAGCAGATGGCTCCGCACAACCTGACCATGACCATGGTGGGTGCTTCCTTGCTGTGGGTCGGGTGGTTTGGCTTCAACGTCGGTTCAAACCTGGAAGCTTCTGGCACCGCCGGCTTGGCCTTCCTCAACACCTTCCTGGCCGCTTGTGCCGCCACCGTGTCCTGGACATTGGTCGAATGGAAGGTCAAGACCAAACCATCGATGTTGGGCGCTGCCTCTGGGGCCATCGCCGGACTCGTGGCCATCACGCCCGCCTGTGGCTTTGTGGGCGTCATGGGCAGCATGGTCATCGGCTTGTCGGCGGGGGCCGTGTGCTATTGGGGCGTCAATGGCCTCAAGCGCCTGCTGAAGGTGGATGACAGCCTGGACGTGTTTGGCGTCCATGGCGTAGGGGGCATTCTGGGGGCTTTGTTGACCGGTGTTTTCGCTTCTCCCGACCTGGGTGGCACCGGGGTGTACGACTACGTTACCAATGCGGTGGGCGAATACCACATGGGCCGTCAGCTGGTGAGTCAATTGTGGGGGGTCTGCGTTGCGGTCGTGTGGTCGACCGTGGTGTCTGTCATGGCCTTCAAGATCGCAGACTGGACACTCGGACTGCGTGTCACGGAAGACGACGAACGTGAAGGCCTGGATCTCACCTCTCACGGTGAGCGTGCCTACCACCTGTAATCTTCCATGTCAGCCCCGGGGGCATGGCGCACCACGGGGCGCCATGCCTTTTTTATCGCCATGTGCCGTGGCTCACAACCTGTCCATCAGTTTGGGTGATATTGCCCGGCCTTGCAGAGACGCCGTGCGATAAACAGGGCGGAACAACCCTTCATCAACGTACTGGTGCCATTATGAAAATCCTCGTCCCCGTGAAGCGCGTGGTGGACTACAACGTGAAAGTCCGAGTGAAGTCGGACGGCAGCGGGGTAGACATCGCCAACGTGAAGATGAGCATGAACCCCTTCGACGAGATTGCCG